>NZ_JBDJMU010000010.1:0-151620 GCF_039674105.1 Luteimonas sp. TWI596
CGCCAGCCCAGCCGCCCCTTCGCAGCGGAAGCGATCGAGCCACTTGTAGGCGGTACGCGGACTGACACCGCACGCCTGCGCAGCTTCTACCACCCGCAATCCTTCTTGCAGCACCCGGCGCACCAGAAGCGCTCGACCATGGGGCGTCAATCGGGCATGTTTATGCAGGTTCATCCGGGGCTCCTGGGGCTGGGTTGGCTTGGTAACCCCCCATCTTCCAGAGACGCCCCGGATGAACAACCTACTGAAAGATCACAGCTAGCGATGACCGCGATCGGCAGCACCTCGTCCCATCACATCGCCTGGGGCGATACCCTCAGTGCACTGGCCGTCCGCTATGGCACCTCGGTTGATGCCCTGATGTCGGCCAACAGCCAGATCCGCGACCCCAACAAGATCTACGCCGGCGACACGCTCAACATCCCCGGTGCCGCAGGCGGCGCAGGCGGCAGCCAGGGGAACGGCAGCGTCGGCGGCACGGGCGCGGTCGGCGATACAGGGGCGGTCGGCGACACGGGGGGGGTCGATGCGCGCAACCCGGCCGCGATCGCCGAGCAGTTCATCGGCCGTAACGCAGGCGAACTCAAGTACAGCGACGAGCTCCCGATGCAGTCGTGGGTGCCCAACAACGTCAACTGTGCAAACTTCGTCTCGGCGGTGCTGCAGAAGGCCGGTGTCATCGACGCCGGGCAGGCCAGCGCCTCGGTCGATCAGTTGGCCAGCAACCTCAAGGGCGACGGTTGGCAGACGGTGTCGCTCGCCGATGCCCGGCCTGGCGACGTCGTATTGATGCAGAAGAACGGCCAGTCGCATGTGGTGCTGTTTGCTGGCTTCGAAGGCGGCAAGCCGCAGTTCATCGGCTCCAACAACGTCAACGCCGATGGCTCGCAGCGCATCAGCTGGGGCGGTGCCTCGGGCAACTACGAGATCATCACCCCGCCGCGCTGAGGCGTCATTGCGATGACCCGCACAAGGCCGGCAATTGCCGGCCTCTGTGTCTGTGTGGCATTCGTCCGTGTGCTCAGGGGCGCGCAGCGGCCCCCGGCGGTGCGCGCCCGCTCGCCGACGCTAGAACCCGAACAGCTGACGCGGGGCCGCATGCGTTTCCGGCCACGTCAGCCAGGCCACATCGGACGGCCCGATCGCGTGGTCGAGCACCGTCCATCGGGGCGTAGGGGGATCCAGCTCCGTCGATGCGCCGTCGTCGGTCGGCGGCTCACGCGCGTCCTCATCGGCGCTGCTCTGTGCAGGCTGCGCGCGCAGCAAGGCCACATAGACATCGGACATGCCACCGGCCGCGGCACGTTCGGCGTAAGGCGTGCCGGCATAGTCCGGACGACCGCCCCCGGGCGCGCGCAGCGTGCCTTGCAGGAACGCCCAGTCGCCCAGCCGGTCCAGGCGCTCGACCTCGACGACCACGCGATCACCGAGCGCGCTGCGCAGTGGCGCGGTGGCGGCGTCGAGCAGCACGTCGTAGCCCGGCGCACCCGGGTGTTGCGGCGCAACGGTCGATTGTGCGAATGCGTGCGACATGGGAACTCCCAGGGTCAGCGCGGCCAGCAGGCCGGCGGCGAGGCGGTGGCGCATGGCCGTGCTCCGGGTCGATACCGGTCGCAGTCTGGTCCGACCCGCATTCGGGCCGGGTGAACGCCCGGTATCAACGGACCAGATAGGGGCCGATGATGTCGCGCCACAGGGCGTAGCCGGCAGCGTTCATATGCAGGCGATCTTCGATGAACAGGTCTTCGCGCGGCACCCCGTTCGCATCCAGCATCGGGGTGAAGACATCGATGTAGGCGACGTTGCGCTGGGTCGCGGCCCAGGCGCGCAGTGCGTCATTGGCCTGACGCTGGATGCCCAGCAGGTTCGCGCGCGACGGGCTGGGCTTGATGCCGAGCAGCGCGATCTGAGTGCCCGGCAGTTCGGCGTGGATGCGCCGGACGAAGGCCTGCGTGTCGGCCAGTACCTGTTGCGCCGAACGTCCGTCGGCGGTGTCGTTATCGCCGGCGTAGAGCACGATCTGCCGCGGCCGGTAGCGCAGCGTGATCTCATCGGCGTACCACACCGAGTCACGCACCTGCGAGCCGCCGAAGCCGCGGTTGAGCACCGGCACGTCGGGAAAGTCCATCGCCAGCGTGTCCCAGAAGCGCACCGATGAGCTGCCGGTGAACACCACCGGCCGTTCCGGCGGCGGCGTTGCGGCATCCTGGGCGGCGAACCGAGCCATGTCGGCCGCCCATTCGGGTGACGACACCGGATCCAGGCCTGCGGTGAAACTGCGCGAGCTGGCGCAGCCGGCCAGCAGCACCGCGACGAGCGACAGGACGGCGGCGGCGTGGAGACGGGCGAAAAACAGTGCGTACATCGGGACAGGACCGGGTTCGAACGAGCCGCCAGTCAAACAGCCCCTGTCGCGCGATGCAAACCACGGCCGGCCCGGGGCCTGGGATGTGGCAGAATCGCCCGGTCGCGACTGTCCCTCCCGATCCGGTCTGTCATGCTTTCGACCCCTCCGCGGCCCGTGCTCCGCGTCCTGCCGGTGCGCATCCGGCGTTCGGCGACGGCTCGCCGGGCGCGGGCGTGAGCGATGGCCGACGACACCGGACATTGGCCGCGCGGGCCGGCACGCATGCTCAAGGCCACGGTGTGGTCCTGCCAGGGCCTGCGTGCGGCCTGGCTGCACGAGTCGTCATTCCGGCTCGAGGTCTGTGTGCTGGCGGTCCTCGCGCCGCTGGCGCTGTGGCTGGGCGACACCGGCGTGGAACGGGCGCTGCTGCTCGGCAGCTGCCTGCTGGTGCTGGCGATGGAGTTGTTGAATTCGGCGATCGAGGCGGTGATCGAGCGCTACGGCGCCGAGCACCACGAGCTTGCCGGACGGGCCAAGGACATGGGATCGGCCGCGGTGTTCGTGACGATGATCAATGTGGTGGCGGTATGGACGCTGATCCTGCTGCCGCGCTGGCTGTAGACGCCGCCGCGAGCCCCGCGGTGGCTGGACCCCAAACGAGGATGCCCTCCCCATGATGGAACTGCTGACCGACCCCCAGGTCTGGATCCTGCTGATCACGCTCAGTGCGATCGAGATCGTGCTGGGCATCGACAACCTGGTCTTCATCTCGATCGCCGTCGGCAAGCTGCCCGTCGAGAAGCGCGAGTTCGCGCGCAAGTTCGGTATCGCCGTGGCCTGCATCACGCGCATCGGCCTGCTGTTGACGCTGGCCTGGCTGGCGCGGCTGACCGATCCGCTGTTCGAGTTGTTCGGTCGTGGCATCTCGGTGCGCGATCTGATCCTGATTCTCGGCGGCTTGTTCCTGATCGTGAAGGGCGCGATGGAGATCCGCGAGCAGCTCAAGGGCGAGGATCCTGAAGCCCACGGCAGCATCGGCAAGGCGACTGCGTCGTTCGGTGCGGTGATCGCGCAGATCGCGGTCATCGACATCGTGTTCTCGCTCGACTCGGTGATCGCCGCGGTCGGCATGGCCGGCGAGTACGTGCCGGTGATGGTCTGCGCGATCCTGCTGGCGGTGACGGTGATGCTGCTCGCGGCGCAGCCGCTGGGCAAGTTCATCGACGCCAACCCGACGGTGAAAATGCTGGCGCTGGCGTTCATCGTGCTGATCGGTGTCTACCTGCTGCTCGACGGGTTCGGCCTGCACATTCCCAAGGGGTACATCTACGGCTCGATGGGATTCTCGGCGTTCGTCGAAATGCTCAACCTGTGGGCCAAGCGCAACGCGATGCGCAATCGCGGCGAGGTGACGCCGCCGGTCGACGCGCCCACGCATCCGCTGCCGCGCTGATCCGATGATCATCCTTCACCAGATCGATCCGATCGCGCTGCAACTGCCGCAGATCGGCCCGTTCCATCCGTCGGTCCACTGGTACGGCGTCATGTACCTGCTGGGCTTCGGTATGGCCTGGTGGCTGGGGCGGCTGCGCATCCGCGCCGGCCGCCTGCCCGGCGTCGATGTCGAGCGCTTCGGCGACCTGCTGTTCAACGGCATCCTCGGCGTGATCCTGGGTGGCCGCATCGGCTACGTGCTGTTCTACACGCCGGGCGAGCTGATGGCCGACCCGTTGATGCTGTTCAAGGTCTGGGACGGCGGCATGAGTTTCCACGGCGGCCTGCTCGGCGTGCTGGTGGCGGCCTGGTGGTGGGCGCGGCGCCAGCGCCTGCACTTCTTCGACGTGATGGACTTCGTGGCGCCGCTGGTGCCGCCGGGCCTGGGCTTCGGCCGGCTGGGCAACTACATCGGCGCCGAGCTGTGGGGCAAGTACACCCAGGCCGGCTGGGGCGTGGTGTTTCCGACCGATCCGGCCTTCGCGGGCTGGTCGGCCGAGCGCCTGCAGGCCGAGTTTGCGACCGGTGCGCTGGATCAGTTCGCACGCCACCCCTCGCAGCTCTACCAGGCGTGCCTGGAGGGGCTGGCGATGTTCGTCATCCTGTGGGTGTTCTCGCGCAAGCCGCGTGCGCGCTACGCGGTCTCGGGGATGTTCGCGTTGCTCTACGGCGTGTTCCGGATCCTGGTCGAGTTCGTGCGCGTGCCCGATGCGAACATCGGCTATCTGGCGTTCGGCTGGGTCACCCAGGGTCAATTGCTGTCGCTGCCGCTGGTCGCGCTGGGCCTGTTCCTGCTGTGGCGCTCGCGCAGCGCGCCGGTGCTGCAGCCGGCCGTGCCTGTGCAGGCGGGCTGAGCATGCGCCAGTACATGGATCTGCTGCGCCACGTGCTCGAGCACGGCAGCGACAAGGCCGACCGCACCGGCACCGGTACGCGCAGCGTATTCGGCTGGCAGATGCGCTTCGATCTGGCCGATGGCTTTCCGCTGGTCACGACCAAGAAGCTGCACCTGCGCTCGATCGTCCATGAGCTGCTGTGGTTCCTGAAAGGCGAGACCAACATCGGCTACCTGAAGGCCCACAAGGTCGGCATCTGGGACGAGTGGGCCGACGCCGACGGCGAACTGGGACCGGTCTACGGCAAGCAGTGGCGCCGCTGGACCGGCAGCGACGGCCGCGAGCTCGACCAGATCCGCTGGGTCGTCGATGAGATCGTACGCAATCCCGACTCGCGCCGGCTGATCGTCAGTGCCTGGAACGTCGCCGACCTGCCGCAGATGGCGCTGATGCCCTGCCACACGATGTTCCAGTTCTATGTCGTCGACGGCCGCCTGAGCTGCCAGCTCTACCAGCGCAGCGGCGATATCTTCCTCGGCGTGCCGTTCAACATCGCCAGCTATGCGCTGCTCACGCACATGGTCGCGCAGGCGACCGGGCTGGGCGTGGGCGATTTCGTGCACACGCTCGGCGACGCGCACCTGTACGCCAACCACTTCGAGCAGGCGCGCGAGCAGCTCACGCGCACGCCGCGCCCGCTGCCGCGGCTGCGCTTGAACCCGGCGGTGAGCGATTTGTTCGCGTTCGGCTACGACGACATCGCTTTCGACGGTTACGACCCGTTACCGGCGATCAAGGCGCCGGTCGCGGTATGACCGAGCGGCAGTCGGCCGTGTCCGGCATGGCGGCCGAACGCGACACGCCGCGAATCGTGTTGATCGCCGCGCTCGATCGCAATCGCGCGATCGGCGGCGGCAATGCGCTGCTGTGGCATCTGCCCGACGACCTGAAGCGCTTCAAGGCGTTGACGCTGGGCCAGCCGGTGCTGATGGGGCGACGCACCGCCGAGTCGATCGGCCGCGCGCTGCCCGGTCGCCGCAATCTGGTGCTCACGCGTTCGGGCCGTGCGCCGTTCGACGGCATGGAGGCGGTCGCGTCGCTCGATGCGGCGCTCGCGCTGGCCGCAGGCGACGGCGCCCAGGCGCTGTGCGTGATCGGCGGCGGCGAGGTCTACGCGCTGGCGTTGGCGCGCGCCACGCACTTGTCGCTGACCTGCGTCGATGCCGAGGTCGACGGCGCCGATGCCTGGTTTCCGGCGTTCGATGCCGCCGACTGGATCCAGACCGCGCGGCATGAGCACGCCGCCGACACGCGCCACGCGCACGCCTTCGCATTCGTCGACTACCGCCGCGCCTGAGCGGCCGACGCCGGCGCGAGCATCGGTCGGTAATGGCCGATGATGCGCCAGCGCAGCAACACGTTTTCCTCGCGCGTGCCGCGGGCGATGTTGTGCAGCACCAGGGGCGTGCCGTCGCCGGCCTTGCGGTCGGACACGATGCCGATGTGCAGCAGGCCGCTGTCCAGGCGCCAGGCGACGATGTCGCCCGCTCGGTAATCGCCGCGGGCTTGCACGACGGGCCGCGACCAGCCCTGGCGCGCGAACCAGGTCGTCTGGTTGGGGACGCGTCGATGGTCGATGTGCGGGTCGGCGGCCAGGTGCCGCCACTGGCGCGGGTAGGCCTGCGGATGGGCGCGCTTGTCCTGATGGATGCGCTGCTGCAGATCGATGCCCTGCGTGCGCAGCGCGCGCACCACGACATCGGTGCAGACGCCGCGGTCGGCCGGCACGTCGCCGCCGGGATAGTCCAGGCGCACGTAGGCCGGGTCGTAGCGGACGGTGACGCCGACCTGACGCCGGGCCGCGTCCGCCAGCGGATGCGCGAAGGCCGCCGCCGACAGCAACAGTCCGGCCAGTGCGAGCGCCGCCAGTGCGGCGTGCGGGCCCGGACGCCGCCTCATCTCGCCGGTGGCGGCACGTCGCGTCCGGGCACCTGCACGATGCGCAGCGTCTCGGCATCGAGCTGCAGTGCGGTCAGCTTGCCGCCCCACACCGCGCCGGTGTCGAGCGCGTGGATGCCGTGGCCGATGAACAGGCCCAGCGTCGACCAGTGACCGCAGACGATCTTCAGGTCTCGCTCGGCACGCCCCGGGACCTCGTACCAGGGATAGAGCCCCGGCTGCTGGGTGCCGGGCGCGCCCTTCTCTTCGAATGCGATGCGGCCCTTGGGCGCGCAATAGCGCATGCGGGTGAAGATGTTGATGATCGCGCGATCGCGATCAGGCCCGGTCAGGTTCGGCGACCACGCCGGGCGATCGCCGTACATGTTGCGCAGCAGCTTGCGATAGCCGGGGCTGCGCAGCTTGCGTTCGATCTCGGCGGCGTGCTTCTCGGCCAGTTGGGTGGTCCAGCGCGGCGCAAGACCGGCGTGCAGCATCATCCAGCCCAGCGCGCGGTCCACGTGCAGCAGCGGACAGGCGCGCAGCCAGTCGAGCAGCACGTCGCGGTCGTGCGCGAACAGCACACCGCGCAGATCCGGATTGACCTTGCGCTGGTCCTCTTCGCGACGCTCGGCGATCGCCAGCAGCGACAGGTCGTGGTTGCCCAGCACGCTGACGACGTTCTCGCGCAGCGAGTGCACCAGCCGCAGCGTCTCGACCGATTCGCCGCCGCGATTGACCAAGTCGCCGCAGAACCACAGCCGGTCGACGGCCGGATCGAAGCGGATCGCCTCGAGCAATCGCGCGGTCGCACCGTAGCAACCCTGCAGGTCGCCGATCGCCCAGATCGCCATCAGTGCAGGGTACGCGGGACCGACAGCGTGAACGGCGGGATCGGGGCGTCGAAGTGCGCGCCGTCGTCGCCGACCATGTCGTAGCTGCCCTCCATCGTCCCGACCGCCGTCGACAGCACGGCGCCGGAGGTGTACGTGAAGGCCTCGCCCGGCTCGAGCCGCGGCTGTTCGCCGACGACACCGTCGCCATGCACTTCCTCGACGCGGCCATTGGCGTCGGTGATGATCCAGTGGCGCGAGACGAGCTGGGCCGGCAACCGGCCGACATTGCGGATACGGATGGTGTAGGCGAAAACGTAGCGATCGTCGTCGGGGGTCGATTCCTCGTCGAGGAAGCGCGTCGCGATCTGGATTTCGAGGGTGTAGTCGGCAGTCTCGTCCATGGCGCGCTCAGTGTAGCGGGCGGCAATGAATGCTTCGACTATGTCGTGGCCGTATGGTTGGCCAGGCGCACGAAATCGGCGACCGACAACTGCTCGGCGCGCTGCTGGGGGTCGATGCCGGCCGCGATGATCGCCTCGGCCTCCATCGTGCCGCCCAGCGCGTTGCGCAGCGTCTTGCGGCGCTGGCCGAAGGCCGCGCGGACGATGTTGGCAAAACGCATGGGATCGTCGATGCCGATGCGTTCGGGCGCGCGCGGGACCAGCCGCACGACCGCCGAATCGACTTTCGGCGGCGGCCGGAACGCGCCCGGGCCGACCACGAACAATGCAGTGACATCGCAGTAGGCCTGCAGCATCACACTCAGTCGCCCATAGACCTTGCTGCCCGGCCCGGCGGCCATGCGCTCGACCACTTCCTTCTGCAGCATGAAGTGCATGTCGACGATCGCGGCGGCATGCGCCAGGGCGTGGAACAGGATCGGCGAGGACAGGTTGTAGGGCAGGTTGCCGACCAGCCGGATCGGCGTGCCGTCCGCGAGCGCGGTCAGGTCGACGTCGAGCACGTTGGCATGGACCAGGGTCAACGCGCCATGCGCAGCCGCCTGCGCAGTCAGCGGCGCCAACAGGTCACGGTCGAACTCGATCGCCGTCAGGCTGCCATGGCGGTCGAGCAGCGGGAACGTCATCGCGCCCTGGCCGGGCCCGATCTCGACCAGGCGCTCGCCGGGCTTGGGGGCGATCGCCAGCACGATCTTGTCGACGACCCCGCGCTCGTGCAGGAAGTTCTGGCCGAGCGATTTCTTGGGCGGTTCGGTGAAGCTGCCGGAGGCGGCGGAGGATCGGATCATGGGACGGGTCGCAGAAAAAGAAGGGAGCTCACAGCAGCCGGGTGCCGGGCGCGATGTCGCCATCGGGAACGCACAGCCGGACCTTGCCTTCGGCGTCATGGAAACCGGTGATCAGGCACTCCGACATCAGCGGCCCGATCTGCTTGGGCGGGAAGTTCACCACGCCCACGACCAGCCGGCCGACCAATGTTTGCGGCGCATAGTGGTCGGTGATCTGCGCGCTGGACTTGCGCACGCCGATCTCCGGGCCGAAGTCGACCTGCAGCACATAGGCCGGGCGCCGCGCCTTGGGGAACACCTCGGCAGACACCACGCGGCCCACACGCAGGTCCACGCGCAGGAAATCGTCCCAGCCGATCGGCGTGCCCGCGGTCATGCCGCGGCCCTGCGGTGGCGGGCGAGCGCCGCGCACTGGTCGATCGCGCAGAACAGGCTCGACGGGTCGGCGCGGCCGCTGCCGGCGAGTTCGAGTGCCGTCCCGTGGTCCACCGCGACCCGGGGATAGGGCAGGCCCAGGGTCAGATTGACCGCCGATTCGAAGCCGTTGTGCTTGAGCACTGGCAGGCCCTGATCGTGGTACATCGCCAGCACCGCGTCGACATCGGCCAGACGCATGGGCAGGAAGGCGGTATCGGCCGGCAGTGGGCCGTCGAGGGCGAGGCCTTCGGCACGCAGGCGCGCCAGCAGGGGGGCGATGATGTCGCGCTCCTCGAAGCCCAGATGGCCGTCCTCGCCGGCATGGGGATTGAGGCCGAGGACTGCGATCCGCGGTGCCTGCAGCCCGAAGTCGCGACGCAACGCAGCATCGAGGATGCGCAACACGCGCTCGAGCGTGGGCGCGGTGATGGCATCGGGGACGGCGCGCAGTGGCAGGTGGGTGGTCGCCAGCGCCACGCGCAGTTGCGGATTGGCGAGCATCATCACCACATCGCAGCCGGCGTCGTCGGCCAGCAGTTCGGTCGTGCCGGTGTAGGGCACGCCGCCGGCATTGATCGCCGCCTTGTGCACCGGGCCGGTCACCAGGCCGTCGAAGCGGCCTTCGCGGCAGCCGGCCGCAGCATGCAGCAGGGCATCGACGATGCTGCGTGCATTGCGCGGATCGGGCGTGCCGAAGGCGGGGACGTGCGCATGCGGGAATTCGATCAGGCGCAACGTGCCCGGGGGGACCTGTGGGGCCTGGGCATCGGCGAAAGCGATCGGCAGCGCGATCGCATCGGCGGCTCGGCGCAAGGCCTCACGATCGCCGATCGCGACCAGGTCGGCCCCGCAAGCGCGCCAGGCGGCGCGCACGCACAGCTCCGGGCCGACGCCGGCCGGCTCGCCCGGCACCAGCGCCAGCCTGGGCCGGGTCATCGCTCAGCCGCCGCCGCCGATCTCAGGATCGGGATTGGGGCCGATGCGGACGCTGACGTAGGCCTCACCGCGCATCTCGCGCACGTAGCGGTCCCACTCGTCCTCGAGCTTGCGTTGGCCGATGGCCTCGCGCGCCTGTGCGCGCCGGTTGTTGTCGTTGCCGGCCGACTGGCGGCTGGCCATGCGCTGGACGATATGCCAGCCAGCCTGCGTGCGGAAGGGCTGGGAGACATCGCCGTCGCCGAGCGCGGCGACCTGGCCGCCGAAGTCCGGGCCGAACTCGTCCTGGGTGAACCAGCCCAGGTCGCCGCCGTTGGCCTTGGTGGCATTGTCCTCGGAGCTGTCGCGGGCGATCTGCGCGAAATCGGCGCCGCCCACGATGCGCGCGCGCAGCGAGTCGGCGCGCGCCTTGGCGGCGCTGTCGTCCTCGCCCTGGGCGCGGATCAGGATGTGGCGGGCCTGGTACTCGGTGACCGTGCCGGCGCCGCCACTCTGGCTCGCGTCGCGCACGTCCACCAGCTGCAGCAGCTGGAAGCCGCTGGGGCCACGGATCGGGCCGATGACCTGGCCGGGCTGCAGCGACGTGACCGAGGTCGCGAACGCCGCCGGGATCTCGTCGGTCCGGCGCCAGCCCAGGTCGCCGCCTTCCAGCGCGTTCGGGCTGTCGGAGTAGCGCACCGCTGCGGCCGAGAACTCCATCTCGCCGCGGTCGATGAGGCCCTTGATGCCGTTGATCTTCTGCTGGCCGGTCTGGATCTGCTCGGGCGTGGCGCCCTCGGGCAGGGCGACGAGGATGTGCGCCAGGCGGTACTGGGCGCCGGTGGCCTGCGCCGACAGGGCGGCATCGACCTCGGCGTCGCTGACCGAGATGCGGGTCTGCGCGAAGCGCTGGCGCATGCGCTGGATCAGCAGCTCGTCGCGCAGCGAGGCGCGGAAGTCGTCGAACGACATGCCGTCGCCGGCCAGCTGGCGACGCAGCTGGTCCATCGAGAAGTTGTTCTGCTGCGCGATCGCGGCGATGGCCTGGTCGACTTCTTCGTCGCTGACGCGCACGCCCGTCTGCTGGGCGCGTGCGGTCTGCAGGCGCAGCGTGATCAAGCGCTCGAGCACCTGCCGCTCGAGGATCTCCTGCGGCGGCAACTGGTCCTGGCGGGTCGCGTACTGCGCGCGGATGTTGTTCACCGCGCGGTCGAGTTCGCTGGCGAGGATCACGTCCTCGTCGACGACCGCGGCGATGCGATCGAGCGGTTGCAGGGTCTGGGCATGCGCGGCGGCGGCGCACAGCACGATGGCGGCCGCGAGGGAACGGATCAGTGTCTTCATTGGCTCAGGCCGGGAGTGATGGAGTCATCGTCGTCGCTGTTGCGCAGTTCCGACGGCGGCACGAGATAGAGGTCGTCACGGTAATAGCCCAGAATAGCACGGCGCAGACGGCCTTCCGTGTCCGGTCCGGCCGACCCCAGGCCCTTGAGTTCGACTTCGAACATGATGGCGTTGTTCATCTCGCCCTGGCGGTTGCGCAGGTAGCGCCGGCCGACCACGCGGGTCGCCAGGCAGCAACTGTCCCACTGCACGCCGGCCACCGCTTCGAGCAGCTGGTTGTCGGCGAGCGAGTAGTAATAGCGCCCGACCAGGCTCCAGGTCGGGTTGATCGGATACAGGAACGACAGGTCGGCCTGCTCGATGAGGTTGCTGCGCCGGCGGTAGGCAAAGTTGACGATGCCGTCGTCGCCGATCAGATACCGGGTGCGGACACTGGCCAGGTCCTCGCGGCGGAGCTTGGGGTCCCACTGGTAGCCGGCGCTGATCGTCCAGCGGTCGTTGATCGCGTAGGTCGAGTCGGCGACCCAGGCCGAGCGCCCGCGCTCGATCTGGGTCTCGTTGCCGACCGTCACCCGCGAGTCGTCCAGGTACACGATCTGGCCCAGGCTCGCGCTGAGTTTCTCGCGGCCATCGGACTCGCGTATCAAGCGCGTGCTCACCGCCAGCGTCACCTGGTTGGCGTCGGCCTGGCGGTCGGCGCCCGAGTAGCGATTGTCGCGGAACAACTGGCCCCAGCCGAAGGTCAGCGGGCTGGTGTCGAACAACGGCAGTGCCGACTGGTCGCGATACGGCGAGTGCAGGTAGTAGAGCCGCGGCTCGAGGGTATGCAGGTAGTCCTCGCCACGGAACCGGGTGTTGCGGTCGAAGAACAGCCCCGCATCGAGCGATGCGATCGGCTGGCTGCGGCTGGGCGCGGTGTCGCGCAACTGGCCGAAGGCCGCCTGGTACTGGCCCTGCAGTGCGTCGGGGATCGGGACCCCGCCACCGATGCCCAGCGCGCCGCGCGCGCGCTGGTCGGCGATCGAGTCAGCCAGCTCCCGGTCCAGCCCGTAGGCGGTATGCCGCCAGGCGAGGGTGGGGCGCAGGAACCAGCTCGGGCCTTCGAGCGGCATCGAGATGTAGGGCTTGAGGTCGACCCGGCTGCCGCCGGGCTTGGTGACGTCGTCAACGTGCGAGAACCGGGTCGCGGTGGCGTTGACGCCGGCGGTGAACCAGCGGCCGTACGGCCGTTCCCAGCTGAAGTAGGCGTGCGGCAGGCGGTTGTAGGGCAGGATCGACTCGGGCAGCGTGTAGTCGGTCAGCATCTGGTAGTCGGCCAGCACGCCGGCGTTCCAGTAGCCTTGCGGGCCCGACCGGCCCTGGCCGAACACGCCGAGCTGGCTGACGCCGCTGATCGACGAGATGCCGTCGACGTTGTTGCTGGCGTCTTCCAGATACCGCGGGTCGCTCATCCAGGTCAGGTTCGCACGAGCCTGCCAGGTCGGATTGAGGTCGGCAGAGCCGCTGAAGCTCAAGAACCCGCGGTCGTCCTTGCGGCGGTTCTTGGCAATCGGCACCTGGGTCTGCTCGAGCTCGCGCTCGCGGCTGGCGAGCTTGTCGGACGGCAGATAGGCCACGTCGAGCACGCCGCGGGTGGCGTCGGTCATGAACCGGAACTCGGTGCCCAACTGCAGACCGCGTTTGCTCATCCAGCGCGGCTCGAGCGTCATGTCGTAGTTCGGCGCCAGGTTCAGGTAGATCGGCTGCGAGTAGTCGAAGCCGTTGCGGCTGGACTGCGAGATCCGTGGATAGAGCAGGCCGGAGATGCGGCGCTCGTCGATCGGGAAGCGGAACCACGGCACGTACAGCACCGGGACCTTGCCCACGCGCAGGGTCGCGTTGCGCGCGGTGCCCATGCCCAGGTCGGTGTTGACGTCGATCTGCTGGGCCTTGAGCTCCCACCAGCGGTCGCTGGGCGGGCAGGTCGAGTAGGTCGAGCCCAGCAGCGCCCCCTGCGCGCCCTCCATGCGGATGTGGTCGGCACCGCCGTTGCCCCGCCGGGCCGTGAGCTGGTAGCGCACGTTGTCCATGCGGTAGGCCTCGGACAAGGTGTCGCCCTGCAACGTGTCGGCGACCACGCGCATGCCTGCATCCTGGTAGCGGACGTTGCCGCTGGCAACGAACGTGCCGTCCTCCTCGGAGTAGTCGAGATCGTCGGTGCCCAGGAACTGGTCGCCGCGCCGCAGCGTCACATTGCCCGAGAAGCTGCTGCTCTCGCCGGTGACCCCTTCGAAAGCGTCGCCGTCGATGTCGGTCGGCTGACTTTCACGGTCCTCGACCGAGCCCACCGGTGCCTGGGCGTCGGCGAAGGCCGGGACGGCATCCTCGACCGGGCACAGCGCCCAGTAGTTGGGGCGTGGCAGGTCGTCGGCCTGGGCCGTGAGCGACAGCGCGATGCAGAACGGAAGGGGCAGCAGGCGGAGGGCGGGGCGCACGGTCGATCCGTTCGGCCAAAACGGGCGCCAGCATGCCGCATCCCATGTGTAGCGGCAATGCAGCCCCTCGACCTTCCGTTCACGTCCGCAGGCGCGGCCCCGCTCAGCCTGCCAGTGCCTGAAGGTGGGCCACGGCGCACTCGCGCAGCGCTTGCAGGTCGTAGCCGCCTTCGAGCATCGACACCAGGCGCCCCTCGGCGTGGCGGTCGGCCAGTGCGACCAGTTCGCGGGTCAGCCAGGCGAAGTCCTCGGCCTCGAGCTCGAGTTGGGCCAGCGGATCGAGGCGATGGGCATCGAAGCCGGCCGACACCAGCACCAGTTGCGGGGCGAAGGCATCGATCTCGGGCAGGATCCGCTCCCGCCAGGCCTCGCAGAAACGGGCGCTGCCGGTGCCTGGCGCCAGTGGGATGTTGACGATGTTGCCGACCCCGCGCTCGCGGCGCAGGCCGGTATCGGGGAACAGCGGCAACTGGTGCGAGCTCAGATACTGCACCCGCGGCTCCTGCTCGAAGATCGCCTGGGTGCCGTTGCCGTGGTGCACGTCGAAATCGACGATCGACACCCGCATCAGCCCGTAGCGGTCCAGTGCGTGGGCCGCGGCGACGGCGATGTTGTTGAACAGGCAGAACCCCATCGCGATGTCGGCGGTGGCGTGGTGGCCGGGGGGGCGCACAGCGCAGAACGCCCGGCGCAGTTCGCCGTTGCAGACCAGATCGACCGCGGCGACACCGGCGCCCGCGGCATACAGCGCGGCCTGGGCCGAGCCGGGCGAGAGCACGGTGTCGGCGTCGAGTGGGATGCGGCCGGTCGGCTGCGATTCGAGCACCGTCTGCAGCAGGGTCTCGTCGTGCACCCGCAGCAGTTGCCCCCGGGTCGCGGCCGGGGCCTGGCGCAGATCGAGGTCGGGGAACGCGGCCCGCAGCGCCTCGATCACCGCGACCAGCCGCTGCGGTCGCTCGGCATGGTCGGGGCCGGTGTCGTGGTCCAGGCACGCGGCATGCGAGAACACCGGCACCTGCCGGTCGTCGCCGCCGAAGCCGATCGGGTGGTGCATGTCAGGCGTGCCGCCGGGGTTGCCACAGCACCTCGCCGTGGCCGTCGCCCCGGGCGAGCACCCGGGCCAGCACGAACAGCAGGTCAGACAGGCGGTTGAGATAGCGCAGTGCCTGCGGCCGGACCGTCTCCACGCGCGACAGCGCGACAGCCTCGCGCTCGGCGCGGCGCACGATGGTGCGCACGAGGTGGCAGCGCGCCGCGGCCTCGCCGCCGCCGGGCAGGATGAAGTCCCGCAATGGAGGCAGCGTGTCGTTGTAGCGGTCGAGCTGCGCTTCGAGTTCCGCGATGTCCGCGTCTTCGATCGCGGCGTGGCCGGGGATGCACAGTTCGCCGCCCAGGTCGAACAGCCGGTGCTGGAGCGCGGTCAGCAGCGTGCGCACGTCCTCGGGCAGCGGCGTGGCGAGCAGCAGGCCGAGGGCCGAATTCGCCTCGTCGACAGTGCCGTAGGCCGCCACCCGCAGCGCGTCCTTGCCGGTCCGGCTGCCGTCTCCCAGGCCGGTCGAGCCGTCGTCGCCGGTGCGGGTGTAGATCCTGGAGAGGCGATGGCCCATTGCGCTCAGTCGGCGCCGAGGGTGTGGGCCGCGGCCGGTCGCGGCAGAACGCGGGCCAGCAGCATGTGGGCCATGACGGCGGCGGCGACGTAAAGCGCGGTCGTCCACAGGTAGGCCGGCAGCCAGTCAGTGTAGTTCTTCCACCAGCCGGCCAGGGTCGGCGACGTGACGCTGTCGCTGATCCAGTAGAAGCTGCCCTGGGCCAACAGGTGGCAAAGCGCGACCGATACGATCAGCGCGGCTGCAAGCCTGGCCAGCGCGACGGATGCGCGTCTCCCGCGGTACCCGCCCAACCAGGCGCCGCCCATCCACAGCGCGAAATGGGCCGGGATCAGGCACCAGTAGGCCGGCGATACGCAGTAGTGCTGCCAGAACGACAGCCCCTGGGCGTGGATGACGAGGGCATCGATCGCCACGGCCAGGATCATCAGTGCCGGAAATGCCAGGCGCGTCCATGGCCGCAAATAGAGACCGCCGAGGAAGAACACCGCCCAGGAGGCATCGGGAACCGCCGCGAAGTGATGCACGCGGGTTGCGGCCATGAGCAAGGCCAGCGAGGCGAGGATCATGGCGCGGCGGGCGGTGGCGGACATGCTGCTGTTCCCGGCGGAGACGGACGTGACCGGCATTCTATCGGAGCGCCGGCAAGCCGGCGTGGCGCGGAGCACCGGGCCGAACGCTTATCATCGCGCCATGAACCATGCACATCAGGTCCTGATCGTCGGTGGCGGGCTGGTCGGTGCCAGTCTGGCGATCGCCCTCGATCGCGCCGGCGTCGACACCGGGCTGGTCGAGGCGACGCCGCCCGAAGCGATGCCGGCGGTGTTCGACGAGCGCAATCTCAGCTTCGCCGAGGCCACGGTCAACGCGCTGACCGCGCTGGGCGTGCTGCAGAAACTGCAGATGCCGCCGGGCCCGATCCGCCGCATCCACGTCAGCCGCCAGGGCGACTTCGGCCGCCTGCGGCTGGACGCCGCCGACTACGGCCGCGACCAGTTCGGGCAGGTCGTCGTCGCCCGCGACTTCGGTCAGGCGCTGGAGGCGCGGCTGGGCGAACTGTCGCATCTGACCCGCTACCGGCCCGCGCGCTTCATCGGGCTGGAGCCGGAGGCCGATGGCCGTCGCATCGCGCGCATCGCGGGCAGCGACGGCGAGCAACGGATTGGTGCGGCGCTGGTTGTCGCCGCCGACGGCACGGCGTCCGCCGTCCGTGCGGCATTGGGCATCGACACCCAGGAACACGACTATCGCCAGGACCTGTTCGTCGCGCGGCTGCGCACGGCGCGGGCGCCGGACGGCAGCGCGTTCGAACGCCTGACCGACAGCGGCCCGACCGCGCTGCTGCCGCGTGGAGATCGCCACTACGGTCTGGTGCACGGCGTCGATCGCGACGCCGCCGACGCGGTCGCCGCCCTCGACGAGGCCGCGTTCCTGGCCCGCGTGCAAACGGCGTTCGGCTGGCGTGCGGGTCGGTTCGAGACCGTCGGCCCGCGGAGCCGCTACCCGCTGCGCCGCGTCGTCGCCGAATGCACGGCCGCTGCACGCGCGGTGCTCGTCGGCAATGCAGCGCAGACCCTGCATCCGATCGGCGCGCAGGGCTTCAACCTCGGCTTGCGCGATGCGCTGACGCTGGCCGAACTGGTCGCCGACGGTGGCGATCCCGGCGCGCCAGCATTGCTGGCGGCCTGGGCGGCGCGCCGCCATGAGGATCGTACGCGTACGCTGGCGTTCTCCGACGGCCTGGCGCGGCTGACCGCGAATCCGTCGCCGCTGCTGCGCCCGTTGCGCAGCGCCGGGTTGCTGGCGCTCGACGCCGACCGCAGCCTGCAGGCGATGCTCGCCGGCGGCGCGATGGGCTACCGCGGCGACGTGCCGGCGCTGTGTCGCGGAGCCACGGCATGAGCCGGCGCGGCGTGCGCGATGTCGTGGTCGTCGGCGGTGGCGTGGTCGGTGCGGCCTGTGCGTTGGCGCTCGCTGGCCAGGACCTGGACGTGGTGCTGGTCGAGGCCCGGCCGCCGGCCGGCTGGACGCCGGCCGAGCCGGACCTGCGCGTGTATGCGTTCGCGCACGACAACGCGCGCTTGCTGGCGCAGGTCGGCGTCTGGGACGCGGTGCGCGCCGCACGCGCCCACCCCTATCGGCGCATGCGGGTCTGGGACGCCGGCGGCGGCAGCGAACTGGACTTCGACGCCGATGCGCTGGGCATGCGTGAGCTGGGCTGGATCGTCGAGCACGGCCTGCTGGTGGATCGGCTCTGGGCGCAGTTGGCCGCGGCCGGGGTCGAGGTGCGCAGCCCGGCGACGGTCGAGGCGCTGGAAACGGCCGCAGGTTCGGTCGCGCTGCGGCTGGCCGACGGCCGCCGGATCGAGGCGCGGCTGGCGATTGCGGCCGACGGCGCTGGCTCGGCGCTCCGCCGGCTGGCTGGAATCGGTGCGCAGGCCCACGACTACGGCCAGAGCGGCGTGGTGGGATATGTGCGCGGTGAGCGGCCGCACGAGGACACAGCCTGGCAGCGCTTTCTGCCGACCGGCCCGCTGGCGTTGCTGCCTTGCGGCGACGGCACCTGTTCGATCGTCTGGACGCTGCCGGCCGACGAGGCCGCGCGCGTGCGCAGCCTGGGCGACGTCGCGTTCGCCGACGCGCTGACGCGCGCCGCGGAAGGGCGCTTCGGGCACCTGACGCCGGTCTCGGCGCGGGCGGCCTTTCCGCTGCGCCGCCAACTGGTCGACAGCCAGCACGCCGGGCGCGTGCTGGTGATCGGCGATGCCGCGCATGTGGTGCATCCGCTGGCCGGCCAGGGCGTGAACCTGGGGCTGCGCGATGTCGCAGGCCTGGCGGAGGCGGTGGCACAGGCCCGCCGCCGCGGTGCGCCCTGGGATGCGCCGCATCGACTGGCGCGCTGGGCGCGCACCCGGCGCAGCGACAACACCGTCGCGGCCCACGCATTCGAGGCCATCAACCGCGTCTATTCGACCGACGCGCTGGCACCGACGCTGCTGCGCAGCCACGCGCTGGGCATCGCGCAGGCGCTGCCGCCGCTGCGCAATCTGCTGTGGGCGCGCGCGGCCGGTCGCTGAGCCGACGCGGCGTCGCCGGCCTGTGGGCGGCGGCCTGCGCGGCAGCGTGGCTGGGCGCGGCGCCTGCATTCGCGCTGCGACAGTGTCCGATGGTCAGCGACGATGCGGGGCTGTTCGCGTTTCTCGGCGTCGCCTGCCTCGTGTTGGCGGTCGTCGTCGGCAGCGCGGTGCCCTGGACGACGTTCCGCCGGCTCCGTGGGCGGCGGGCCGCAGTTGTCGCCGTGGGCATGCTGCTGGCGATCGCCGCGATGCTGGCGATCTGGGGCGCGGGTCTCTGGGTCTGGGGCACCTGGGCGGTCATGCGCTGCTGACCAGGCGGCGCCCGTTGTCGTGTCAGCCCGCCGGTGGGTGCGCCTTGTCCGGACGCAGGCGGCGGACGCCCGACACCACTGCGACTGCCAGGCCGCCGGCAACCACGCCCACGACCGCATTGATCAGCGTCGGGACCAGCGCGTCGAGCACGGTGCCGATCGTCGGCAAGGCACCCAGGCCGGTTGCGGCCTCGTCGATCCAGGTCGCCAGATCGTGGATGGCGTGGGTGATGATGCCGCCGCCGACCAGGAACATCGCGGCGGTCCCGACGATCGCCAATCCTTTCATCAGCCAGGGGGCGGCACGCAGGATCGCGCGGCCCGCCGCCTGCGCCGTTGCCGAGGCGCGACGGGTCAGCGCCAGGCCGGCGTCGTCGAGTTTCACGATACCCGCGACCAGGCCGTAGACCCCGGCGGTCACCAGCGCCGAGATGCCGACGAGCACGCCCAACTGGGTCGCGAAGGGTTGACCGGCGACGGTGCCCAGGGCGATCGCGATGATTTCGGCCGACAGGATCAGGTCGGTACGCACCGCGCCGCGGATCTTGTCGCGCTCGAACGCCACCGGATCGACATCGGCCGCAGCCAGCGCTGCGGTGCGTGCGGGCTTGTCGGCATCATCGCGCGCGCGGTGCACGAGCTTGTGCAGAACCTTCTCGAAGCCCTCGTAGCACAGGAACAGGCCGCCGGCCATCAGCAGCGGGGTGACCAGCCACGGTAGCCAGGCGCTGATCGCCAGGGCGCCGGGCACCAGAATCAACTTGTTGCGCGCCGACCCTTTGGCGACCGCCCAGACGACCGGCAGTTCGCGGTCGGCCTGCACGCCGGTGACCTGCTGCGCGTTGAGGGCCAGATCGTCGCCGAGCACGCCCGCGGTCTTGCGCGCGGCGACCTTGGTCATCAACGCGACATCGTCGAGCACGGTCGCGATATCGTCGAGCAGGGTCAGCAGGCTGAAAGCCATCGCTAGGGCGCCAAAAAAGAGAGGTCGGCGCGCAGTATCCGTCAGCGCGGTGAGCGCGCGATCACGCGCCCCGGGACGTCACCGGGCCAGCGCGTAGGCGGCGAGCGCGAAGGCCAGCGCCGCGGCGGTCGCAGCGGCCACGGCCAGCCGGTTGGACAGCACCAGCCGCCGCTCCAGGCGCTCGGCGCCCAGTTGCAGGACCTCGATGGTCTTCTGCATGTCGGCGGCGAGTTTGGCGATGGAGTCGGCGTTTTGGCTCGCCGCGTCCTGCAACTCGCCGATCTGCGCGTCGATCACGTCCATCCGCCGCTGCTGGCCAAGATCGGCCTGGGGCGGGGTGCGGGTGAAGATCGGCCGTGCCAGGCGCACGATCTCGGGCAGGTACGGGGCGACGGCGGTGATCCAGCCTGCGGCCATGGGAAGTCCTCCAGTGCGCGCCTACTCGACGCTGGCGTAGACCGTGATCTCTTCGCGGTCATGGTAGAGCTGGCGGGCACGGACCGTCAGCGTCGCATGCTCACCTGCGTTGTTGGCGAACAGGTCCAGCGCCAGCAATGTTTCCTGCCAGCGCTTCTTCATCGGCAGCTTGAGATTGAAGATCGCGTGCCGGCACCAGCCCTCGCGGAACCAGGTGGCCATGCGTTCGGCCACGCGGCGCGGCTGCTCGACCATGTCGCACACCAGCCAGTCGACCGGACCGACGGGTTGATAGCGGAAGCCGTCGACGCGGTGGTGATCGACCAGGCCGGTGTCGAGCAGGTCGGCCTGCATCGGCCCGTTGTCGACTGCGACCACGCGCATGTGCTCGCGCGTCAGCACCCAGGTCCAGCCGCCGGGGGCCGCGCCCAGATCGACCGCGCGCATGCCCGGCTTGATGCGCGCATTGCGCTCGCGCTCGGTCAGCAGGGTCATGAAAGCCTCTTCGAGCTTCAGCGCCGAGCGCGACGGCGCCTCGGTGTGGGTGCGCAGGCGCGGGATGCCCATCGCCCAGGGCGCGCTGTCGCCGACGACCGATTGCGCGATGAACGCGTGGGTCCCGCTGACGAAGAAGACATGCAGGCGCGGGAAGCGCGCTTCGTCCTTCTGGCTCAGGAAGCCGCGCTTGCGCAGCGCAGGGCGCAGCGCGTTGCCGAAACTGCGCGCCAGGCCGGCGAGCTGCTTGCCGTCGTCGGAATCGGGATGCTCGACGATCAGCTCGCCATGACGTCCGCGGCCGGCCAGGGCTTCGAAGATCGGCGTGATCCGATCGCTCGGGTCCAGGTCGCGCAGTTCGGCCAGCAGCATCAGCTTCTGGCGCGCGAAGATCAGTTCGCGGAACGGCAGTTCGTGAGTCAGGGCCGGGCCGTTGTCGGAATGGAACAGCACATAGCCGTCGCCGCGCCGGGTCTGCGCATAGCCGGCAACGCGCACGCCAGCGGCGCGTTCGGTCAGCTCGGCGGCCAGGTCGGACTCGAAACCGGGGCGGCAATAGCACAGCAGGCCGCTGACCGGCGGGACGGTGTCGGGGTCCGGCTGGGCCGGGTCGATGTCGCGCATGTCAGTACTTCGCTCCTTCGGACTCGCCGTAGGCGCGCAGCACCTTGCAGGCCTCCTCGCGCAGCAGGTCGCGCACGACCGCGATGCCGCGCTCGGTCAGTGCGCCGACCCAGTCCTCGGGCAGCGGGCCTTCGTCGAACGGCGTCAGCGCCTCGACATCCTCGGCGCGGGCGCCGATCAGCAACCGGTCGATGCCGGCCCACACGGTGGCGCCGTAGCACATGCAGCACGGCTGCGACGAGGTCGCCAGGGTGACCGGGCCGATGCGCTCGTTGAGCCGCGGCGTCTGCAGCCGTTGCTGGGCCAGCATGTAGGCCATCGTCTCGGCGTGGGCGACCGAGCAGGTGTGGGGCATCACCCGGTTCACGCCGACCGCCACGATGCGGTCCTGGCCGTCGAAAACCGCGGCGCCGAACGGGCCGCCACTGGCGGCCTCGACATTGCGCTGCGACAGCGCGATCGCGAGTGCGACCTTGGCCTCGTCGCCGGGATAGGCGCGCGCCGTGTCGACGTGCTCGTGGACCCAGGCGGGCAGGGTGAGGTGGACTTGTGCGTACAGCATTGCGGATCCCTTGGAAGAAGACAGGCGGCGAAGGCCGCGGTCAGCGCGTGTGCACGCGCATCGGTGCCGCTTCGCAGCGGTTGGAGACGCAGCGACAGGCCTCGATCTGCCGGAAGCCGCAGACCGATGCCAGGCCGCGCGCGGCGCAGTCGGCGGCGACGGCCTGCGGATCGACCGCAGCGTCGCGATGGACGCAGGCCGGATAGACGCCGCAGCAGTTGCCGACATTCTTGACTGCGCAGTCGGCATCGACGTTGCAGCCGGTGTCGGGGGCCAGCGGATTGCCGGCCCCGGCCGACAGAGCGGGAGGCGCGCCGGCCGGCGGCGATGTTGGCGTGTGCGGCGCCGCGCAGGCTGCAAGCGCGAGCACCGAGACCAGGGCGCAGAGGCCGAACAGCAGGGAGCGCAAACGATTCATCGGCGCGATGGTACCGCTCCGGCCCCGTCAGCGTGTCGAGCGCGCGATGTGCTCGCGTGTCGGGCGCGGGCGCGGCGAGCGAACCGGCGTCGCCTCAGACCCAGCCCAGGTACAGCGTGGTCACGCCCCAGGTGTCGATCAGACCATGCGCCAGCACCAGCGCCCAGAGGTTGCGGCCCGAGCGCAGGTAGGCCGCGCAGAACAGCCCGCCCACCAGGCCGGTCAGCACGATTCCCGCCAGCCCCTGATCTGCATGCATCAGACCGAACACGACGCCGCCGGCCAGGATCGCGAGGGCGTCGCCGGCGCGCGTGGTACGCAACAGCGCCGTGAGCTGATGCATCAAAAAGGCACGGAAGACGAGCTCTTCGCCAACGCCGCGCTGAGCCAGGCGCCCAGAACCAGGTCGCGCGCCATCGGGAGGTTGCCGCGCAGCGCGCCGTAACCGCTGTGATCCACCGGCGTCCCGGTCAGTCGGTCGACCAGCGGTTCGAGCACCGGGCCGACGATGCCTGCGACCAGGACGACCAGCGCAGCCGTCCAGCCGAGCGTCGCCCACAGGCGCTGTCGCCCGACGCCGGCGGCCGGCCAGCGGCGCGTCTCGACCAGCACCCAGGTCACGGCGAGCGCGCCGACGATCGGCATCCGCCAGGGAAAGGGCAGCCACGGGACGTCGGCCAGCGACAGCACCGTTGCGATCGCCCCGAGGCGAACGAGCGGGTGCGTCATCCACGGCGGACTGGCGTGCTCGTCCGGCACCGACGTGGGCGTGTCGGCGATCAGCCGCCGGGCTTGGCCGATGCCCAGACGTCGCGCAAGGTGACGCTGCGGTTGAACACCGGCCGGTCGGTGGCGTGGTCGTAGCGGTCGGCGACGAAGTAGCCCAGACGTTCGAACTGGAACGCCTGCTCCGGCGCGGCCTGCGCGGCGGCCGGCTCTACGTAGCCGGTGGTGCTGCGCTTGGAGTCGGGATTGAGATGGTCGCGGTAGGTCTTGCCGGCGGATTCGTCGTCCGGCTTCTCGACGACGAACAGGCGGTCGTAAAGCCGCACTTCGGCTTCGACTGCATGCGCCGCACTGACCCAGTGGATCGTGCCTTTGACCTTGCGGTTGGCGCCTTCCATGCCGGGCCGCGACTCGGGATCGAGCGTGCCGCGCAGTTCGACAATCGCACCGTCGGCGTCCTTGATCACTTCGTCGACGCGCACGATGCCGGCGCCACGCAGGCGGACCTCGCCACCGGGCACCAGTCGCTTCCAGCCCTTGGGCGGCACTTCGGCGAAATCCTCGCGCTCGATCCACAGCTGGCGCGAGAACGGCACCTCGCGCGTGCCCTGCGCCTCGTCCTTGGGATGGTTGGGGAAGGTCAGCGTTTCGGCATGGCCCTCGGGCAGGTTGCTCAGCACCAGCTTGAGCGGGTCGATCACCGCCATGCGCCGCGGCGCGCGCGCATCGAGGTCGTCGCGCAGCGCACCTTCGAGCACCGAGAAGTCGATCACCGAATTCTGCTTGCTGATGCCGACCCGGTCCACCAGCAACCGCAGGCTCGAGGGTGTGTAGCCGCGGCGACGCAGCCCCTGCAGCGTGTACATGCGCGGGTCGTCCCAGCCGTCGACCAGGCCGTCGGCGACCAGTTGGGTGAGCTTGCGCTTGCTCATCACGGTGTAGTTGATGTTCAGGCGCGAGAACTCGATCTGGCGCGGCTTGCCCGCCACCACCGGCAGGCCGCGTGCGCTCAAGGAGGCGAGCAGTTCGCGATGTCCGGCCAGGTCGACCCGGTCGACGACCCAGTCGTAGAGCGGCCGATGGTCTTCGAATTCCAGCGTGCACAGCGAATGGGTGATGCCTTCGACCGCATCGCCCAGCGCGTGCGCATAGTCGTACATCGGGTAGATCGGCCAGGCATCGCCGGTGTTCTGGTGGGCGAGGTGCTTGATCCGGTACAGCGCCGGGTCGCGCAGGTTCATGTTGCCGCTGGCCATGTCGATCTTCGCGCGCAGCGTGCGCGTGCCGTCGGCGAACTCGCCGGCGCGCATGCGCCGGAACAGGTCCAGGTTCTCGTCCACGCTGCGGTCACGGAACGGCGAGTTCCGACCCGGCTCGGTCAGGGTGCCGCGGTACTGGCGGACCTGTTCGGCGGTCAGGTCGCAGACGAAGGCATCGCCCTGCGCGATGAGCTTCTCGGCGGCCAGGTAATAGACCTCGAAGTAATCCGAGGCGTGGCGCAGTTCGGCCCAGTCGAATCCCAGCCAGCGCACGTCGTCCTCGATCGCGCGCACGAACGCCAGGTCTTCCTTCTCCGGGTTGGTGTCGTCGAAGCGCAGGTTGCAGCGCCCGCCGAACTCGTCGGCGATGCCGAAGTCCAGGCAAATCGCCTTGGCGTGACCAATGTGCAGATACCCGTTGGGCTCAGGCGGAAAACGGGTCCGGACCGTGGTGTGCCGGCCGCTGGCGAGGTCGTCGCGGACGATCTGCCGGATGAAGTCCTGGCGGACCGGAGCGGCGGCATCGGTGGGCGGGGCGGCGGATTCGATCGGACCTGCGGACATGGGGCGGACGGCTCGGGAGAGGCGGAATGAACTGCGCAGTGTAGCGGACCGGTCGGCGGAGACTGCGGTGGCGGGAGCTGCCCGCAGTGCCGCGCTTCTGTGACCGCCAATGACATAATAGTGTGACGGAGTACGGATTTCCGACGGGAAGGAGCAGGATGCAGCGCGACAGCGACAACGCGCGCGGGCAACGCGTGGGCGACGATGCGTCGGCCGCGCGCTGGCGTGTGCGAGAGGGCCGCCGATGACGAGCAGCGAACGTGCGCGTGCGATTCCCGGCCATGGTTGGGTACTGGCCGGCTGCCTGCTGTTATTGCTGGGCCTGTTCGTCGCGTTGGTCGCCTCCACCCAGTTGCGGCCGGGTGAGCGCCGCGCGGTCGAGATCCTGGCGCCCGCGCCCGATGCGGCCCCCGAGGTCGAGGCGCGCTTGCGCTTCACGCTGCCCAGCGGCGATGCCGCCGGCGGACGCTGGGCGCTGTGGTTTCCCCGCGAGATGGTCGAGGGGCTGCAGTTGTACGCAGCCGATGGCTGGCACAGCGAGCCGCGCGGCTTCTTTCGGGTCGGCGATGACGAGGGCATGTTGCCGACCGGCTACGGCTTCGTGTTGCCGGACTGGCAAGGCCCGGTGGAACTGACGCTGCATGCCGACCGGCCGCTCCCGGCGACGATGCGGCCGGTGTTGGCCCGCGCTGTCGATGTGCGACGGATCGAGCGCTCGGGCGTCGCGCTGGCCGGTGCGGTCTACGGCGGGCTGATGGCCCTGGCGGCGATGGCGCTGGCACTGGCGCACGCCTCGCGCGACCGCCTGTTCGTCGGGTTCTTCGGCTATGTGGTCGTGTTGGTGCTGCTGCTGCAGGCCCGCAACGGGCATCTGTACGGTTTGCCCGGCGCGTCGCTGCTGGGGGCGTGGCGCGAGCAGGGCGTCTCGGCCCTGGCCCTGCTGTATGCCGCGGTCTGGCTGTCGCTGGTGCGTGCCTACGCGATGCCCGGGCGCGGCGATCGTCTGGTGGGCATCGTCCGCGTGTTGGGGGGCGTGTTGACGGCGCTGGCCGTAGTCTGTGCCCTGCGCCTGCCGGCGCTCGATGGCGTCATGGAACGCATCACCGCGTACGGCTGGCTGCTGGCAGGCGTTGCTGGGCTGGCAATGCTGGTCGACGGCGCCCGCCGCGGTGTCGTGCTGTCCGGCTGGCTGCTGGTGACCGCGCTGGTGCCCGTCGTCGCCGGCGCCTGGGCGGCGCTGGTCCGGCACGGGCTCGTCCCCGACGTACCGCTCGTCCATCTGGGGTATCAGGGCGGCGCGGTGGCCTTCGTGCTGGTGTTGGGCCTGGCGCTGGTGCAGCGCATCGGCGACTACCGCGACCAGCGCGACCGCGACCGGATCGCGCGGCTGGAGACCGAGCGCCGCATGCGGCGGGAGGCCGCCCGCGCGAACCTGTCGGCCGCCCTGCAGGCCCAGCTTGACGGACTGGACGCGGGGGACCTGCCGGCCTGCGGCTTTCGCTTGCTGGTCGAACACCTGATGCCCTTGGTGCCTGCCGAGTCGTGCGCGGTGATGCTGCGTGGCTATCTTGGCGTGGACCGGGTGTTCGTCGAGCCGGTCGGTGTGGCCGCGCGCGTCGAACGCAGCCTGGGCTCGCGCGAACAGGCCCTGCGCCGGCTGGCCGTGGCAGGTGTGGCGACCCAGCAACCCGCGCCGGAAGAGGGGCGCGGGCCGGCGATCGAGGCGTGGGTGCCGTTGCAGATGCGTACGCCGGTCTGGGGCGTGCTGGTGATGCGCCGTGCCGGCGACGCTGGATTCCTGCCCGAGGACATGGCGTTGATCGCCGAGCTGCTGCGGCTGGTGCAGCAGCACGTCGACCAGGCGGCGGCCGCGCTCAAGCTGCGCCGTTCGGCGGAGATGGACGCGCTGACCGGGACGATGAACCGCCGCATGCTCGATCAGTGGGTGGCGCGGATCTTCGCCGATGCGGTCCGCGACGAACGGCCGGTGTCGGTGCTGTTCGTCGATCTGGACCACTTCAAGTCGGTCAACGACCGGTATGGCCATGCCTGCGGCGACGACTGCCTGCGCCGGGTTGCTGCCGCGCTGCAGGGCGCGTTGAGCGACGGCGCGGTGTTCGGCCGCTACGGCGGCGAGGAGTTCATCGTCGTGCTGCCGGGCCTGGAGGGCGCAAGGGCGCGGATCATCGGCGAGCGCATGCGCATGGCGGTCGAGGAGGTCGATGTCCGCCACGAAGGCGCACGCGTCGGGCTGTCGGTCAGCATCGGCATCGCGACCCGACGCCGCGGCGAGCGCACCGCCGCCGAGACACTGGCGCGCGCAGACAAGGCGCTCTACGCCGCCAAGCACGAGGGCAGGAACCGCGTCCGGATGGCGCCGGCGGTGTTCGCCTGAGGTGCTGGCCGGGGGCAGGGCGCTGCTACGCTGCCGTTCCCCCCCATCGTCGGATTGGTGCCATGCAGGAGGTTCCCGCCGGCCGCGCCGCGCTCGCGAGCATGCTGGCCGGCGCCGTATTGATCGGCAGCAATGGCCTGATGGTGCGCCTGGCCGGCACGCCGCCGACGATTTCGGCGTTCTACCGCATGCTGTTCGCTGGCGCGCTGCTGATCCTGTGGGTCGCGCTGCGCCGCGATTGGCGGCCCATTCCTGCGCGACTGTGGTGGCTGGCATTGCTGCCTGCCGCCGCGTTTGCGGCCGATCTGTGGTTATGGCATCGCAGCATCCTGCTGATCGGCCCCGGTCTGGCGACGCTGCTGGCGAACGCGCAGGTGTTCTTCATGGCGCTGGCCGGCATGCTGCTGTTCGGCGAACGCCTGGGGCCGCGCTTTTTGGGCGGCATCGTGCTCGCGTTCGCGGGGCTGTGGCTGCTGCTGGGCGCCGACTGGGCCACGCTGCCGGCCGACTACCGCTGGGGCGTGTGGCTGGGGCTGGGAACCGGGCTGTGCTACGCGGTCTACAATATCGGTCTGCGCCAGGTGCAGCGCGCCGGGCTGCGGTTGGCGCCGCTGCGCGCCGCGCCGATCGCGCAGGTGCTGGCGCTGGTGTCGTTGCTGTGTGCGGTGCTGCTGGGCCTGGCGGGTCTGGCCGAAGGCGTGTCGTTCGCGATCCCGAGCTGGCGTGCCCTGGCCTGGTTGCTGTTGCTGGCCGGGCTCGGGCACTGCCTGAGCTGGATGCTGATCTCGCGGGCGATGCAGCAGTTGCCGGTCGCGCTGGTGGGCCTGTTGTTGCTCGCCCAGCCGGTCTGCGCGTTCGTGCTCGATCTGGTGGTGCTGCAGCGACCGACGGTGCCGCGCGAATGGCTGGGGCTGGCGTGTACCCTGGCCGGCATCTTCCTCGCCGGGCTGAAGGGCCGCGATCGCGCACGGGCCTCGCAGCCGCAGCGCCCTTGAACCCCGGGTCGGGATGCCGCATCCATGAGGGGCGGCGACCGGCCGCATCCGCAGGAGGGTTGGACGATGCTGGGAATCGGAGCGTGGAAGCAGCGCCTGCCACGGGCGCAGGACGCACTGCCCGGCCGCGACACGCCGCTGCCGCTGCACAATGCGCATGCCGTGCATGGCCGTCCGCTGCGCGATGCCTTCGACGGCCTGGAGCAGGTGCAGTTCGGCATGGGCTGCTTCTGGGGCGCGGAGCGCAAGTTCTGGTCGCTGCCCGGCGTGGTGACGACGGCGGTCGGCTACGCCGGCGGGCTGACCCCCAACCCGACCTACCGCGAGGTGTGCTCGGGCCAGACCGGGCATGCCGAGGTCGTGCTGGTGGTCTACGACCCGGCGCAGGTCGCCTTCGAGCATCTGCTGCAGCTGTTCTGGGAAGGCCACGATCCCACCCAGGGCATGCGTCAGGGCAACGACGTCGGTACCCAGTACCGCTCGGCGATCTACTGCACCACCGCCGACCAGCATGCGCTGGCGGTGCGCAGCCGCGATGCCTACCAGGCGGGGTTGCAGGCCGCGGGCTTTCCGGCGATCACCACCGAGCTCGCGGGGCCGCCCGCGCCGACGTTCTACTACGCCGAGGACGAGCACCAGCAGTATCTGCACAAGCATCCGGGCGGCTACTGCGGGCTGGGCGGCACCGGCGTCGCCTGCCCGGTGGGCGTGGCGCTGTAGCGTCGCCGACGCGCGGAAAGCTCAGGCGGCGCGCGGCGCCGCCGGGTCGAGCAAGCCGGCCGGCAGCGCGCGCAGCGCCTCGGCCAGTCGCAGCAGGAATTCGTGCATCGCCGAGCTGCGGCGCCACACCATCGCGATCCGCCGCGTCGGGCGGGTATCGCTGAAATCGAGCAAGTGCAGGTGCGGCGACGGCGCCACCGGTGGTTTGGTCGCGAGCACCGGCAGCAGGGTCACGCCGACGTTTGCGGCGACCATCTGGCGCAGCGTCTCCAGGCTCGTGGCGCGGAACTCCGCGTGCTCGGCGGCGCCCGACAACCGGCACACATCCAGCGCCTGCTCGCGCATGCAGTGCCCGTCCTCGAGCAGCAGCAGCTTCTGCTGCGACAGCGCCGGCAGGTCCAGGCGGTCCTGCGCGGCCAGCGGATGACGGTCGGATACCGCGAGCACGAAGGGCTCTTCGAACAGGAACTGCGTGTGCAACTGCTCATCGTCGAGCGGCAGGGCGAGAATCGCCGCGTCGAGCCGGCCGTCGTGCAGCCGAGACAGCAGCACGTCGCTCTTTTCCTCGATCAGCAGCAGCTCGAGTTCGGGGAAGCGTGCGCGCACCAGCGGCACGGCGTGCGGCAGCAGATAGGGACCGAGCGTGGGAAACACGCCGAGCCGGATCGAGCCGGCCTCGGGGTCGGCGCTGCGCCGCGCGACGTCCTTCATCTGTTCGATGTCGGCGACGATCCGACGCGCGCGCTCGGCGATCTGCTGGCCGGTCGGCGTCAGCATGACCTTGCGCGGCGCCCGCTCCACCAGCGCCACGCCCAGTTCCTCTTCCAGCTTGCGGATCTGCGTCGACAGCGTCGGCTGGCTGACGAAGCAACTGGCGGCGGCGCGGCCGAAATGCCGATGTTCGGCCAATGCGACGAAGTAGCGCAGATCCCGCAGGTTCATCGCTGTGCGCTCCAATTGCCCTGCGCCGACGCGCTGCCCGGTCGCCGCGATGCGACGATCGGGCAGGCCGCATGGTGCGCGGGCGCGCCCATGCTCAGGCGGCCGCCGCCTGAGCGGCCGGCGCCGAGTGCCGGATCAGATGGTCGAACGCGCTCAGTGCCGCCTTCGACCCTTCGCCCATCGCGATGACGATCTGCTTGTAGGGCACGGTGGTCGCATCGCCGGCGGCGAACACGCCCGGCACGCTGGTCTGGCCGCGGGCATCGACGACGATCTCGCCGCGCGGACTCAACTCGACCACGCCCTTCAACCATTCGGTGTTGGGCAGCAGGCCGATCTGCACGAACACGCCTTCGAGCTCGACACGGTGGTCGCTGCCGCCAACGCGGTCGCGGTACACCAGGCCATTGACGCGGCTGCCGTCGCCGAGCACCTCGGTCGTCTGCGCGCTGGTGACGATGCGCACGTTCGCCAGGCTGCGCAGCTTGCGCTGCAGTACCTCGTCGGCGCGCAGCTGCGCGTCGAACTCGATCAACGTGACGTGGGCGACGATGCCGGCCAGGTCGATCGCGGCCTCGACGCCGGAGTTGCCGCCGCCGATCACCGCCACGCGCTTGCCCTTGAACAGCGGCCCGTCGCAATGCGGACAGTAGGCCACGCCCTTGTTGCGGTATTGATCCTCGCCCGGCACGTTCATCTGCCGCCAGCGCGCGCCGGTGGCCAGTACCACGCTGCGCGAGCGCAGCGAGGCGCCGTTCTCCAACTGCACCTCGATCAGCCCGTCGTCGCCGGCCGGCACCAGACGCGTCCCGCGCTGCAGGGTCATGATGTCGACCTCGTACTCGCGCACGTGCTGCTCGAGCGCAGCGGCGAGCTTCGGGCCCTCGGTCTCCTTAACCGAGATGAAATTCTCGATCGCCATCGTGTCGAGCACCTGGCCGCCGAAACGCTCGGCGGCGATGCCGGTGCGGATGCCCTTGCGCGCGGCGTAGATCGCCGCAGCCGCGCCGGCCGGGCCACCGCCCACGACCAGCACCTCGAACGGTGCCTTGTCGGCGATCTTCGCGGCCGCGCGCTTCGCCGCACCGGTGTCGAGCTTGGCGACGATCTGCTCGAGCGTCATCCGGCCCTGATCGAACTTCTCGCCGTTGAGGAACACGGTCGGCACCGACATGATCTCGCGCGCCTCGACCTCGTCCTGGAACAGGGCGCCGTCGATGGCCACGTGGCGGATGCGCGGATTGAGCACGGCCGCCAGATTCAGCGCCTGCACCACGTCCGGGCAGTTCTGGCACGACAACGAGTAATAGGTTTCGAACAGGTAGTCGCCCTCGAGCGCGGCGACCTGCTCGAGTGTCTCCTGCGCGGCCTTCGACGGATGGCCGCCGACCTGCAGCAGCGCCAGCACCAGCGAGGTGAACTCATGCCCCATCGGCAGGCCGGCGAAGCGCAGCGAGATGTCGTGACCGGGTGAGGTCAGCGCAAACGACGGGCGCCGCGCATCGTCACCGCCCACATCGATCGTGATGCGATCGCTGGCTTGGGCGAGATCGTCGAGCAGACTGCGCAGCTCGTCAGACTTGGGGCTGTCGTCGAGCGAGGCCACGATGTGGATCGGGCGCACGGCGCGGGCCAGGTAGCCCTTGAGCTGGGCTTTGAGGTCGGCTTCCAACATGGACGGCTCCTGGAGGCAGGGTGGGCGGCGCGCGACGCGCCGTGATCGCGCATCGGGCGGCGGGAGGGAGGCGAACCGGAAACCGCGCGTTGTGCACGGGCTCCGGTTCGCCTCCATCCCCGAGGCGGGGATGGAGGCGGCCGCGGCACGCGCCGCGGCCGGCACGCGGATCAGATCTTGCCGACCAGATCCAGCGACGGTGCCAAGGTCTTCTCGCCTTCCTTCCACTTGGCCGGGCAGACCTCGTTCGGATTGGCGGCGACGTACTGCGCGGCCTTGAGCTTGCGCAAGGTCTCGGTGACATCGCGGGCGATGGCGTTGTCGTGGATCTCCAGCGTCTTGATCACGCCTTCGGGGTTGATGACGAAGGTACCGCGCAGCGCGAGGCCTTCTTCCTCGATGTGCACGCCGAACGCGCGGGTCAGCTGATGGGTCGGGTCGCCGACCAGCGGGAACTGCGCCTTGCCGACGGCCGGCGAGGTCTCGTGCCACACCTTGTGCGAGAAGTGCGTGTCGGTGGTGACGATGTAGACCTCGGCGCCGGCCTTCTGGAACTCGGCGTAATGCTCGGCGGCGTCCTCGACCTCGGTCGGGCAATTGAAGGTGAAGGCGGCCGGCATGAAGATCAGCACCGACCACTTGCCCTTCAGGCTCTCGTTGCTGACTTCGACGAACTCGCCGTTCTGGAACGCAGTGGCCTTGAACGGCTTGATCTCGGTGTTGATGAGGGACATGGAAACTCCTTGGGTGAAGAGGGTGCGGCCGTGAACGGCCGGCGGCCGGAGAGACCGGCTGGGCATAGGTTAGGCGCGCTCTATCGATATGTAAAATCGATAAGTTGAATCCTATCGATAGGTTCAGGCTATCGTTTGCGGATGGGCGGATTTGCCCATGAAAACGCTTGCAATGGCTGTTGCACTGCAGCAATATCAGGCGCAAGGGGCCGGTCGACGCAACATCGGTGACTCGCCCAGGCGGTCCAGGCCGCACACTCCGTTCCGTGTCCGTACCTCCCTCCCACACGTGTCACGGAATCTTTGAAGGCGGCTTCGGCCGCCTTCATTTTGTCTGTCTGCAAGCGCGAGGACGGGCTTTGCTCCGGACGGGCAGCCGCCTGCTGGCCGGAAACCGCTCTCCCCTCGGCAAGGCCGCTGCACGGTCCGGCCACGCGACAACACTACCCGGCTCGATCCGTCAGGATAAAACCGGGGTCAGAGTGCAATTTCGCGGGGCGAAAATTGCACTCTGACCCCGGTTTTGGACCCCCGGTTTTGTGAGGCGCGCGCGGCCGAGTCAAGGCTTGCAAATGCCACGCGTGCGTCGCGTGGCCGGACCGCGAAGCGGCCCCGAAAGAGGGGAAGGCGGCTTCTGTCGGCGGGCAGTGGCCGGTCTGAACTGGAGAATTAGTCTTCCCTCCCCCCCAAAAGAAGACCCTCAGTCGGTCAGCGCGCCCGCCGCGTTGCGAGCTGCATCTGGTCCGGACGCTGATGTCGGCCCCGTCGTGGACACGAAGTCCAGCACCGCAGGCAGCACCGTCGGGGCCCGCGCCGGGTTGTAGAACGCGGCTGCGGGCGCGAAATGACGCGCACCAGTCAGCACCCGCAGCGTCGAGGCCTCGCCGTGACCGCGTAGCGCCGCGTCCAGGCGCCGGCTGTTGTCCACGTCGACTGTGCGGTCGGCATCGCCGTGCACCAACAGGAATGGCGGCTCGTCGCCATCGACGAACCGCAGCGCCATCGCGTCGGGCCATTGCGTGCGCGGCCCGAACACGGGCGCCAGGCGCGGTCCGATCGCAAAGTCATAGGGGCCGGCCAGGCCGATCACCCCGGCCAACTCGCGCGGTGCCATGCCGACCGCCGCAAGATGGCGCGCATCGGTGCCCAGCAGCGCCGCGATCTGCGCGCCGGCCGAGTGCCCGGCGACGAACAGCCGTCGCGGATCGCCGCCGTACGCCTGTACGTGATCGCGGGTCCAGCGCACCGCCCGCGCCGCGTCGCCGACGAAATCGGGAAAGCCGGCCGCCGGATACGTGCGGTAGTCGGCAACGATCGCGAAGATGCCGTGCTGCGCCAGCCGGCTGCCGACGAAGCGGTACTGCGCCCGGCGGCCATGCCGCCACGCACCGCCATAGAAGAACACCACGACGGGTGCGCCGCTGACCGGTGCGGCCGGCCGGTAGATGTCGAGCGACAGCGCGCGGTCGACGTCGTAGACCGCGCTGGCCGCGGGGCGTTCGCTGTGTCGGTTGACCACTGCGAAGAACGCGCTCTGGCAGGCGCAGAGCGTGAGCGCGAACAGCGCCGCAAGGCAGATGCGCAGCGATGAAGGCATCGGCGGTCGCTCAAGCGAGAAGGCGGCCACCATGCCGGCGTCCGCACCGCTACGATGTGAAGTCATGGCTACGTCTTCTCCCCGACTCGATGCGCTGCTGCGCGCCGCCGCGTCGCGTATCGACGCCACCGACGCCCGCTGGCTGCTCGCGCATGCCGTCGAGCGCTCGCACAGCTGGCTGTTCGCGCACGGCGACGCCCCCATCGAGCCGGCGCAGGCCGCGCGCTTCGAGGCGTTGGTGGCGCGCCGCGCTGCGGGCGAGCCGGTCGCCTACCTGATCGGCCGTCGTGGGTTCTGGCGGTTCGACCTGGCGGTGTCCCCGGCGACGCTGATTCCTCGACCCGAGACCGAGCGGCTGGTCGAACTGGCGCTGGCACGGCTGCCGGCCGGGCCCGGCGCCGCGGTCGCCGACCTGGGCACCGGCAGCGGTGCGGTTGCGCTCGCGCTTGCGGTCGAGCGTCCGGACGTCGAGGTGGTCGCGACCGATTCAAGTGAAGACGCACTCGCCGTCGCGCGCGCCAATGCCGCCGAACTGGAGCTGGCGCGCGTGACGTTCCTGGCCGGCGACTGGTACGCGCCGCTCGCAGGCCGCCGCTTCGATGTGTTGGTCAGCAACCCGCCGTACATCGAGGCGGACGATCCCCACCTGGCCCGCGGCGATCTGCGCTTCGAGCCGCCAACCGCGCTGGCCTCCGGCGACGACGGCCTCGATGCGATCCGCGTGCTGGCCGGTGGCGCCTGTGCGCATCTGCGCCCCGGCGGCTGGTTGCTGGTCGAACATGGGCTGGCGCAGGGTGCGGCAGTGCGCGCGCTGTTCGAAGCGGCCGGGCTTGGCGAGGTGGCGACCGTGCGCGATCTCGAGCAGCGCGACCGCGTGACCTTCGGACGCGCCGAAGGCACCTGACCGCGGCTGTTAGAATGGCGGCCGGTTCCTTTTCGGATGCCCGTGCATGCGACAGCTCTATCCTGCCATCGAACCCTACGACACCGGTTCGCTGGCCGTCGACGATCGACACGTCCTCTACTACGAACAGTGCGGCAACCCGAAGGGCAAGCCGGTCGTGCTGCTGCACGGCGGTCCGGGCGGCGGTTGCAGCCCGAAGATGCGCTGCTTCCACGATCCGGCGAAGTACCGCATCGTGCTGTTCGACCAGCGTGGCGCGGGACGCTCGACGCCGCATGCCGATCTGGTCGCCAACACCACCTGGGATCTGGTCGCCGACATCGAGCGCCTGCGCGAGCACCTGGGCATCGAGCAGTGGCAGGTCTTCGGTGGCTCGTGGGGGTCGACGCTGGCGCTGGCCTACGCCCAGCGTCACGCGCGCCGGGTCACCGAACTGGTCCTGCGCGGCATCTTCATGCTGCGTCGCGACGAACTGGAATGGTTCTACCAGGAAGGCGCATCGCGGCTGTTCCCGGAGGCCTGGCAGCAGTACATCGCCGCGATTCCGCAGAACGAGCGCGGCGACCTGATCGCTGCATTCCACAAGCGCCTGACCAGCGACGACGAGGGCGTGCGCCTGGACGCTGCGCGCGCGTGGAGCGTCTGGGAAGGCGCCACGAGCTTCTTGCACATCGACGAGGACTTCGCCGACAGCCACGCCGATGCGCAGTTCGCGCTCGCATTTGCGCGTATCGAGAACCACTACTTCGTCAACGGCGGCTTCTTCGAGGTCGACGACCAGCTGCTGCGCGACGCCTACCGCATCGTCGACATCCCCGGCGTCATCGTGCACGGCCGCTATGACGTCGTCTGCCCGGTGCAGAACGCCTGGGACCTGCACCAGGTCTGGCCGAAGGCCGAGCTGGTGATCACGCCGGCGTCGGGTCACTCGGCGTTCGAGGCCGAGAACATCGACGCGCTGGTCCGCGCGACCGACCGCTTCGCCTGATCCACTGTGCGCCCGCAGCCGCGGGCGCACGTGCTCTTGCTCACGCACCCGCGTGTGGCACGCCTTCATCGATGCGCCGGACGCCGGCGCGCACCACGGGACATCGCACCATGTCGGAAGAAGACACCCTCGTCGTCAAGGACAGCAACGGCACCACGCTCGCCGATGGCGACTCGGTCACGCTGATCAAGGACCTCAAGGTCAAGGGCACCAGCGTCACGCTCAAGCGCGGCACGCTGGTCAAGAACATCCGTCTCACTGACGACGCCGACCTGATCGAGTGCAACGCCGAGAAGGTCAAGGGCCTGGTGCTGCGCACCGAGTTCCTCAAGAAGGCCTGAGCGCAGACGGTGCCGGGCGCAGGCCCGGCCGGTGGCCGTCAGTCGACCCGGGTGCCGTCAGGCTCGTGGTCGATCATCCAAAGCCCTGCCCAGAGTTTGAGGTCGAGCTCATAGCCTTCGGCATGCTTGCGCATCAGCCAGGCCGGCGCACTGGCGCGCGGTACGGCGTGGACGATGATGTCCTCGTCGTCGATGCCGCCGCCGGCGCCGACCCGGGTCAGCTCGCGGGCACGGACGAACGCCACGCGCTCGCTGCTCATCCCCGCCGTCGTCGGGCCGGTCAGCAGCACATCGATGCGGCCGGCCGACCAGCCGGTCTCTTCGATCAGTTCGCGCCTGGCCGCGTCTTCGAGTGCGTCGGAGCTACCGCGGTCGCCGACCAGACCGGCCGGCATCTCGATCGTGCGCGCTCCCAGCGGCACCCGGAACTGCTCGACGAACAGCACCTCGTCGTCCGGCGTGACCGCAATGATCAGCACCGCCATGCCGTTGCCGCCGTGGGTGCGCTCGCACGATTCCCACTTGCCTCGGCGCACCAGCCGCAGCCAGTCGCCCTGGTAGAGCACCTCCGCCGCTTCGGCGGGTCCCGCGTCCGGATTCGTCATGCGCCGATGGTAGTCGCCTCGCCATGGCGCCGGTAGCAGGGCGATGATCGACGCTCAGGCATCGGCGAGCGGCGCCCACTCCAGACCGGCGGCCGCATGCAGCCGCCGCCGGGTCAGGGGGCCGAAGCGCAACGCGGCGCACAGCGCCGACAGCGCCTGCGCATCGCCGTCGCGCCGCGCGAAACCGTTCGCGCCCTCGCCCAGCGGCGCATCGCAGGCGATCGTCGTCAGCTGGCGGAACAGCCGCGCGGCGTCGGCGTGCAGGCGCAGCTTCGCACCCGCCTGGGCGGCGCCGCGGAAGCGCAGGAACGCGATTTCGTCGCTGCGCGCCAGCAACGCATCGAGCGTGCCGAAGTGGTGCAGCAGGCTGGCGGCGGTCTTGCAGCCGATGCCCGGTACGCCGGGGATGTTGTCGATCGCGTCGCCGCACAGTGCCAGGTAATCGGCGATCTGATGCGCCTCCACGCCGTGGCGCGCACGCACGCCGGCCGCCGTCCAGCGCTGGCCGCGGGCGTAGTCCCACTGTTCGTCGGCGCCTTCGAGCAACTGCGACAGGTCCTTGTCGGCCGAGACGATGATGCCGTGGTGCGCGTGGCGGCGGCCGGCCTGTAGCGCGCTGCCGATCAGGTCGTCCGCCTCGTACTCGGTGTCGGCGAGCACGACCAGGCCGAGCGCGCGGCACAGCGCCTTGCAGTGGGCAAACTGCCGGCGCAACGCGTCGGGCGCGGGCGGGCGGTTGGCCTTGTAGGCCGGATACAGGCGGTTGCGGAAACAGCTGTCGAGCGCTTCGTCGAAGGCGATCGCGATGTGCCGTGGACGTTCGCGCTCGATCAGTTCGGCCAGGAATCGGGCGAAGCCCTGCACGGCATTGGTCGGCCAGCCCTCGGCGTCGTGGAACTCGTCGGGCATCGAGTGCCAGGCGCGGAACACGTAGAGGCTGGCGTCGACCAGATACAACGGCGCGGTGGGCGACGGAGCGGGCGACTGCACCGCGGGGGGCGTCAGGCTCACGGCGCGACCCAGTCCTGCAGCAGCGCGGACGGGTCCGGTCGCTCGCGCTCGGGTGGGTCGAGCCGCGGGCTGCCGATGTGGATGAATCCGGCGATGCGCTCGTGCGCGCCCAGGCCGAGGGCGGCGAGGATGTCGGGGTCGTAGGCCGGCCAGCCGGTCAGCCAGGACGCGCCGAAGCCGCAGGCCTGCGCGGCCTGCAGCAGCGCGAAGCACACGCTGCCGGCGGTCAACAAGCGTTCGACCTCGGGAATGGCGGTGTCCTGCGGGTCCAGGATCGCGACGACCGCGATCACCAGCGGCGCGTGCGAGAACCGGTGCCGGTCCTTGTCGAGCGCGCCGGCGCCGATCTCCGGGTCGCGCGCACGGGCGCGGGTGACCAACTGTTCGCCGAGCGCGTGGCGCGCATCGCCGGCGATGCGCAGGAAGCGGAACGGGACCCGCTTGCCGTGGTCGGGGACGCGGACCGCCGAGCGCAGCATGCGCAGCACGGTCGCGTCGTCGGGTCCGGGCGCGTCGAGCTGGCGCGCCGGCACCGAGCGCCGCGCATCGAGCGCGTCGAGAAGGCGTTCAGCATTTGGGAGTATCGTCACGGACTTGTGCCTCTGGTTTCGGAAAGCTAACTGCGGGGGCACTGTGCCCCCATCCCCCGATTCTCCCCCAAGATGACGCATCCCCACGACATCGGTCCGGTGCCGCATTCGCATCGACCTGCGCCGGGCGAGCCCGAGAGGGTGTTCGACGCGCTGCGACGCGAGGCGGTGACGGCGCTGGGCGACGTGCTGTCGGCGCTGTGGGACGAGGTCGAGGCCGAGGTCGAGCGCGACGCGCTCGGCGCCGCCGCCGATTACATGGCCGCTCAGGACGCACGATTGGCCGCACGCGCGTTGCGCATGCGTGCCCCGGTGCTGGCAGCGAGTTTCCGCGCCGCGATCGAGTCGGCATTCGAGCGGTGGCGCCGCGCCGCGCCGCCGCGGCCGGCCCACGATGCGATGGCGCTGATGTCCGAGGGCCAGTTGGAGTTGCATCTGGCGGTCCAGCAGCAGGTCGAGCTGCTCGAGCACCAGTGGCTCGGCCCGCTGCGCATGCTCGACGGCCGGATGGCAGTGCTGGCCTCGCGCCTGGGCGTCGCCGACGGCGCCGCGCACCCGCTGCGTCCGGCAGTGCCGGTCCAGGCGTTCGCCGGTCTACTCGATCCCGATGCGCTGCCGCGCGATCTGCGCGCCCGGCTGTTCGAGCAACTCGCTGCAAGGCTGCCGGCGGTGCTTGCCGGGCTCTACGCCCGCGCCGATGCGCTGCTCGACACCGCGTTCGGGCCGGTTTCGGTGACACCGGCCGCGCCCGGTGGCGGTCGCGCGCCTGCGTGGCAACCCGAGGGCGGGCTGGCCGAGGCGCGGGCGGATGTGACCAACGCCCCGCATGACGCCGCCCGGCTCGCGCAGGGGCCGTTGTCGGCGGATCTGGCGCGGCTGCTGGCCGCCGGCGGTCCGGACACGACCGATACCGATCCGCAGGGCGCCGAGCTCGCGCTGGTCCGGGCGCAGTTGCATCGGTGGCGGGCGCAGCTCGCGCGTACGCCGCCGTCCCACCCGCAGGATGCGCCCGCGCTCGATGCGCCGCCTCGTGCAACACCGGCCGTCGAGGCGGCGAAGCTGCTCAGCGTCGCGCGGCTGCTGCAGGGCGACGACCCCTCGCCGTATGCCCGGGTGCTGGCCGGGGACGACCGGCGGCGGCTGAGCGAGGTGATCCGGCTCGAACTCGCGCGCGGCCTGCGTGGCGTCGGCATCGATCCCGACCGAGCGCCGCTGAGCGGCGACGACGAAGACGCGATCGACCTGGTCGGCCTGCTGTTCCAGGCGCTGTTCGAGGCCAATGACTTGATGCAGCAGGCGCGCGATCTCTACGGCCGGCTGGTCATGCCCTGCCTCAAGGTCGCCTTGACCGACGAATCGCTGTTCAGCCAGCGCGGCCATCCCGCGCGCCGGCTGCTCGATGCGGTCACCGAGGCCTGCGACGGCAATACCGGCGACACCGCGGTCGACCGCGACCTGCTCGAACATGCCGGGCGGCTCGTCGACCGGGTCGTCGAGGAATACGAAACCGACCAGGCCGTGTTCGCGCTCGCGGCCGAGGAACTGCGCGAGCGGCTGGACCAGCAGCGCCGTCGCACGGAGGTCGCCGAGCGCCGCGCCGCCGAAGCGATCCATGGCCGCGAACGCCTGCAACAGGCACGCCGCGGCGTGGCCGCCCTCGTGACCGAGCGCATGAGTGCGCAACCGCTGACCGAGGCGGTCGCCCGGTTTCTCGATCAGCATTGGCGCCACCATCTCACTCAGACTTGGCTGCGCGACGGCCCCGACTCGCCGCGCCACCGGGCCGCGGTCGCGATCGGCGATGCGATGATCGGCATCGACCTCGACGCCGCAGCGGCCGATGGCGCCGCGGTCGCCGGCTCCTTGCGCGCGTTGCAGGGGCCGCTGGCCGATTGCTATGCCAGCGGTGGCCTCGATGCGGCGGCCGCGCGCGAGGAGATCACGCGCATCGTGGCCGCGCTCGCGCGTTGCGATGCGCCCAGGCGCATGCAGATCCCGCTGCCGGAGGACGAAGCGCTGGACGACGAGCCGTCCGATCCTGTGCTGCGCCTGGTCGATGGCACCGCGACGCCGGCATTCGATCCGACCATCGCCGCGCGGATGCGCCAACTGCGGCCGGGCCAGGGCCTGCGGCTGATCGACGAGCATGGTCGTCAATCGGTGGCCCGGGTGGCGTGGATCAGTCCGCTGACCTCGCGGCTGCTGATCGTCAACCGTCGCGGCGTGCGCCGGATGGTCGTCTCGCCCGAAGAACTGGCCGCGCTGGTCGGGGCAGGGCGTGCCCTCGTGCGCTCGATCGATGCCCCGTTCGACGAGGCCATGAAGCATCTTTGGCAGCACCTGAGTGCGGCCAACGACGACGGTGACAGCATGGCTGTGGGCTGATCGCCGCGGCGAGCTTGCCTACTTCGTGTGTCGGGGCCGGTGTCAGTGCGGCGGCCTTGCGGCCTCATCGTGCGGTTCGGGGGCGGGATTGGCCTGTGCCCAGTGGCGGCGCTGTTCGGGCGTCATCTGCTGCCAGCGCTCGCGCAGCGCGGTGCGCTCGGCGTCGGGCAGCGTGCGCAGCTTGGCGTACAACGCGCGGGCTTCTTCACGCTGCTCGGGCGGCAGCCGCTTCCAGCTGTGCATGCCGTGGCGGGCGTGCTCGCGTTCGGCCGGCGTCATCGACTGCCAGCGCTGGGCGTGGCCGAGCATCCGTCGACGTTTGTCGGCATCGGCGTCGTTCCAGCGGTCGCGGATCGGCGCGACGAGCTGGTCGCGCTGCTCGGGCGTGAGCCGGTCCCAGTCGGGCAGGGCCGGGCCGGGCTGGGCGGCTGCCAGGCTGGTCACTGACAGGCTGCCCAGCAGCAGGACCGTGCGGAGGAAGCGGGAAGGCAGGTGCATGGGTCACTCCATCGCAAGCAAGGTGGACTCGTTGGCGGCGAGCCACAGGTAGAAGTCCGGCGATTCCTCGTACGTCGCCAAGGCGTCGGCCATGCCGTCGTCGAGCGCGGCAGCGCCGTCGGCCTCGGCCAGGACCGGCGTGGACGCGGACGCGGCACTCGACGGAGCCGGTGGAGCGAGCGATTGCACACCGATCGCCAGCGCCAACACCGCGGCCAAGCCAGCCGCGGCCGGCCAGGCCCAACTGCGCCGTGCCGGCGCAGCAGTCGTGGCCACATGACGCGCGCGATGCAGACGCGCGGTGGTGCCGGCCGAGATCTGCGTCTGGGCACGGCCGTAGAGCGCACGCAGTGCGGCGTCGTCGTCCGCGGCGGTGCGCGGGTCGTTCGGCGGGATCATCGAAACTCCTCCAGTTGCCTCTGCAGCGCCTCGCGGGCGCGGAACAGATGGGTTTTTACCGAGCCTTCGCCGCACCCCATGATGCGGGCGGTGGTCCCGACGTCGAATTCCTCCAGCACCCGCAGCGTGAACGCCTCGCGCTGGCGTCGCGGCAGCTGGCGCAGCGCCTGGGCCAGACGCTGCCAGGCCTCGCGACCGTCGTGCGAGCGAGACGGATCGGGGCCGGCATCGGCCCAGTCGATCTCCTCGCCCTCTTGCGTGCGGGCGTCGGTGAGCCAGCTCAGCCGGAACGTGCGCCGGCGCTGGGTGTCGACGATCCGGCTGCGCAGCACCGTCCAGAACAGCGGCGTCCATTCCGACGCAGGGCGGTCGCGATAGCCGAGCATCCGGGTCATCGCGTCCTGCACCGCATCGAGCGCATCGTCGCGATGGCGCAGGCCGAGTTCGGCGAAACGGAAGGCCCGGCGCTCGACGCTCGCCAGGAACGCCTCGAGCGTGGCCGTCGGCGCGGCGTGGTGGGCGGCCGTCGCCGCGGGCAGGGAAGCGCTCACCGGCGCCAGCCTACCGCGCACGGCAGGCGTCTGCGGGTCGAACGGGCGGCTGCCATCCATCGTCGGGTCGTTGCGCCAGGGGCGGGGGGTGTCATGGACAACGTCTCGCGGCGTCGGCGGTTGACGCGGGCGCTGCGGATCGTTCGATGCGCCACCCCTGTTCATCGGCGATTGCGGCGCCCGGCCTGGCGTGTGTCCGCACGGCGCCCGGACCTTCGCGCCGGCCGATGCAGGAGCGCGCGGCGTTCGCTGGGTCGGCGGCGGGGCCTAATGGCCGCCGTCGAGCGCCTTGAGCTCGGCGACCAGGGCGCCGGCCGCCTCGGCGCCATCGCCGTAGAGCATGCGGGTGTTGTCGGCGTAGAACAGCGCGTTCTCGATGCCCGCAAAGCCCGTGCCCTTGCCGCGCTTGATGACCACGACGTTCTTCGAATCGATCACGTCCAGGATCGGCATGCCGTAGATCGGGCTCGCCGGATCGGTCTTGGCGACCGGGTTGACGACATCGTTGGCGCCGATGACCAGGGTGACGTCGGTGCTGGCGAACTCGGGGTTGATGTCGTCCATGTCGACGATCAGATCGTAGGGCACACCGGCCTCGGCCAGCAGCACGTTCATGTGCCCGGGCATGCGACCGGCGACCGGGTGGATGGCGAACTTGACCTTGACGCCGCGCTCGATCAGGCGTTGGCTCAGTTCGCGGATCTTGTGCTGGGCCTGGGCCACGGCCATGCCGTAGCCGGGCACGATCACCACCCGCTCGGCGTAGCCCATCATCGCCGCCACATCGCCGGCCTCGATCGGTTTCTGCGTGCCCTCGATCGCCTGCCCCTGCCCACCGCCGCCGAAGCTGGAGAACAGCACGCTGCGGATCGAGCGGTTCATCGCCTTGGCCATCAGACGGGTCAGCAGCATGCCGGCCGCGCCGACCATCGTGCCGGCGATCATCAGCGCCTCGTTGCCCAGCACGTAGCCTTCGAAGGCCACCGCCAGGCCGGTCAGCGCGTTGTACAGCGAGATCACCACCGGCATGTCGGCGCCGCCGATCGGTAGCGTCATCAGCATGCCCAGCGCGAGCGCCAAGGCGAAGAACGCGACGATCGCCGGCAGCTGGAGCGCATGCACCACCAGGCCGCCGACCAGGAGCGCGGCGACGAACACTGCGAGGTTGAACAGTTGCTGGCCGGGGAAGGCGTAGCGCTTGTCCATGCGCCCGTCGAGCTTGGCCCAGGCGATGACCGAACCCGACAATGCGATCGCGCCGATCAGTGCGCCCAGCGTCGCCAGCACCAGCGGCACCGAGGCGGGCGCGATGCCGTGCTGCGACCAGCGCAGCAGTTCGACCGCGCCGATCGCCGCCGCCGAGCCACCGCCCAGACCGTTGTAGAGCGCGACCATCTGCGGCATATCGGTGATCGCGACCTTCTTGCCCGACACCCAGGCCAACACCGTGCCCAGCGCGATCGCCGTCGCCATCAGGCCGAGGTTGTGCAGGCCGGGCACGAAGAACGTCGCCGCGGTCGCGAGCAGCATGCCCACGCCCGCCCATTGGATGCCCGAGCGTGCGGTCTTGGGCGAGGCCATGCGTTGCAGGCCGAGCAGGAACAGCGTTGCGGCGACGAAGTAGCTCGCCGCGATCAGCCCCGTGCGCAGGTCGAGGCCACTCATCGCGTCGTCGCCATCGTGGTGCCCCGGTCATGGGAGCGAAGATCGTGCCGCCATTGGGCCATCGTGCGGGCCGGGGGCAGGCGCCGCGACGGCGGCGAGGTGGACAGGTCGGTCACGGCGCGTCGCTCCGCTTGGCGGCGGGCTTGAACATCTCCAGCATCCGCTCGGTGACGACGTAGCCGCCGGCGGCGTTGCCCGCGCCCATCAGCACCGCAAGGAACCCGATCGCCTTCTCGAGCGTCGTGTCGGCATGACCCAGCACGACCATCGCGCCGATCAATACGATGCCGTGGATGAAGTTCGACCCCGACATCAGCGGCGTGTGCAGGATCACCGGCACGCGCGAGATGATCACGTGGCCGGCGATCGCGGCCAGCATCACGATGTACAGCGCTACGACTCCATCGATCATGCGGGACCTCCGGGTGTGGGGGCGATGGCCGGCACCTGCGGCCATACCGTCCGGGCCAGCAGTTCGTCGTTCCAGTCGAAGGCGAGGGCGCCATCGGCCACCAGCAGCGACACGAAATGCTGAACATTGCGTGCGTACATCTCGCTGGCATGGGTCGCGCCCAGGCTCGCCAGATCCAGCGGGCCGGCGACCGTCACGCCCGCGACCTCGACGGTCTGGCCGGGCACGGTCGCCGCGCAGTTGCCGCCGGTTTCGGCGGCCAGATCCACGATCACGCTGCCCGGCCGCATGCCGGCGACCATGTCGGCGTCGATGATCGTCGGCGCCCGCCGGCCAGGCACGGCGGCAGTGCACACCACGACATCGATGCCGGCCAGGTGCGCAGCCAGGCGGCGCTGTTGCTCCGCGCGCTCCTCGTCGGTCAGGGCGCGGGCATAGCCGCCTTCGCCGGCGGCGCTCACGCCCAGGTCGAGAAAGCGGGCGCCCAGCGATTCGATCTGCTCGCGCGTCTCCGGCCGCACGTCGAAGCCCTCGACCTGCGCGCCCAGGCGGCGCGCGGTTGCGATCGCCTGCAGTCCGGCGACACCGGCGCCGACCACGAGCACCTTCGAAGGCCGGATCGTGCCGGCGGCCGTCGTCAGCATCGGGAAGAACCGCGGCGCCAGCTGCGCGCCGATCAGGACCGCCTTGTAGCCGGCCATGCCGGCCTGCGAGCTGAGCACGTCCATCGCCTGCGCGCGCGTGGTGCGCGGGAGCCGTTCGAGCGGAAAGGCGAGAATGCCGCGCGTGCGCAGCGCCTCGGCGCGCGCCGGTTCGGCCTCGGGTTGCAAGGTGCCGATCAAGGCGGCGCCCGGCTTGAGCCGGGCGATCGTGTCGATGGGGGGCGCCTGCACGCACAGCACCAGGTCGGCCTGCGGCAGCGCCTCGTCGCCAACCAGCTGGGCGCCGGCCTCGACATAGGCGGCATCGGCAAAATGCGCGCCTTCGCCCAGGCCGCGCTGCGCGAGCACGGTGGCCCCGGCGGCGGTGAGTTTCCGCGCCGTTTCCGGCGTCAGCGCCACCCGGCGTTCGCCAGGTGCGGTTTCCTTCATCGCAAGCACGACGACCGCCATCACCACTCCCCGTGGGTCGAGGACACCGAACGAAGTCATCCGGGCCGGGCACGCTGTTGCTGTCGCCGATCCTAACCTGAATGCTGCTCCAGGTCAGCGGGTGCTTGCGGGCGTGGCAATGCAGTCGGTCAGCGCCAGGGGCGCGAGGTGAGTTCCAGGCCGAGCAGCAGCAGGCAGACGAGGAACCAGACGCGAAAGCGCGCCGGTGGGATGCGCTGGCGCAGCCGTCCGCCGACCCACATCCCGGCCAGCGCGGGCGCCACCGCCAGCGTGGAGAGACCGGCCTGTTCGAACCGGAACGCGCCGTGCGCGCCCAGCCCGATCGCCAGCGCCAGCGTCGAGACCGTGAACGACAGGCCCAGGGCCTGCACCAGCGTGTCGCGCTGCAGCCCCAGCGCCTGCAGGTACGGCACGGCCGGAATCACGAACACGCCCGTGGCACCGGTGACCGCGCCGGTCGCGACGCCGACGGTCGGCGACCACCAGCGCTCCTGGCGCCCAGGCACGGTCAGCGGCGGGGCGAGCAGGGCATGGCCGGCATAGCCGATGAGCGCCAGCCCGAGTGCGAACCCCGACCAGGTCGGATCGGTCGTGGCCAGTGCGCCGGCACCGGCGATCGTGCCGACCACGAGGCCCAGCAGCATCGGCCAGAGCCGGCGCATCAGGGGGCCGAGCGCCGGGCCGGCGGCCAGTTGCCAGACATTGGTCACCATCGAGGGCACCACCAGCATGGCCGCCGCCGCCGCGGGCGGCATGCCCAGCCCGAGCAGTCCCATCGCGATCGTGGGCAGGCCCATGCCGGTCAGGCCCTTCACCGCGCCTGCGAGCAGGAAGATGCCGACCAGTGCTGCGAGGGGGATAGTGATTGCCGTGTCCATGGCGCCATTGGGCGCCGGGCCGGCGGCGGGCACAATGCGGTTTTGGCCGCGCTACCCTTCGGCCGACCCGAAGGGCGTGTCCTGAGAGATCCCGTGCGAATCGACCTGTCCGACCTGCGCCTGTTCCTGCACATCGTCGATGCCGGCAGCATCAGCCAGGGCGCGGCGTGTGCGCACCTGGCACTGGCTTCGGCCAGCGAAAGGTTGCGACGGATCGAGTCCGATGCCGGCATCGCATTGCTCGAGCGACACGCCCGCGGTGTCCGTGCGACCGAGGCCGGCGAGGCGCTCGCGCATCATGCGCGGCGCATGCTGCGACGACACGGCATGTTGCGCGACGAACTGCAGGCGTTCGCCGCCGGCGCGCGCGGGACCTTGCGGCTGTACGCCAATACCGCGGCGATGACCGGTTTCCTGCCCAGGGTGCTTGCGCCGTGGTTGGCGGCCCGTCCGGCGGTCCGCATCGAGTTGAAGGAACGCACCAGCCTGGAGATCGTGCGTGCGGTCGCCGCGGGCCGCATCGAGGCTGGTGTGGTCGCCGACAGTGTCGACCCCGGCGGTCTGCAACTGGCGCCGGTGGCCGAAGACCGCCTGGTGCTGATCGTGCCGGTTGGGCATCCGCTTGCCGCGGTGCGCGAGGCGACGTTCGGCGATGCGCTCGCCCTGCCATTTGTCGGCCTGGCATCGGGCAGCGCGTTACAGGATCATCTCGACGTGCACGCCGCTGCCGCCGGTCGCGCGTTCGCGTTCCGGATCCGCGTTCGGACCTTCGAGGACCTGTGCATGTTGGTCGCGCAGGGGGTCGGCGTAGGCATCGTGCCGGTCGGCGCTTCGCAGCGTTACCGCCGCTCCCATCCCCATCGTGCGATTGCGCTCCGCGAGCCCTGGACGCGTCGCCGGCTCTGCGTGTGCGTGCGCGGTTGGCGAGCGCTGGCGCCGCCGATGCGCGACCTGCTCGCGCATCTGGGCGCCGGCCCGTCGCCCGAGGCCGACGGCTGATCTGCCGCGGACTGCGTCGCTCAGAGTGCTGGCTTGGCGGTCATCAGGTAGAAGATCACCAGGAACGAGAACAGCGCCGGCACGCCCATCGCCGCCCAGGTCCCGAGGTGCCGGTCGTAGGCAGGGGGTAGCGGCTGGCCGCTGGCGGCGGCTCGCTGGGCGATGTCGCGCAGCCGGATCTGGATGCCGACCACCGGCAGCCAGCACAGGCCGGCGATCACGAACAGCACGATCGACCAGTACAGCCACGCCGTCGACAGCGGAATGTGCAGCCGGTACGCCAGATAGACGCCGGTCAGCGGCTGCACGACGATCGTCGTGGCCGTGAACAGCCAGTCGGCGGCGACCACCAGCCGGGCGACCGCGGCGACCACCACCGGGTCGCGCTGGCGGCTCGCGAACAGCAGGTAGAACGCGGTGCCGACGCCGGTGCCGAACAGGAACGTCGACGACAGGATGTGCAGGAACTTAACGAGGGCGATGTCCATCAGGTGCGTCCAGTTTCGACAGGGCGTAGATCAACGCGAACACCGGCAGGTTCTTCAGCACCGGTCCATAGGGATGCGCCCAGTACTCGGGTAGCCAGAGACTGATGACCAGCGTGTAGAACGCGATCAGCGCCAATTGCGCGCGGTAGGCGGCGCGTCGCCAGCGGGGCCGCCAGACCGCCAGCCCGAGCAGCACGTCCAGCGCCGCGGCCCCATAGAGCGAGGGCAGGGCGAGCGCCTCGGGCACTTGCGCGCGCTGCAGCAGCTCCAGACTGGCCTGCACCGGGTAGACGACTGCCGACACCCAGGCGGTGGCCAGCCACATCAGCGAATTGGCCGTCCGCAGGACCGGAACCAGCGCGCGCAGGTGGGCCGCACGGCGCACGTCGGCGCGCGCGCCTGCCGCGAGGAAGCGAGTTATTGGGCGCAGTGGCCGGGCGAGCAAGGCCTGCCAGGCTGTCGCGTCGCCATGATTGCCAGCTTCGAGCATGCGCAGCGCATCGGCGTCCAGAATCTGGGCAAGCCCGGGAATGGGCCACCGCAACGCCATCCGCACCGCCCAGGCCGGCGCGGTCAGCACGTGCAGCCGTTGGCCCATCTGCGTCGCCAGGGCCCGCAGGTAGTCGGCGAACGCCAGCGGCGCAGGCCCGACCGCCTCGATCATCTGCGGTGGGTCAGGATGCTCGATCAGGGCGGTCACGCCGTCGAGCAGATCGTCGAGGTGGATCGGCTGGACGACCTGCCGACCGCCGCCCGGCAGGGCGATGATCGGTTGTGCCGCCAGCGTCAGAAACAAGCGCGTGCTGGCGCCGCACTCGGCGAAGACCAGCGACGGACGGATCACGATACTGCGGCCGGGAAATGCCGTCGCACAGGCGTCGCCTGCTGCCTTGCTGCGCCAGTAGGCCGTCGCAGCCTGTGCGTGGGCGCCCAGCGCCGAGATCTGCACGATCCGTGTCACGCCGGCCGCTGCCGCGAGCGCGAACAGCCTGCGCGGCCCGCTCACGTGGACCTGCTCGAAACTGACGTCGTCTGTTTCCCGGAAGATGCCCGCGGCATTCACCACGACATCGACCGTCCGCAGCACGTCCATCCACTGATCCGGGCACGGCCGTGCGAGATCGAGTGCGACGCGTCGTCCGGGGCCGGCATCGTCTGTCACATGCCGCATGGCGCGGATCACCGCATGGCCTGCACGCTCGAGCCGTTCCGCGAGCGCGCTGCCGATCAGCCCGTTGGCGCCCACCACCAGTACGGTCAGCGGCGGCGCGGTCGGATTGCCTTCATGCCTGCGCTGCACGCCGGCGCGGCAGCCAGGCTGTTCTTCACCGTGAGGGTGTCCTGGCGCAGTCATCGGCGCATCCGCGCGCCGGCGGCGGGAACCAATGCCACCAGCCAGTGGGTTTGGGGGCAGGCGTCGCACTGCCCTGGTTGCTGAAACGAAGGTCCAGACGCGGATCCTCTCGCGCAGCACAAGCCGGTCGGCTTGCGTGTCCGCCACCGTGTCACGGGCCTAGCGGGCGAGGACCGCCGCGATCACCAGCCCTGCGCCGAGCCACGCCAGATCAGTCGGCGTATTGGCCAGGCCGGCCAGCGTCCAGGCGTGGTGCGGCCCGAGCTTGAGTGCCGACTCCCAGGGCATGAGCCCCATCGGGCGGGCGAGCTGGGTGGCGACGATGCCCCAGTTGGCGATGACGATCGCCAGCAGCGTCGCGGCCGTGCCGGCGAGTGCACGTACCAGCCCGGGGCGGAGCCGGGCCAGGCGCACCAGCAGCGCGGCATCGAGCGCGGCCACCACGGCCATCCAGGCGCCTTGCGCGCCCAGCGCGTCGGCCAGCAGGATCCAGGCGGCGGCGATGCCGGCGCTGCCGAGCAGCAGCAGACCGATCGCCAGCGGCCAGCGCCGGGCGCGGGCGGGTTCGGACATGGAAGACAGCATCGCGGGAATGGTGGGTCAGCATACCGGCGCGCGGCGATACAATGACAGCCTTGTCGCGGCCACTTCCGGCCCTCATGTCCTGGGCCATGTACTCCCGCAGCAGCGAACCCGTCCGTTTCGAACGCGATTGCGAAGCCGTCCTCGTTCCCCAAGGCGAGGAGGTGACGCTGCCTGCCGGCAGTGCCGGCTACATCACCCAGGCGTTGGGCGGCAGCTACACCGTGTTCGTCGAGGGCAACCTGTTCCGGATCGCGGGCCGCGATGCCGATGCGATCGGCAAAGAGCCGCCGGTGCCGCTGGAACTGCCCGACGACGCCGACGACGCTGCGGTCGAACGCATGGTCTGGCACCAACTGCGCACCTGCTTCGACCCCGAGATCCCGATCAACGTCGTCGACCTGGGCCTGGTCTACGAGGCCGTGGTGATTCCTGTCGACAATGGGCACCGCAAGGTCGAGGTGCGGATGACGCTGACAGCGCCGGGCTGCGGCATGGGCGAGATCCTGGTCGACGACGTGCGCAGCAAGATCGAGCTCATCCCGACAGTCGACGAGGCCGACGTCGAGCTGGTGTTCGATCCGCCGTGGAACCGGTCGATGATGTCCGAGGCCGCGCAGCTCGAGACCGGCATGCTCTGACGGCGCCACCGCGCCGCGCATCCTCAGATCCACAGGGCCAGGCGCGCCGGGCGTGCGGCTGCGTGCCGGTGGGCGCGGTGATCCGATGCCGACGGCACGTGCCTGCCGGTATGCCGTGCACCCGCCCCAATGCGTTCTGACGTATCGCGCGCGGTGCGCGACACCTGCCCGGGCCACCTCCAAGCCGTCAGGGGTCAGAGGTGCTGCTCACATGGCTGAACGCAAGGCATCATGCAGAAGTGTGATGCCGGTCGCATTTATTATCGAAAAATTAATGGAAACCGCCATTGCACGCGAACATGGCTGTCGCGTAGCGTCAGTTTGCGGTCAGTTTCGTCATGTCCGCGTTCGTTGCGGACCGGCCATCGCCATCGCGATGCACCCGGCTCCGGCCCCGCGCCGCGGCTCCGGCGCACCCACCGTCTCGGGGGTTTTCCATGTCGAACACGTTCATTCCCTCCCGCCGCCTTCGGCGCCGCGTGCTTGCGGCGGCCACGCTGGTGGCCCTTGCCGCGCCGCTGGCCGCGACCCAGGCCGTCGAGCGGCTCGATCTTGCGGGGTTGCAGTCGGCCGAACAGCACGATCGCTTCATCGTCAAATACCGTGAGGGCAGCGCCGCGCAGGCACAGCCGGCCTCGATCAACGCGGCGCTGGGGACCGTGGCCGGTCGCCTGGCCGTCGGCGGCGGCAAGCAGCTGCGGCTCGAGCACCTGCGACGCACCGCGGTCGGCGCCGATGTCGTGCGCACCAGCCGCAAGCTGGACCGGGCCGATGCCGAGTCGGTGATGCGCCAACTCGCGGCCGATCCCGATGTCGAGTACGTCGAGGTCGACAAGCGCAACCGCGTGTTCTGGACCCCCAACGATCCGCGCTTTAACCAGCAGTACGGCTTCGGTACCGGCCCCGGGGGCATTCGTGCGACCACCGCCTGGGACGTGACGCGCGGTGCGGGTGCCGTCGTCGCGGTGCTCGATACCGGCATCACCTCGCACAGCGATCTCAATGCCAACATCCTGCCCGGCTACGACTTCATCACCGATCCGGCGATCGCAGGCGATGGCAACGGTCGCGATGCCGACCCCAGCGACCCGGGCGATTTCGACGGCATTTATCCCTCGAGCTGGCACGGCACGCACGTCGCGGGCACGGTCGCGGCGGTGACCAACAACGGCATCGGCGTTGCCGGCACGGCGCCGCTGGCCAAGGTGGTGCCCGTCCGTGTCCTCGGCCGTGGCGGCGGCTACGACTCCGACATCGCCGACGCGGTGATCTGGGCCTCGGGCGGCACGGTCGCCGGGGTGCCCGTGAACCAGAATCCGGCCGAGGTCATCAACCTGAGCCTGGGCGGACGCGGCACCTGCGGCAACACGATGCAGAGTGCGATCAACGGCGCGGTCGGTCGCGGCACCACGCTGGTGATCGCCGCCGGCAACAGCAACGCGAACGTCTCGGGCTTCTCGCCGGCCAACTGCGCCAACGTCATCGCGGTGGCCTCCAACACCAGCACCGGCGCACGTTCGAGCTTCTCCAACTACGGCACCGGGATCACGCTCTCGGCGCCCGGCTCAGGGATCGTGTCCACGCTCAACAGCGGCCAGACCACGCCGGGAAGCGAGAGCTACGCCTCCTACGACGGCACCTCGATGGCGGCGCCGCATGTCGCCGGTGTGGTCGCGCTGGTGCAGTCGGTGTCCAATCCGGCCAAGACGCCGGCCCAGATCAAGGCCCTGCTGACCAGCACGGCGCGCCCGTTCCCCTCGACGCCGTCCCAGCCGATCGGCGCGGGCATCGTCGATGCGAAGGCCGCGGTGGATGCCGCGTCGGGGGGCGGCGGCACCGGCCCGGGGCCCGATCCGGGCGATGGCAGCCTGGTCGTCGGCACGCCGATCACCGGCCTGTCGGGCGGCACCGGCAGCAGCCAGTTCTGGACGGTGAATGTGCCGTCGGGGGCGACCAACCTCGTCATCGCGCTGTCTGGGGGCAGCGGCGATGCCGACCTGTACGTCCGGTACGGTGCGCAGCCGACGACCTCGACCTGGGACTGCCGTCCCTATCGGTCGGGCAACAACGAAAGCTGCGCGTTCGCCGCGCCGCAGGCCGGGACGTACCACGTCCTGGTGCGCGGTTATTCATCGTTCTCGGGGGTCACGTTGCGCGCCGATCACGACTAGCGCGGCGGGGATGCAGGGCTCGGGGATAGAGGGCAGGCGGCACGCCATGATCGTCGCGCGTGTCGCCGGCGGAGCACACCGGTCTTCGGCGTGCTCCGTTTTTTCGGTGCAATCCAACGAGGGGTAGAAAGGGATGAAGACTCTGATCGCAAGCCTCACCGCCGGCGCGTTGTCGCTCGGCATCGCGACGGCGGCACCGCGCGACGCGCGACCCGCGGCGTTCGCCAACCGGTTGCCGGCCGAACACACCGTCGAGCTCAAGCGCATGCCGGGCGTGGATGTCGCCCGGCTGCGCGCCGAGGACGCCCGGCAATCGCGCACCCAGGGGCTGCGCCCGGTGCGGTTTGCCGCTCCGCTGGCCGTCGACCTGACCCCGGCCGATGCCGGTGACTGGGACGAGATCGCCGGCGGCAACCTGGTCTGGCGGCTGCGTGTGGAATCGAAGGATGCGCTGTCGTTGAACTTCGGCTTCTCCGAATACCACATGCCCGAGGGCGGGCGTCTGCTGGTCTATCCGGCGGGCCTGGACCGCAACGCCGACCCCGAGGCGATCCGTGCTTTCGACGCCGCCGACAACAAGCCGCACGGCGCGCTGTGGACGCCGATCGTGCCGGGCGACAGCGCGGTGCTGGAGGTCGTGGTGCCGAAGGCCAAGCTGCCCCAACTCAAGCTGCGGCTGACCAGTGTCAACCACGACTATGTCGGCTTCGGCCGGCTCGCGCGCGAGGGCGCGCTGGCGCAGACCAAGGGCGTGTCGGGTAGCTGCAACGTCGATGTGGTGTGCCCCGACGGCGACGACTTCCGTGAGGAGATCCCCTCGGTCGGTGCGTACTCGCGCTTCGGTATGTACTATTGCAGCGGATCGTTGCTCAACAACACCGCCGGCGACCGCAAGATGTACTTCCTGACCGCGCACCACTGCAACATGGGCACGGCGGACGCGGCGGCCAGCATCGTCGTGTACTGGAACTACGAGAACTCGACCTGCCGCACGCCGGACAGTTCCGCCAGTGGGGCCAACGGCGATGGCAGCCTGGCGCAGAACCAGACCGGTGCGGTCGTGCGCGCGACCCACGCAGGCTCGGACTTCACCCTGCTCGAGCTCGACACGCCGGCCGATCCGGCGTTCGCACTGAGCTGGTCGGGCTGGGACCGCCGCGACCTCGCCCCGAGCGGCGCCACCGGCATCCACCACCCGCGGGTGGCCGAGAAGCGCATTACCCATTCCGACAATCCGTTGCGCGTGGAAGGCTATCTGGGCGCCAGCGGTAACAGCCATCTGTGGGTGCAGTGGAACCCGCGCGGCACCACCGAAGGCGGATCCTCGGGCTCGCCGCTCTACAGCCCCGAGGGCCGTGTGATCGGTCAGCTCCACGGCGGCTACGCCTCGTGCTCGACGACCGGCGCCGACCACGTCGACTGGTACGGCCGGCTGTTCACCTCCTGGACCGGCGGCGGCACCGCGGCGACTTCGCTGGCGAGCTGGCTCGATGCGAGCGGCACCGGGGCGCAGTTCGTCGACACCCTGACCGCCGACGGCGGCCTCGAGCCGGGTGCGCCGACCGCCGACTTCACCTACGCGATCGATGCCGACACGCTGACCGTGACCTTCACTGACACCTCGAGCGCAGGCGAGGACGCAATCGACAGCCGCGCCTGGACGTTCGGCGACGGGGCCAGCTCGACCCAGGCCAGCCCGGTGCACACCTATGCCGAGGCCGGGACCTACACGGTCACGCTGACGGTCACCGACACCGAGGGCCGCAGCCACAGCCGCAGCGAGACGCTCGAGGTCGGCGACACCGGGCCGGACGCGATCGCGATCGAGAATGGCGTGGCGGTCCCGGGCCTGGGCGGCGCGGCGGGCAGCGAGCAGCTCTACAGCCTCGTCGTGCCCGAAGGCGTCAGTGGCCCGCTGCTGATCACGACCTCGGGCGGCACCGGCAACGTTTCGCTGTACGTCAGCCGCGACGCCGAACCTACGGTGGAGGCGTTCGACTTCCGTTCGCAGCGTCCGGGCAACAACGAGTCGGTCCGCATCGTCGACCCCGAGGCCGGCACCTACTACATCAAGCTGGTCGGCGCCGCGGCCTTCGCCAACGTCACGCTCCAGGCGCGCCATGCCGAGCCCAGCGACGGGGGCGGCCAGGGGTCGTTGCGCAATGGGGTGCCGGTGACCGGCATCTCGGGCGAGGCGGGCAGCGCGCAGTACTGGACGGTGCAGGTGCCGGCTGGCGCCACGAACCTGACCGTCACGATGACAGGCGGCACCGGCGATGGCGACCTGTACGTGCGCCGTGGCGAACAGCCCACCACCAGCGAGTACGACTGCCGGCCCTTTCGCTTCGGCAACGAGGAGACCTGTACGTTCGTCAATCCGCAGGCCGGCACGTGGCACGTGATGGTGCATGCGTACTCGGCGATCTCGGGCGTCACGCTGACGGCGACGTACTGAGTGAGGTCGGCGCCCGGTCGCGGTGGTCGCTGGCAGCCAGGCCTGCGCGCGATCGTCGATCGACCGGGCGATGCGGCCATTCGCGGCGGTCCAGCGGGGTCGTCCGGCATGTCGCACAACCGTCTTGCGGCCTTCATCCCGGCATCGCCGGGATGAGGGCATGCTTGATCCCGCCGCAGTCCGCGGTTTCGACAGGGCAGGGCCATGCGTCCGATTTCAATGGGCTACGCGATCCTCGCCGTGGCGGTGCTGTGCGCACCGGTCGCGGCGCTGATGGCCTCGCGTGGCCCCGACGCGCCCACGCCGCACAATGAGCCCGCCATGCAGCAGCGTTTCATCGTCAAGTACCGGGCCGGCACCGAGCCGGCGCGCGACCCGCATGCGGTGCAGGCGCACCTGGACCAGGTCGCCGAGGCGCTGCCGCGGAGCGGCAAGGCGGGCTCGACGCTCAAGCTGTCGTGGCTGCGGCGCCTGGCGGTCGGGGCGGATGTGTTCTCGGTCGATCCCGCGCTCGATGCGGACGGCACCCGGCGTCTGCTCGACGCGCTGCAGGCCGACCGCGAGGTCGACTACGCCGAACCCGACGGCATCATGACCATCCAGCGCTGAGGCGCGGCCGCTCGCTCAGGCCACCGGCTCGAAGCGATTGGCCTCGACATTCTTGCGGACCTTGAGCGGATCCCAGATCCGGCCGTTCATCGCCACATAGACCCCCGGCGGCTTGGACTGTACGGCGCCCACGGCGGTGCCGATATTGAACTCCGCATCCGAGCCGCGGAAGCGCGCCGGGCTCAGCGCCCCGGTCAGCACAATGGTCTTGTCGGTGATCGAGGCCAGTACCTTCGCGGTCTCGACCATCGAGTCGGTGCCGTGGGTCAGCAGCACATGGCGTGCGGGCTGCGCGGCGATCGTTGCGCGGATCAACTCGCGGTCGTCGTCGGTGATGTGCAGCGAGTCCTTGCGGATGATCGGGATGACCCGGAACCGAAACGCGACGCCCAACTCCTCGAGCATGCGTCCGATCTGCGGTTCGCCGACCTGGTAGTCCGACTTGTCGTCGAAGTAGATCTTGTCGATCGTGCCACCGGTGGTGACGATCAGCAGCTCGTCCATTGCCATGAAGTCTGTGTGGAGTAGTGGGAATGATAGCGGGGGCGATTGGTGCTGCGCGATCGGCGATGGAAAACCCAATGCGGCCGGCTCGGCTTCGCCCCGTCTGCGATCATGGATTGCCGCGCTTGCGCGAGAAGCGCGCGCGCATGCCCGGCAGGCTGGCCGAGAACACGACGATCAGCGACAGCGCGATGCCGGCCCAGGCCAAGCGCCCCTGCTCGGGCTGCGACCAGGCGTACATCACCCCGTGCGAGAACCAGAACAGCGCCGCAATGCCCGACCACAACGGCGCGCTGGGCGCGCCGCGCAGCACGCCGGCCAGCAGCAACAGCGGCGGCAGCACGAACACCAGCAAGGCCGCACCGAAATGGGCATCGCCCCAGTGCCAGGCCAGGTACAGCAACGCGATCGCGGCCAGGGCGCCGGCGAGCGCGGGACGCGAGCCTCCGACCCTCATGCCGCGAGCTTGCCGGCCAGCATCGCGATGCGCCGGCCCAGCGCCCGGGCGAGGACGGCCTCGTCCTCGCTTGGTTGCGGGTCGTCCTGCTGGCCGGCGACGTGGCTGGCGCCGTAGGGCGTGCCGCCGCTGCGCGTGCTGGTGAGCGCGGGCTCGGTGTAGGGAATGCCGGCGATCACGCAGCCGTGGTGCAGCAATGGCACGAGCATCGTCAATAGCGTTGCCTCCTGGCCGCCATGCTGGGTGGCGGTCGAGGTGAACACCCCGGCCGGCTTGCCGACCAGCGTGCCGCTCGCCCATTCGGCGCCCAGACCGTCGAGGAAGTGCTTGAGCGGGGCGGCCATGTTGCCGAACCGGGTCGGGCTGCCGAGCAGCAGGCCGGCGCACTCGGCCAGGTCGGCGCGTTCGACATACGGCGCGCCGTCCTCGGGCACCGGGGGCGCGGCAGTCTGGGTAACGGCGGCGACCGGCGGCACGGTACGCAGCCTTGCCTGCATGCCGTCGACTTCGCCGATGCCGCGCGCAATCTGGCGGGCAAGGCGGGCGACCGAGCCGTTGCGGCTGTAGTAGAGGACGAGGATCTCGGGCATCGATGCAATCTGCGGTCCAGGACGTTCAGTGTGACAGGCCGGGGCGGCGGTGTCCGGGCGCGGCCGGGCTTCGGTGCTGCCCGCGTCACCGCTTTGCTACGCTGCGTCGATGGAACCGCTCGACACCCTGAGCCGCTGGAGCGAGCGCATCACCGACCGCGCGCGGGCGCTGTCGTTCGCGCGTTTTCTGTGGCGGCGCTTTCTCGACGACCGGCTGTTCGAGGCCGCAGGCGCGCTGGCCTTCACGACCGTGTTCGCGCTGGTGCCGCTGTCGATGGTGGTGTTCGGCGTGCTGACCGCGTTCCCCGCATTCGGCCAGTGGCGCGACCAGCTCAGCGACTACATCTTCTCCAACTTCGTGCCCAGCAGCGCACGCGCGGTGGAAGCGGTGCTGCTGCAACTGTCGGCCAACACCGGGCAGCTGACGACCATCGGCGTCGTGGCGCTGGTGATCTCGGTGCTGGTGACGCTGCTCAGCGTCGAGGGCACCTTCAACCGGATCTGGCGGGTGAAGTCGGCGCGGCCGACGGTCGGCCGTTTCCTGGTGTACTGGACCGTGCTCACGCTCGGCGCGCTGATCGCGACCGCGAGCCTGGCGGTGTCGGCACGGTTCTTCGCGCTGGAGATCTTCAGCACCGATTCGGGGCGCTGGTTGCGCGGTGCGATGCTGTGGGCCGCGCCGATGCTGATCGAACTGGTCGCGTTCGCGACGATCTTCCGGGTCGTGCCGCATCGCACCGTGCAGTGGCGGCACGCGTTCGCCGGCGCCGCGCTGTCGGTGCTGCTGTCGGAACTGGTGAAGTGGGGGATCGGTCTGTATCTGGGCAGCTTCAGCGCCTACGAAAAGATCTACGGCCAGATCGCGTTCCTGCCGATCTTCCTGCTGTGGGTGTATCTGGGCTGGGTCGCGATCCTGCTCGGGGCCTCGTTCGCCTCGTCGATCTCGGCCTTCCGTTACCAGCCGGCGCACCTGCGGCTGCCGCGCGGCTATGAGCTCTACGGCCTGCTGCGCATGCTCGGCCGTTTCGCCGAGGCCCGTCCTGCCGGCCGCGGGCTGCACAGCGACGAGATCCAGACGCTCGAACCGATGCTGACCGACGCCCTGGTCCAGCAGATGCTCGCGCAACTGGAGGACATCCAGTTGTTGCGCCGCGCCGAGACCGGGGAGTGGCTGCTGGCCCGCGACCTCGATGGCCTGAGCCTGGCCGAGCTCTACGAAGCCTGTCATCTGCGCATCCCGATCGAGGAAGCGCATCTGCCGTGTCGCGACGACCGCCTGGGCGTGGCCGCATCGGCCGCTCTCGACGACCTGCGCATCCCCTTGCGCGACCTGCTCAAGCGCCGGGTTGCCGGCGTCTACGCCCCACCGGAGACTTCTGCATGATTCGCCGCCTCGTTCCTTGCCTCGCCCTCGCCGCCGCCCTTGCCGCCTGCCAGCGCGGCGAAGAGGCCGCCGCTCCGGTCGACGACCGCGCCGCGGCGACGCCTGCCGGCGACTCCGCGCCGGCGTCGTCGCACGAACGACCGGCACTCCGCGTCGAGACGATCGATGGCGGCACGTTCGATCTGGCCGAGCACCGCGGGCAGTGGGTCGTCGTCAATTTCTGGGCCACCTGGTGCGCGCCATGCCTGAAGGAGATGCCCGAACTGTCGGCGCTCGATGCGATGCGCGAGCACGTGCAGGTCGTAGGACTGGCCTACGAGGACACCACCGCCGAAGACTTGCGCACGTTCCTCGAGGCGCGTCCGGTGGTCTATCCGATCGCGATCGTCGACACCTTCGAGCCGCCGGCCGATTTCGAGACGCCCAAGGGCCTGCCGATGACCTATCTCATCGGGCCCGAGGGGCGGGTGGTCGAGAAGATCCTCGGGCCGGTCACCGCGGCGAGGCTCGAGGCACTGATCGCGCAGGCGGGCGGGCCCGCAGTCGGCTGAGCCGCGCGACGCGGCCCGGCGCGTGCCGGGCCGTCAGGATCATTCCGGCGTGGCCGCCGCGCGGTATGTGGTGCTGCCGCCGCTTGCCGTGTGCGTCGGTGCGGGGCCGCGCTGGGCGTGCAGCAACTCGATGTTGGGATCGACATCGAGCCAGCGCTGCGGCGGCAGGCCGATGGCGCGGTCGAGGATCGTCGGCATCAGCCCGGACGGCAGGCCGCTTTCGCTGTTCCACAGCACGACGATGCCCAGATCGCGCTCGGGCATCATCGCCATCAGGCCGCGGTAGCCCTGGACGGCGCCGCCGTGGAACACCACACGCTCGCCCGAGTAGTCGAACACGCGCCAGCCCAGCCCGTAGCCGGCGGCCTCGAGCCGGTCGCGGCGCCAGGATGAGTTGCGCATCTCCGGCGGGGTGCCGACGATCGGTGCCTGCAGCGTCGCCAGCAGGGGGGCCGGCAGCACGTCGGGGCGGTGCCCGGTCTGGCCGAGCATCCACTGCGCCATGTCGGCGATGCTGGCGTTGACGCCCGCGGCCGGCGCGAGTCGGTAATAGGTGGGCTTGGGCATCAACGAGGTCCAGCCTCCGCCCGCGCGCACGTGCGGCTTGGCCCAGCGCGGGCTGGCCTGGATGCCCTCCAAGCCGTAGCTGGCGTCGTTCATGCCCAGCGGCTTGAAGATCCGCCGCGACACCGCCTCGCTGAAGAACTGCCCGGAGGTCGCGAACACGACGTCGCCGATCAGGCTGAAGGCGACGTTCTGATAGGCATAGCAGTTGCCGGGCTGGCAGGTCATCGGTGCCGCCGAGAGTCGCTGTACCAGGTCGTGATAGTCGGCATTGCGCTCGATGTCACGGTCGTAGGTGTTGCGGCCCAGGCCGACGCGATGGCTCAGCACGTCGGCGACGGTGAGCTGCTGGGCGGCCGAAGGATCGGAAAAACGCAGCGACGGCATGTAATCGACCACATGACTGTCCCAGCGCAGCGCGCCTTCGGACACCAGCAGGCCGGTGATCGTGCCGGCGAAGGATTTCGACAGCGAAGCGAGCCGGAACACGGTGTGTGCATCGACCGGCTCGGCGGACTTGACGTCGGTGATGCCGTAGCCGCGCGCGCTCAGCACCTGGCCGTTGTGGACGATCGCCATCGCCAGGCCGGGCACGCGTTGATTGGCGACCAGGTCCTGCGCCATCGCCTCGAACAACGCGACATCGAAGCCGCTGGCCAGCGGCTTGGGCTGGCGTACCGGCATCAGCGGCTCGGGCTTGACCGCGTCCTCGCGACTGCGGGCCATCGGGCGCTCGTTCAACGGCACCACCGAGGCGACTTCGGCGATGTCGTCGGCCGCTTCGCTTTCCGCAGGCGGACTTTGCGCCGCCGAGCCGAGCGCGGCGGGCAACAGCAGGCCGATCAGACCGATCCGGGCCAGTGGGCGGCGAGCTGGATGTCGGCTTTTCATCGGGCCTTCCCCCTGCGTATGCTCCGGCGATGCGGGGATGATATAGCGCGTCAAATCCAATTTGCATGAACAAGGGGAAGTTTGATGGGTAGCCTGCTGATCCTGCTCGTTTTTGTCGGTGCGGTCGTTGCACTCGTGCTTGGGGGCATCGGGATCTACAACGCACTCATCACCGCCCGCAACGCCTACCGCAACGCGTTCTCGCAGATCGATGTACAGCTGCAGCGTCGGTTCGACCTGATTCCCAACCTCGTGGAGACCGCCAAGGGCTATCTGCAGCACGAGCGGCAGACGCTCGAGGCGGTCGTCGCCGCACGCGGCGCGGCGCAGGCCGGGCTCGCGGCCGCCAAGGCCGCGCCGGGCGACCCGGCCGCGATGGGCCGACTGGCGCAGTCCCAGGGGGCGCTCGATGGCGCGCTGGGCCGGTTGTTGGCGGTGTCGGAGGCCTATCCCGAGCTCAAGGCCAGCCAGACCATGCTGCAGCTGACCGAGGAACTGACCAGCACGGAGAACAAGGTGGCGTTCGCGCGGCAGGCCTACAACGATGCGGTCATGGCCTACAACAACCGGCGTGAGGTGTTCCCCTCGAGCTTGGTCGCCAACAACTTCCGCTTCCGGCCGGCGGCGCTGCTCGACATTCCCGCCGATCGCGCGGAAATTCGCGACGCGCCCAAGGTGCGCTTCTGAGCCACGGGGAACGGGACTCTTGCATCGGGGACGGGCGCGCGGCGCGCCGCCTGCTTGAGTTTCCGGTTCCGGTGTCCTGATCCCGGTCTGCCATGAACTTCTTCGAACGCCAGGCACGGGCCAGACGGCAATCGACACGGCTGGTGGTGCTGCTGTCGCTGGCCGTGATCGCGATCGTCGCAATCGTCGACGCCGCGGTGTGGTGGCTGCTCGGACCGCACGTCGTCGCGCTGGCCTGGGCGACGGCGCTGACCGCCGGCACGATCGCGCTCGGCTCGCTGTACCGCATCGCGACGCTGCGCGGCGGCGGCGACCGGGTCGCACGCCAGCTCGGCGGCATACCGGTCGCCGAGGACACCCGCGACCTGCATCTGCAGCGGCTTCGCAATGTCGTCGAAGAAATGGCCATCGCGTCCGGCGTCCCGGTGCCGCGCATCTATGTGCTCGAGCACGAACCGGGCATCAATGCGTTTGCCGCCGGTTACACCGCGTCCGACGCCGTGGTCGCGGTGACGCGCGGGACCCTCGACCGGCTCAATCGCGACGAACTGCAGGGCGTGGTCGCCCACGAGTTCAGCCATATCCTCAACGGCGACATGCGCTTGAACGTGCGACTGATGGGCGTGCTGTTCGGCATCCTGATGCTCGGGGTCGCCGGCCGCAAGGTGCTGGTATACGGCCGCCACGCACGCATCAGCCTGTTCGCCGCGCTGTTGGGCCTGGCCGCCGTGGCGATCATCGTAGGCAGCGTCGGCACGTTGTTCGCGCGCATGATCAAGGCTGGCGTGAGTCGCAGCCGCGAGGAACTGGCCGATGCCTCGGCCGTGCAGTTCACGCGCCAGACCGCCGGTCTTGCCGGTGCGCTGAAGAAGATCGCGGGCGTGACGGACGGATCGCGCCTCCAGCACCGCGGCGCGGCAGAGGAGGTCAGCCACATGCTGTTCGGCGACGGGCTGGGGCTGCGCGGGCTGTTCGCCACCCACCCGCCGTTGCTACAGCGCATCCAGGCGTTGGAACCGGGGTTCGATGCCGCGCAGCTCACGCGGCTGCAGGTGCAGTGGTGGCAGTCGCCGCCCGACGGATTGGGCGAGGACGCTGCGCTGGGCCTGCTGCCCGCGGTGCAGGCCTTGCCGCAGGCCGGCGGGTCGATGGCGCTGGACCCGCGCACGGTGTCGGCCCAGGTCGCGCAACCGCACCAGGACGATTACGCGCGGGCGCATGCCCTGGTGTCGGCGATCGGTGACGACCTGCGTGCGGTGGCCCTGCATCGAGACTCGGCCATGCCGCTGCTGCTGGGACTGTTGCTCGACGACGATGCGGGCGTGCGCGGCCTGCAGCACGAGGCGATCGCGAGCCGGCTCGGTCAGGCCTCGGCGATCGAGGCCGACCACCTGCGCCAGTCCCACCTGCGTACGCTCCATCCGATGTTGCGTCTGCCACTGGCCGCACTGGCCTTCCCGGTCCTGCGCCGGCAGACGCGGCTGGCGCTCGCGGCGTTCCTGGACACCGTCCATGCGGTCGTGCACGCCGACGAGCATGTCTCTCTGTTCGAGTACTGCCTGGCGCGACTGCTGAACACGCAGGTCCGTGAGGCGCTCGCGCCGGCGCGCCATGTCCGCTTCGGGCGTCGCAAGCCGGGCAACGTCAAGCACGAGTTCGCGACCTTGCTCGCGGTGGTCGCGCAGGCCGGCCATCCCGACGATCCGGCCGCGGCCCGGCGCGCCTATCTGGCCGGCATGCAGCGGGTATTGCCGCGCGATCATCTTCCCTACGCGCCGCCGATCGCGGGCGTGCAGGCGCTCGATGCGGTCTGGGCGCCGCTCGACGCCCTCGACCCGCTGGCCAAGCAGGTGATGGTGGAGGCCATCACCGCAGCCGCCAGCCATGACGGCCGCATCGGCGTCGCCGAATCCGAGCTGCTGCGCACGATCTGCGGCGTGCTGCAGTGTCCGTTGCCCGCCGCGCTCGAGCCGGCCCCGGAGCGCCTGCTCGGCGCGGCGTGATCAGGCCTTCAGGATCAGTGCGGCGGCGCGCTCGGCGAGCATGACGACCGGTGCATTGAGATCGCCACCAGGCAGCGTGGGCATGACTGAGGTATCGACCACGCGCAGGGCGGCGACACCGCGGACCCGCAGCTGCGGATCGACGACGGCCTGCGCGTCGTCGCCCATGCGGCAGGTGCCGACCGCGCGATGGACCGATTCGGCCTGGTCGCGCACGAATGTGGCCAGGGCGGCCTCCGAGGTGCCGTCGCCCGGCGGCAGCGGTGCGCTGCGGATGCCGTCGAAGGCGGGCTGCGCCAGGATCGTACGCGCAATGCGTGCGCATTCGAACAGCATTCGCAGGTCGAAGCCCGCCGGATCGGTGAGGTAGCCGGGGTCGATCCGCGGTCGGTCGGCGATCCGGTTGCCGGTCAGCTGGACATGGCCGCGGCTGCGCGGTCGCAGGACGCAGGCGCGCAGGCTGCAGCCCGCACCAAGCGTCGCGTCATGTGCCTCGAGCTGCGCCGGCGCGAAGTGGAGCTGGATGTCGGCGCGGTCGTCGCTGGCGAGTGATGAACGGAAGAAGCCGCCTGCCTCGAACCCATTGCTGGTCCCCGCGCCGCGCCGGCCGCGCACGAAGTAGTCCCAGGCCATCGCCATCTCGCGCAGGCGGCGATGGCGCGCGGCACTGTCGCTCCGGAGCGCGATGCGGATGCCGAGCGCGTCGCGCAGGTGGCGACCGACATCCGGTGCGTCGTGCACCACCGGCAGCCCATGCCGACGCAGCGCCATCGCCGGGCCGATGCCCGAGAGCATCAGCAATTGCGGCGAGTTGATCGCGCCGCCGCACAGCAGCACCTCGCGCGTCGCGGGTTGGTGGAACGCGCCACGCGCGCTCGCGTAGACCACGCCCGTCGCGCGGCCGTGCTCGAAGGTCACCCGGTTGACCCGCGCCCCAGTCACGATCGTGAGGTTGGGGCGTGCCCTGGTCGCTCGGTCGAGATACGCGGTCGCCGCCGAGCAGCGTGCGCCCTCGCGCTGGGTCACCTGGTACAGGCCCACGCCAAGCTGGTCGGGGCCATTGAAATCGGTCGTGGCCGGCAGCCCGGCCTGGCGCGCTGCTTCGATGAACATCCGCGTGCGTGGGTCGACATGGCGCAGGTCGGAGACCGTCAGCGGCCCATCGCCGCCGTGCAACATGTCGCCGCCGCGGATGTTGCCTTCGGCCCGTCGGAACCACGGCAGCACGTCGCGCCAGGCCCAGCCCTCGGCGCCGTGGGCGGCCCAGTCGTCGTAGTCGGCCGGGGCGCCGCGGGTGTAGCACATCGCGTCGATCGCGCTCGAGCCGCCCAGCACCCGCCCGTGCGGCCATCGCAGGGTGCGTCCGGCGAGCTGCGGCTGTGGCGCGGTGGTGTCGTCCCAGGTCACGCCCCGGCCGCGGAGCTTGCCCGCCGCCGCGGGCATGTGCAGGAACGGGTGGGTGTCGTTCGGGCCGGCTTCGAGCAGCAGCACCTGGATCTGCGGATCGGCGCTGAGCCGGTGCGCGAGTACGCAACCGGCGGCGCCGGCGCCAACGATGATGTAGTCGTAGACGGGCGGGGGCGTTGGGGGCATCGGATGCGTGGGCAGGGCGGGGCGACAAGGATAGGCGGGCGCGGTGCACAGCGCTGGCGGTAGCCGGGGTCATCGGCTAACGTGCGCGTCGACAGCCGCCTCCCGCACGTGTCCCGATGACCGACGTTGACGCCGATGCTCCCCACGGGCGCGGCCAGTTCCGGCGTGCGCTGCGCGAGTCGCCGCCGCTGTGGTGGGCGCTGCTGTACTTCTTCTGCCTGCTGTGCGGCTACTACGTGCTGCGCCCGGTGCGTGATGCGATGGGCGCCTCGACCGACGCGGTCGCCATCTTCCCGGGCTTCATGCTCGACTGGGCCGCCTCGCGCGGGATCGCACTGGGCGAGTTCACGCTCCAGGTGCTGTTCACCGGCACGTTCTTCGTGATGCTGGTGTTGCAGCCGCTCTACGGCGCACTGGTGTCGCGTTTTCCCAGGCGGGTCTTCCTGCCTGTGGTCTATCTGATCTTCATCGCGTGTCTCATGGCGTTCCGATGGGCGTTCGACAGCGCCTTGCCCGGGCGCGGCGCGCTGTTCTTCATCTGGATCGCGGTGTTCAACCTGTTCGCGGTCAGCGTGTTCTGGAGCTTCATGGCCGACGTGTTCGATGATGCGCACGCCAAACGCTGCTACGGCTACATCGGCGCGGGCGGGACGATCGGTGCGTTTCTCGGGCCCCTGATCACGACATTGCTGGTCGGACGCATCGGGGTCGGGAACCTGCCGCTGATCAGCGCAGGCTTTCTGGCCGTCTGCCTGCTGTGCATCCTCAAGCTGCGGGCCTGGGCACGCCGCAACGAGGCGCGCCGCGCCGCGCAGGACGAGCGTGCGATCGGCGGCTCGGTCTGGGCCGGGCTGAAGTTGATCGTCCGCGATCCGCTGCTGCGTGGGCTGGCGCTGCTGATGTTCTTCGGTGTCGGCGTCGGCACGCTGCTCTACAACGAACAGGCGGCGATCGTGCGCGCGTCGTACGCGACTGCCGAGGCGGCCACGCGCTATTACTCGACGATCGACTGGGCCGTGAACGGGCTGACGATCCTCGTCCAGTTGCTGCTCACCCGCTGGTTGCTGCGCCGCTACGGTGTGGCGCCGCTGCTGCTGTTGCCGGCCTGCGCAATTCTGGTCGGCTTCTCGCTCCTCGCGGCCTCGCCGTATCCGCTGCTGGTGGCGGTGGTCCAGGTCGCGACCCGGGCCAGCGAGTTCTCGCTGTCGAAGCCGGCACGCGAGACGCTCTATACCCGCGTGGACCGCGAGTCGCGCTACAAGGCCAAGGCGGTCATCGACACCGCGGTCTATCGCGGCGGCGATGTCACCTTCGTCTGGGTACACAAGGCCTTGGCCGCACTGGGCTCGCAGGTGGTGTTCCTGGCCGGCGTGGGCATCGCCGCGGGCATGCTGGCCGGCGCCTGGCGCGTGGTCCGTGCCGAGCGCCGGCTGCCCGGTCGCGAGCGCGATCCGATCATCTAGCTTCGCCTGTGCAGTGGCGCGCGACCGGTGTTCAACCCGATGCGAACCCACGCACCGCCAGGGCGATGAACATCAGCGCGCCGAGCAGGAACAGCGCGCTGAGCAGGTGCACCAGCGGATGGTGCACACGGAGCCGGACGAACTGCAGCACCAGCCGCAGCCACCAGAACGCCGCCACGCCGGCGAGCACGGTATGGCCCAGCGACGTGCCGGCGAGTGCGCCCGGCATCGCCAGGCACAGACACGCGACACCGAAGAACACCAGCACGAGCTGCGCATTGGCGATCTGCACGATCGCGCGGTTGGCGACCGTCGTGGCCTGCAGCGTGCGCGGCCACCCGAACAAGCGCCAGAACGCAAGGTGGAAGACCGCAAAGGCCAGGCTGTGCACGCCGCAGGCGATGAGCAGGGCGGCGTCGAAAGCAGCAAGGCTGCTCGATGGCATGCCGGGCTCCAGAGACGAAAACGGGCACGGCCTGCAGGAGGACCGTGCCCGTTGGGGAACGCAGATCGCAGCCTCAGGCTGCTTCGCGTGACCCGTCTTCCCGGCGGCGTGCGACCAGGTCGCGATAGCCGGCCGAGCGCAGTTCCTCGGGGTCGAAGTCGTCGACGGTGATCGTGTCGAGCGTCAGCGCGCGCAGCTCCTCGAGCAGCCCACGCTCCTCGGCACTGATATGGCCTTCGCGCACGGCCTCATCCAACTGGGCGTCGTAGTCCAGCGCCTCGATGCCCTTGCTCTTGAGCGCCTTGAGGAACTTGCGCTCCACCGGCTCGGCCGCGACCGCCTTGGCGAGGTAGCTGGCGATGCGGCCGCCGGGATTGCGCTCGGTCGGCTGCAGGAACACGCCATCGGCCAGGCGCTCGCGCGCATCGTTGAGACTCATCAGCAAGGCCGCCACACGGTGCCCCAAGCGGTCGCCCGGCGCCTCGGCGCGGCGGCCGAGCGGGAAGATCAGTGCCCACATCAGCCAGCCGACCGGACGGATCGGGAAGTTGCGCAGCGCCGCCGACAGCGCGGTCTCGATCTTGTGCACGCTGTCGTGGAACGCCCAGGCCAGCAGCGGCTTGTCCGCTTCGGGTGCGCCCTCGTCGTGATAACGCTTGAGGATGGCGCTGGTCATATAGATGTGGCTGAGTACGTCGCCCAGCCGGCCCGACAGCGACTCCTTGAACTTCAGCTTGCCGCCGAGCATCAGCATCGACACGTCGGCCATCAGCGCAAGATTGGCCGAGTAGCGGTCGAGCTTGCGGAAGTAGCGCCGGGTGTAGGCATCTCCGGGTGCCGCGCCGATCCGTGCGCCGGTCAGGCCGAACCAGAACGAGCGCACCGCATTGGAGATTGCAAAGCCGATGTGGCCGAACAGGCTGCGATCGAACGCTTCCAGGCCCGCCGCGGTATCCGGGTCCTGCGCGGCCTTCATCTCCTTCATGACCCACGGATGGCACAGGATCGCGCCCTGGCCGAAGATCAACAGGCTGCGCGTCATGATGTTCGCGCCCTCGACGGTGATCGCGATCGGCGCGGCCTGCCAGTTGCGGCCGGCGAAGTTGCGCGGCCCCAGGATGATGCCCTTGCCGCCGATCACGTCCATGACGTCGCTGATGACCTCGCGGCTCATCGTCGTGCAGTGATACTTGGCGATCGCCGACGGCACCGACGGCACATCGCCGCGGTCCACCGCGGCTGCCGTGGCCTGCGACAGCGCGCTGATCGCATAGGCCTTGGCGCCGATGCGCGCCAGCGCTTCCTCGACCCCCTCGAAGCGTCCGACCGACAGCCCGAACTGCTTGCGGATGCGCGCATAGGCGCCGGTGATCACCGCGCCGGCCTTCGCACCGCCGCTCGCCGTCGACGGCAGCGTGATCGAACGGCCGACCGCCAGGCACTCGTTGAGCATGTTCCAGCCCTTGCCGGCCATCTCGGCGCCGCCGATCAACTGGCTCAGCGGAATGAAGACATCCGTGCCGCGGATCGGGCCGTTCTGGAACGGCGAGTTGAGCGGGAAATGGCGGCGGCCGATCTCAACGCCAGGGGTGTCGCGCGGCAGCAGCGCCAGCGTGATGCCGATGTCCTGGGTATCGCCGATCAGACCCTCGGGGTCGTACATGCGGAAGGCCAGACCGATCAAGGTGGCGACCGGCGCCAGCGTGATGTAGCGCTTGTCGAACGTCAGCCGCACACCAAGCACGTTGGCGCCGTTCCACTCGCCCTTGCAGACGATGCCGTAGTCGGGGATCGAGGTCGCGTCCGAGCCGGCGAACGGACCGGTCAGGCCGAAGCAGGGCACCTCCTGGCCGACCGCCAGGCGCGGCAGGTAGTAGTCCTTCTGCTCCTGGGTGCCGTAATGGTTGAGCAGCTCGCCCGGACCGAGCGAGTTCGGCACGCCGACCGTGGAGCTGACCACACTCGAGACCGACGCCAGCTTCTGGATGACCTTGTGGTGCGCGAGCGCCGAGAAGCCCAGACCGCCGTAGGCCTTGGGGATGATCATCCCGAAGAAGCGGTTCTCCTTGATGTAGGCCCACAACTCGGGCGGCAGGTCGGCATGGACATGGGTCAGCTCCCAGTCGTCGACCATCGCGCACAGCGTCTCGACCGGCCCATCGAGGAAGGCCTGTTCCTCGGCGGTGAGCTGCGGCTTGGGATAGTTCAGCAGAATGTTCCAGTCCGGATCGCCGGTGAACAGCTCGCCCTCGAAGCCGACCGAGCCGGTTTCCAGCGCGATGCGTTCGGTCTTCGACAGCGGCGGCAGTACCTTGCGAAAGAACGTCAGCAGCGGCGCGGTGATCAGCGCCTTGCGCACCGGCGCGATCAACAGCGGCACCGCGATCAGCGCGACGACGACGGCGGCGACGACGGTCGCCGTGGCATTGGCGCCAAGCAGCCAGCAGGCCAGCAACAACGTGATCGTGATCGCGGCCCAGTAGGCGAGTCGCAGCCGGTGGTAGGCGGCGAACGCGCCGGCAAGGAGAAAGGCGAGGAAGGGGATCGCGACACTCATCATGGACTCCGACAGTCGGCGAGGCAGGCGGGAGGGCGACGGAGACGTCGCCCCAATGGGCCGATCTTGACCGTACGGTCGAGTATGGTAATGCGAACGACCGAAGTCAATGCTGCGCCGCGGCGCGTCTTCGCAGCGTCGATACTGTTGCCGACGCAGGCGTATGGATAGACTGTCGCGATGAGCAAATCCGCTTCACCGCCCGCCGCGGGCACCGCCCGGACCGGCACCACTGCGCCCGAGCGCCAGGGACGCCTGAGCGCCGACGACTGGGCCCAGGCGGCGCTGGACCTGATCGCCGAAGCTGGCGTGCAGGCCGTCGCCGTCGAACCCCTGGCCCGCCGCCTCGGCGTGACCAAGGGCAGCTTCTACTGGCATTTTCCGTCCCGAGACGCCTTGCTGCAGGCCGCGCTCGAGCGCTGGGAGAACGTCGAGCAGGAGGCGCTGTTCGGCGCGCTCGAGTCGATGCCCGACGCCCGCGAGCGCCTGCGCGCGCTGTTCCACATGGTCGCGCGCGAGTACAAATCGCATGTCATCTACAGCGCGCTGCTCAAGGCGCAGGATCACGTCACAGTGCAGCCGGTCATCGAGCGCGTGTCCAAGCGCCGCCTGGACTACCTGACCGCGTCGTTCCGCCAGGCCGGACTCGCCCGCGAGGACGCCCAGCACCGCGCGCGCCTGACCTACGCCGCCTACGTCGGCTTCCTGCAGCTGAACCTGCAATTGCACCAGGCTCGCATGCAGCAGGAGGAGTTCGACGCCTATGTCGAGCATTTGGCGAGGACGCTAGTGCCGAGGTGATTCGTCGGATATCGATCGTTGCGATCAGGAAGGCCACCGGCAAATTGCAGCCGAGCGAGTGACGCCGTTTTTGCTGTCGGCGTCGAAGTTCCAGTTGGCGCACCATCGCATCGACCACGAGCAGGAGTGCGGTTTCTACTGTGATTGCAGCATGGTATCCGCATCGTTGAAAGCGCGATAAGAGCTCGCCTTCATTCATGACGCTTGCGCCATTAGGGCGGACAGCCATGCTTGTTGCGATGTCATGGCATGCGTGCTCGCGTGCTCGCGTGATCGCAGCCAGCCTGTCCGGCTGGTGCAGTGCTCTTAGATCGATGCGATGCATCGACGTGCAAGACAAAGTCGTTGCCGCGAATGCTCACGCTCGGAGGGCGACGCGTGCTTGCTGCGCACAAAAAACTGCGGCCCTTTCGGGCCGCAGTCGTTTGTTGCTGTCAATGCCTTCGGTCAGAAGTTCTGCTGATACTTCATGAACACGAAGCGTCCCAGATCGAAGCCGCCGTAGTACGAGAAGTTGGACTGTGCTTGTCCGTACCAAGGTGCGGAGTAGTGATCGAACACATTGTTGGCACCCACCGAGATCCTTGCCTTCCACGGCGCCTTGTAGGTCACCTGGACATCGTGGAACGTGTTGGAACCCAGTTCGTTCATCGGCGTGATCAGGCCGCGGGTGTCAGGCGCTGCATAGTTCGGCAGGCTGCAGAGCGAGGGAATGTCTTTCTCGTAGCACGATTCCTTGGAGCCCGAGAAGTAGCGGACGCCCCAATTGACAGACCAATCGTCGAGGGTCCAGCTGAGGCTCAGATTGGAGCGGATACGGAAGTAACTTGAGAACCCGTTGTTCTGCGAGGGAATCACGCCTGCATCATTGGATGTCGTGGTTTCGTACTTGCTTACATAAGTCGTCATCCACTTTGCGCCAAACTGGCCGTAGTCGGTCGCCAGGTTGTAGAGCACATCCAGATCGTAGCCTTCGGTCTGGGTGTAGCCCGCGTTGCGCTGACCGTAGAGCAGCTTGTTGACAATGCCGGTTACCGGGTCGCGCGAGAAGCCAGCACACCGCGATTCGACCAAGTTGATGTAGCAATCGCGAAGCATCTGGTTCGGGCTGTCAGGCAGAACGGTGTCGTCGATGCGAATCTTCCACCAGTCCAGCGCGAGGCTCAGGCCGGAAACGTAATTCGGGCTGTAGACCAATCCCAGCGTCTTCGACACCGAGGTCTCCGGCTGTAGATTCGGATTGGAGCCGCTACGGAACGGCACCGGGGTCGCATTGGCGGTCGCGCTCGTGGTGGGCACGAAATCGCGCTGCAACTGGCGGTAGTTCGCCGCGACGTCCTGGAGACAACGGGGCGTGCCACGTGCTGCGCCGTAGATGCTGTCGCAGGGGTCCTGGAATCCGGTAGAGAAGGTCTCCGAACCACCGCCATACAGGTTACCGATGGTCGGTGCACGGAAGCCTTGCGACCATGTGCCGCGCACCAGCAAGTCGTCGATCGGACGCCACTTGAAGCCAGCCTTGCTGTTGGTCGTGTCGCCGAACGTGTCGTAGTCGGAGTACCGGCTTGCCACGTTCAGGCTGAGCTCCTTTGCGCCCGGCAATTCTGCGAGCAACGGAATGTTGAGCTCTGCGTAGACCTCATCGAGCGAGTACGAGCCGTAGGTCGGACCACTCGCGAGGTTCGTCGAGTTGCCGGACTGGGCGATGGCATCGGGGTAGTAGCCGCCTTCCTCCTTGCGGTGCTCCAGGCCCACGGCGAAGCCGAGGTCGCCTGCCGGCAGGCTGAACAGCGAGCCCGACAGATTGGCGAAGTAGTTATTGGTCTCGGTCTTGCCAATCGCATGTTCCTCACGGAACATCAATGCGCGAAGCGCCGGGTCGTCGAGCGAATTGGCGACCGAACCGGTGCCGAAGCCTGCGAAGGGGTTCCACGGCACGCACGAGGTCAATGCGATCGGCGCATCGGGGGTACCGCACTGGACCACGCCCTGCGAGTTGAGGAACGACGGGCCGACGGCTGCGCGAATGGCGGGGATATAGAAGTTCCCGTTGTTGACCGTCGTCTGTTCGTTCTCGGAGAACATGTAGCCGACGTCCCAGTCGAAGAACCGATCGCCGATGTCGAACGAGCCCTCAAGCGCGGCAGTGAAGCGCCAGCTGGTGAGCCTGGTATCGGTGGTGCGAGGGACTTCCCAGCCACGACGGCGCCAGGTCACAGCACGCTCGCCCCCGGTCGGGTTGAAGTAGCTGTCGGCCGACATCGGCGCATTGATCGCGGCCGCGTTGGACTGAACTGGGTAACCGGCGATCTGACGGTTCGACTCGCGGCGGATGTAGCCCAGGTCAGTGGTGAAACGGATCGAATCGGTGATGTCGTAATTGCCGTTCACATACAGCGCTCGGCGCTCGAGCGGCGTCTGGACGTGCATCTGGTCACTGGGCCGGCTCGTGTCGTCCGCAGTCTGCCGATGGAAGTTCTCGCTTCCAATCGCGCTGCTGCCTCGGTTGGGCGCAAACCAAAGCTCCTTGCCTGGGGCGCTGTTTACGCCGGCGTCGTAGTTGCCCCACTGACCATGGGTGGTAAGGCTGCGATCGGGAAATCCAGGCGCCGAGTCGCGGGAGAACCAGCGATCCTTTGCCCATACTGCCTCTTCTTTGTGGCTCTCGGCGCCAATGGTGAGGGATCCCCGCTCGCCCGAGAAACCGATCAGGAAGTCGAAGGTGGTCTCTTCGCCGTCACCCTGGCTGTACTGTCCGTAGTAGGCATTTGCCTGCGCACCATCGAAGTTCTTGCGGGTGATGATGTTGATCACGCCCGCCATTGCGTCGGAGCCGTAGACGGCCGAGGCGCCGTCCTTGAGGATCTCCATGCGCTCGACCATCACCATCGGAATGGCGGAGACGTCTTGGTAGCCGTTCGGGCTGATGCCCAGGCGCTTGCCGTTCACCAGGACGAGCGTGCGCTGCGCGCCGAGATTGCGCAGCGAGATGTACTGCCCGCCGGCCTCCTGATTCGCAGTCAGCGGCGATGCACGGCTGAATGTCGGGGCGCCCGCTGCGGAGATGTTCTGCAGCACGTCGGCGATAGTGCTGAAACCCTGCGCTTCAAGATCCTGCCGCGTGACAGATAGAACGGGCTGCGCTGTCTCGACATCCACCTGGCGGATGCGCGAACCGGTGACCTCGATCCGATCGAGGGTCGTCGTGCTGTCGCCGGATTGCGCAAAGGCGGTACCACCGAACGTCGTCGCGCCGGCGACGATGGCAAGGCTGATCGCGTCGCGCAGCCTGTTGGTCTTCAAGATCATACTTCTCTCTCTCCAAGTGAGTCTTGGGATTGCCCCCGTGAGAACCTGCAGATGACGTCAAGTGAGACGCCAAATTCTGCAAGGCTTCGGCCGATACTAGCGAGGGTGAAAGAGAAATTAAAGAGGCGTTAACGAAATGCGTGCGCTTTGTGAAATTGCGCTGCAAGCGCCAAATGACCTTGCTTAAGCTGAATGCGCGATTCAGCAGCGGGCTACAGATCCTGCTGGTACCGGATGTACGGCACGGCACCGTCATCGTCGGGCAGGTCGGCCATGCGCGAGAACGGGTTCTTTCCGCGGGTGACGACGTTCTCGGCGCCGACGGTGAGCTGCCCGCTCCAGGGCGTGCGCCAGCTGACGCCTACGCCCAGGCCTTCCCACTTCGGAAGCCCCGGGGTGTCGACCACCTGGCCGACGATGTTGGCGCTGAAGCGCCCGATGCCGCCGCCGACGCTGACGCTGCTGCTGGTCCAATGTCCGCTGAGGTCGGCCGGGGCGGTCGCCGACGGGATCAGGGTGGCCTTGGCGAGTGTCCCGGCCAGCGAGACATACGCGTCGTCGCCGATGTTCTTCCTGGCAAACACGGTCAGGTCGTGGACGTCGACCCGGCCGGCGGAGCCGCCTCGTGCCGGGGTCAGCCAGCCGGGAAGGGTGTCGCGGCCTTCGCCGAGCGTCACGCCGGCGCCGCCACTGGGGCGGCTGAAGGACGCGGTCGCGGTCGCCCGACGGTTGCCGGGGGCCGGGTCGTCGAGCGAAGCGAGTTGGCAGTTGCGCGCCAGGCTGCTCACGGCGCCGTTGAAGCTGCTGCCCGGGCTGCACAGCAAGGCCAGCGAGCTGCCGGGTTCCAGGCCGAAGGCGGCGTCGAATCGGTTTTCGCCCATGCGCCAGCGTCCGCCCGCCTGGTGCGGCGTGGCCGGTTCGAGGACGAGGAAGGCTTCGACCTTGCCGGAAGTGTCGAGGACCGGCAGCACGGTCTGGTTGCGCCTTTCCTGCGCATGCGCACCCGTCGCCATGCACAGCGCGAGGGACGAGGCGAGCAGCAGTGGCGTCAAGGACAGTCGCATGGCCGATGTGACCCGGTCGTTGCCGGGAAGTTCCCCAGATTCACCGACCCTACTCTAGAGGGTTTATGTTTATTTAACAATCCTGCCGCTGTTCCGGCAGGGCCCCTACTGCAACCGGTCCGAGACCTCGCCGCTGGCCACCGGGGCCGCGAGCAAGCGCTCGATCTCGTCCTCGGAGAATCGGTAGACACGACCGCAGAACTCGCAAGTCACTGACGCCTCGCCATCGATGGCCGCCGCGCGGGCCTCCGTTTCGCCCAGCGAGACCAGCATCGCCTCCACGCGCTCGCGCGAACACGAGCAGGCGAAGGCCAGCGGGCGTTCGCCGAGCAACTGCGGATCGTCGTCGGGAAACAAGCGCGCCAACAGCGTCTCGACGGGCCATCGAAGCAGTTCGCCGGTCGAGAGCGTGTCAAACAGGATGCTCGCCCGGTTCCAGCCGTCCTCGTCGCCCTCGTCGCCCGGCAGCTTCTGCAGCATCAGCCCGGCGGCGTGGTCGCCTTCGACCGCGAGCAGCACGCGCGTGGGCAGTTGTTCGGACTGGCGGAAGTAGTCTTCGAACGCACCCGACAGCGATTCGGATTGCAGGCCGACCAGGCCCTGGTAGCGCATCGGGTCGCGGCCCTGGGCGGGGTTTTCGATCGTCAGCGCCAGGATCGCGTCGTCGCCGAGCGCGCGCAGGTCGCGCGAGATGGTCGCAGCGCCCGTCTCGGCGATCCGCGCGATGCCGCGGATGGTGCCGGCGGCAGTGCATTCGGCAAACAGCGCGCGCAGCGGGCCGGATGCGCGCAGTTGCACCGACAGCCGCCCATCGACCTTGGCATGGCCGGTGAACAGTGCGGCGGCCGCGCAGGCCTCGCCCAGCAGGACTTCGACCGAGGCGGGATAGCGGGCGTTCGCCAGGACCCGGCGCCAGGTCTCGGTCAGGTGCACGCGGACGCCGCGCACGCCGGCGCGCTGGAGCAGGAAGCGGGACAGCCGGTCGCTGTCGGGAGCGGAGGTTTCGGTCATGGGTTCGTCGGAAAGCGGCGGCGATTGGCGGCATCGGGCGTGCCCGATACAGTGGCCGCCATGATGCAGTCGGTTCGAGAAGATGGGGGCGAGGGCAACGCGGCGCAAGCAGGCGTTGGACATCGGGATGTGGCACCGCGTCGGCGCCGGTGGCTGCGCCGGCTGCTGTGGCTGCCGGTGCTGGCGATCGGGTTCACCGTGCTGCAGGTCCTGGTGCTGCGCGTGATCGATCCGCCGTTCTCGACGGTCATGGCGCTCCGCCAGGTCGAGGCCTGGACCGGCGGCGAGGCCGATTTCGTGCTCTACCACCAGTGGCGCGATCTGGATCAGATCGCGCCGTCGCTCGCGGTCTCGGTGATCGCCGCCGAGGACCAGAACTTCGCGCGGCACCGCGGCTTCGATCTCGAGGCGATCGAGCGTGCACGCGCGCACAACGCGCGTGGCCGCTCGACCCGGGGCGCGAGCACGATCAGCCAGCAGACGGCGAAGAACCTGTTTCTGTGGAGCGGGCGCAGTTGGGTGCGCAAGGGGCTGGAGGCCTGGTACACGGTGCTGATCGAACTGCTCTGGCCCAAGACCCGGATCTTGGAGGTCTACTTGAACGTCGCCGAGTTCGGCGACGGCATCTACGGCGCCCAGGCGGCCGCGCGCGCGCATTTCGGCAAGGACGCGGCGCAACTATCGCGTGCGCAGAGTGCGCGGCTGGCGGCGGTACTGCCGAGTCCGCGGCGCTACAACGCCGCGCGTCCGGGTCCGTATGTGCAGCGCCGGGCACAGTGGATTGAACGCAATGCGCGCCAGATCGGCGGCGAGGGCTATCTGGAGGCGCTGCGATGAGCGCCGGCGTGCAGGCCGAGCGGCTGACGATCGTCATCGCCGCGTTCGACGAGGCGCGGTCGCTACCGCTGTTGCACCCCAGGATCGCGGCGGTCATGGACACGCTCGCCGACGACGGGATCGATGTCGGCGTGCTGTATGTCGACGACGGCAGTACCGACGGAACCTGGGAGGTGCTGCAGGGGCTGGCGGTATCGGATCGCCGCGTGTCGCTGCTACGGCTGTCGCGCAACTTCGGCAAGGAGATCGCGCTGACCGCCGGCCTGGACCTGGTCACGGAGGGGGCGGCGATGATCCTCGATGCCGACGGCCAGGATCCGCCGGAACTGATCCCGCGCTTCGTCGCGCTGTGGCGCCAGGGCTACGACGATGTCCACGGGACCCGGGTCAGCCGCGAGGGCGAGCGGTGGATCAAGAAGCTCACCGCGCACGTGTTCTATCGGGTGATGCAGCGGCTCGCCAAGACACCCGTGCCGGCCGATACGGGCGACTACCGGTTGCTCTCGCCGCGTGCGCTGGCCGCGCTGCGCCAGTTGCGCGAGCGGCACCGCTTTATGAAGGGGCTGTTCGGCTGGATCGGATTCAACCGCGTCGCGTTGCCTTACCAGCGGCATGCGCGTCTGGCGGGGCGCACGAAGTTCGGCTTCTGGCGGCTGTGGAACTTCGCGCTCGAAGGCGTGACCAGTTTCTCGACCGCGCCGTTGCGCCTGGCGACCTACGTGGGTGTGTTCACCGCGTTCGGGGCCTTCGCGTTCGCGCTGTGGGTCATCGCCAAGGCGATGCTGTTCGGCGACCGCGTGGCCGGTTGGCCGACGATGATGGCCGTGATCCTGTTCCTGGGCGCCGTGCAACTGGTGGCGCTGGGCGTGATCGGGGAGTACTTGGGCCGCCTGTACGAGGAGTCCAAGCAGCGTCCGCTCTACTTCATCCGCGACTGGCACCCGGCGGGGGCTGCCGCGCCGGCGGTCGACAATCCAGGCGACGACCGCCACGGCCGCTGAGGCTCACTTGGCGTAGGCGCCGCCGCAGTCGCTGTCCTCGCCGCCGCCCAACTCCAGGGTCGCCAGCAGTGCTGCAGGCGGCGCGATCGAGCCGAGCGCAAGGGCGATCGCGCCACGCAGGCCCAGGCGGGCCATGTCGGGGCGGAAACTGGGATCGGCGAAGGTGCCGCCGATCACCAGCGGCGAGCGCAGCGCGAGGATGCTGCGGTCCTTGGGCCGCGGGCGCAGTTCCAGGTCCAGCGTCTCCTGGCCGAGATCGATGCGGCCGTCGCCGACGATGAGCGTGTCGGTGGTGTCGAATGCTAGCGCGCGACTTTGCATGACGCCCTTCTGTACGCCGAAATCAGCGAATGCGCAGCGCACCGGAATCTGCTTGTCCTTGCCGATCAGGTACTTCAGGGTTTCGTAGATGTCGATCCCCGCCAATTCGACGAGCATGTTGCTGACCCGGCCCTTGCCCATTCCGACGGCGATGTCGCCATTGGCGCTGCCCAGCATCGCGGCAACCGAGTTGCCGGTGCCGGCGAGGTTGAAATCGCCGCCGATCTTGCCCACTGCCTGGCTGGCGAGGGCGGTGTCGGGGAACAGGCCGCCCAGGTCGACGCGGCGGACGCTGGCCTGGAGCCGGGTGTCGATGGTGTCGTTGCGCGCATCCATCCGGATGGTCGAGCGGATGTTGCCGCCCGCGACGCCGAAGTTCAGCGGATCGAGCCGGAGCAGCCCGGCCTCGAGCTTGAGGTGGGCATCCATGTCGTCGATCGGCAGTTTGGGGGCATTGATGCGTTGCGCACGCAAACGCACGTCGGCGTCCATCGAGCGCAACTTGCCCAGTTCATAGGGGGTGTCGGGAATCACCTTGCCCTTTGCGGCCAGCGCCTGTTCGCGCTGGACGAGTTCGGGATCCAGTGGGGTATCGCCTTCGGCGTCCGGGGTGCCGCCGATGAAGCCGGCCAGATCATCGAAATCCAGGCGCCTGGACACCAGGTCGGCCTTCAGGAACGGTCGCTCGCCGCCGACGGTGAAAGCGGCCGACCCGCCGAGGTCGCTCTGGCCGACCTTGCCGGTGAAGCCATCGTAATGCCAGGTCTGGCCGTCGCGAGTCAGGCGCCCGTCGAGGGCGTAGGGCGGGGTGTCGGGCAACGCGACGCCGACCAGTGGGTACAGATGGTCCAGGTTGCGGCCCGACAGCGCGAACTGCAGGTCGAAGTCGCGCAGTTCGAACGGCGCGGTAAGGCTGCCGCGCGCGTGTGCGTGGGTCGTGCCCGCCGACGCGCGCAGGTCGAGGTGGTAGGGCTTGTCTTCGTCCTGCAGCGCGAGCGGCGACTCGGCCACGCCTTCGAGCGTGAAGCGGTTGCCGCTCCACTGGCCGTCACCCTCGATCGCAATCGCCGGCGCGGCGTCGGCGCCCGCGCGCGAGGGCCGGCTGGCCAGGCGTACATCGACGCGGGTCTTGCTCGGTGCGTCGACGAAGCGCAGGCGCCCATCGTCGACCCAGAGACGGCGGATCTGCATCGGCTCGCCGTCGCCATCGCCCATGTCGAGCGTCCAGTTGCCGCCACCGCCGTCGGGATTGGTCTCGAGCAGCAGGACCGGGCGCGCCAGCCGAATCTCGGGCAGTCGAATACGGCCACGCAGCAGCGGGAAGACCTCGACCTGCAGCTCCAGCCGGTCTGCCGCGGCCATGGTCCTGTCCTTGGCCCAGTCGGCGTTGGCGAAACGCAGACGGTCCGCACGCACGGTGGTCACCCGACCCAGGTCGACATCGAGGTCGCCGCCGATCTGCAGCACGCGTCCTGTCTGCGCGTGGACGATGCGCTCGACCGGGCGTTTGAACCAGTTCCAGTCCCAGAAGATGATCAGCAGCAGCACCAGGACTGCGATCACCCCCAGCACGATGCGCCCTGGGTGTCCGGAGAACGCGCCGCGCAGGCGTGCGGCGGGCGGACGCTGCGGCGGTACGGCAGTGGGCGTGGAATCGGTCATCGCGGCTCGCATCCTGTTTGCGAGGCACCATCCCGCCGGATCGATCAAGCCCGGGTGAATCCGTTGCGGCGCGTTCAGCGCCCGGCTGCGCGGTCGGCGCCGCCAGCCATTGGCTTCAGCGTGCCGGGACGACCTGCGCCAGCACCGCGACGTAGTGGCAGACGCTGCCGGCGATGCAGAACAGGTGCCAGATCGCATGCGCGTAGGGAATCGACTCGCGCATATAGAAGAACGTGCCCAGGGTGTAGAACACGCCGCCGGCGATGATCCAGCTCAGCGTCCAGGTATCGAGCGCAGCGGCGACCGGGCCGATCGCAATCACCACCAGCCAGCCCATCGCCACATAGATCGCGGTCGACAGGCCACGGAAGCGGCCGGTGTAGAACAGCTTGAAGACCACGCCGGCCAATGCCAGCGTCCAGATGGTGCCAAACAGCCACCAGCCCAGTGTGCCGCGCAGCCCGATCAGCGTGAACGGGGTGTAGGTGCCGGCGATCAGCAGGTAGATCGCGCAATGGTCGAACACCTTCAGCCGGCCCTTGAGGACCGGATGGTGGACGGCGTGATAGAGCGTCGAGGCCAGGTAGAGCAGCAGCAGCGTGACGCCGAAGACGATCGAGGCGCCGAGCTGCCAGCCGTTGCCGAACAGCGCGGCGAGCGTGATCAGCACTGCGCTCGCCGCCAGTGCGGCGGTCGCGCCGAGGCCGTGGGTCAGCGCGCTGGCGAATTCCTCGCGCTTCTCGCGGAGCGACAGGGCGGGGGAGGGCATGATGGGTGTCCGGCGGGGGAGGGACCGACCGGATTATGACCCCCGCGGCGCGGTCCTGTCAGACCGCGCCGGTCGAGCCGGCCGTCAGACGGCCGGCATCGCGTGCGCATGCTCGCGCGTGGCCAGGAACTCGACACCCGGTGCGCGCTCTTCGGCCAGTTGCAGGTTCACCCGGGTCGGCGCCAGATAGACCAATTGGTCGGCCGCGTCGATCGCGAGATTGCCTGCGTGCTTGTCGCGGAAGTCCTCGAGCGTCTTGGGGTCCGCGCAGCGGATCCAGCGCGCAGTCGAGACCTGCACCTGCTCGAAGATCGCGTCCACGCCGTACTCGTCCTTGAGCCGGTAGGCGACCACGTCGAACTGCAGCACGCCGACCGCGCCCAGGATCAGGTCGTTGCTCATCAGCGGCTTGAAGAACTGGGTCGCGCCTTCCTCGCTGAGCTGCGCCAGGCCCTTCTGCAACTGCTTGAGCTTGAGCGGGTCACGCAGGCGCGCACGGCGGAACAGCTCGGGCGCGAAGTTGGGGATGCCGGTGAAGGCGATCGGTTCGCCTTCGGTGAACGTGTCGCCGATCGAGATCGTGCCGTGGTTGTGGATGCCGATCACATCGCCCGGATAGGCCTCGGCGGCGATTTCGCGGTCGCTGGCCATGAACGTCAGCGCATTGGCGAGCTTGAGCTCCTTGCCGCTGCGCGCGTGGAAGGCCTTCATGCCGGCGGCGAACCGACCCGAGCACACGCGCATGAACGCGACCCGGTCGCGGTGCTGCGGGTCCATGTTGGCCTGGATCTTGAACACGAAGCCGGTTAGCTTGTCTTCCTGCGGCGCCACCGTACGCGTGGTGGTCGGCCGCGGTTGCGGCGGCGGTGCGTGTTCGACGAAGAAATCGAGCAGCGGCTGCACACCGAAGTTGTTGACGCCCGAGCCGAAGAACACCGGCGTCTGCCGCCCGGCGCGATAGGCCGCAAGGTCGAACGGATGGCTGGCGCCCTGCACCAGCTCCAGTTCGTCGCGCAGGTCGGCCAGCATCGCCTCGCCGATCCGCGCGGCCAGGCCGGGCGCGTCCAGCGACGGGAAGATCGTCGAGTCCTGGCGGGTGAAGTTGCGTCCCTGCTCGTAGAGGTGCACCTCGCCGGTGAGCAGGTGCACGACGCCCTTCAGGCGCTGGCCCATGCCGATCGGCCAGGTCACCGGGGCGCACTGGATGCCGAGCACCCGCTCGACCTCGTCGAGCAGGTCGACCGGGTCCTTGCCCTCGCGGTCGAGCTTGTTGATGAAGGTCATGATCGGTGTGTCGCGCATGCGGCACACCTCCATCAGCTTGATCGTGCGCTCCTCGACGCCCTTGGCGACGTCGATGACCATCAAGGCCGAATCGACCGCGGTCAACACGCGATAGGTGTCTTCGCCGAAGTCGGCGTGGCCGGGCGTGTCGAGCAGATTGACGATGCGGCCCTCGTAGGGGAACTGCATCACCGAACTGGTGACCGAGATGCCGCGCTCCTTCTCCAGCGCCATCCAGTCGGATGTCGCATGGCGGGCGGCCTTGCGCCCTTTGACCGAGCCGGCCATCTGGATCGCACCGCCGAACAGCAGCAGTTTCTCGGTGAGGGTGGTCTTGCCGGCGTCGGGATGCGAGATGATCGCGAAGGTACGGCGGCGGGCGGCTTCGGTGGCGACGTCGGGCATGCAGGCGGCGCACGCGCGCGCGTGCGGTCTCGAGGCTTCAGGGAGCCGGCGATTATACGCGGCGGGTCGGTTCAGTCCGGTGGAGGCGCGGAGAAGCGCAGGATTCCGCCGGGGCCGAACATGCGGAACGGCAGCGATTCCAGGCGCAGGCCGCGGTTGGCCTGGACCGCGAAATGCAGGTGCGGGCCGGTGCTGGCGCCGGTGTCGCCGGAAAAGCCGAGGATCTGGCCGCGGCGCACGCGCTCGCCCGGCGCGACGATTACGCCGCCGCGCTGCAGGTGCGCGTACAGCGCCATCGTGCCGTCGTCGTGCAGCACCCGCACGAAGTTCGCGCGGGCCGGGTCGTCGTGCGCCGTGCCGATGCGCGTATTGCCCCCGATCGCGACCTCGGTCTGCATGACGGCGCCGTCGCGCGCGGCCAGGACCGGCGTGCCTGCGTCGACCGCGAAATCCACGGCGTAGGCGTGCTCGGGGGCGCGATGGCTGAAGCCACCGCCGAAGCCCTGGGCGACCCGCAGCGGGGCGCCGCGCAGCGGGTAGCCGTACTCGACATCGCGCGGGCGCGCGCCGGGATGGCCGGGCACGGCGGTGAGTGCGAGAGTGACCGCACTGTCGGCGGCATCGGGCAGCCAGGCCACGAGCGTGCGGCCATACGCCGGGACGGTCGCCCGGGCCGGCAGCGGCGGATCGCTGCCCGGCGTCGCGCCGTCGGCGGTCAGCAGCACTTCCACCGGGCCGGCCAGGGTGTTCTCCGCGACGATGCCCACGCGCCTGCCAACGGGCTGCCGCTGCAGCCGGACAACTGGCGGCACGGCGGTTCCCGGCGACCACTGGGTGGGCGCGGGCGGCGATGCCGGCCATGCGCCACTGGACGGCGTCTGGGCCGAAACGACGGCCGGTGGCAGCGCAAGCGCCAGGCCCGCAAGGCCGCTGGCGAGCGCGGCACCGACTCTCGGGCCGCGGGGGCTCGCGCGCCGGGCCTGACCGGGAGGAGGGAAGCGGCGCATGCACTCGATTATGCCGGGCCATCGCCCGTCGGCTATTGGCCTGGTGTTCCTGGGCGCCGGCGGCATCGGTGGCGCAGCGGCCGATCCGCGGCATCGCTCCGTACAAATTCCATCTCTGCATCCGGATGAAGCGATTGACATCGTGAGTGGACGCTGGCAACCTGCGCGACATCCATCGAGACCGGCGGAGGGACAGGCCCTTTGATGCCGGGGCAACCTGATGGGATCCGCGCGCTGCGCGGGCCCCGTCGCGGTGCCAAGTCCTGCGGGGACCTGTGCGTCCACCGGAAGATGGTCGTGTGTCGCTTCGACATCGAGGCAACGCATCCGCCGAGTCGGCGGCTTCCGGCATCCCCCGCAAGACGCGATGGTCCGTTCCCACCTGGACATCGCCATGAGTCTTGTCGACACCGCGCCCCGCTATTTCGATGCCGGTCCCGATCCGGCCTTCTTGCCCACGTCGCCGCCCTCCAACGCCGCGACCGAAGACCGCGCCGTGCGCGGCCGCATCGATATCGCGCTGCCGATGCGCCACGCTGGGCTGCGCCACGTCGGCCTGCGCTACGAACTGCGCGGCAGGCCAGGTGCGCCGGTGGTGTTCGTGGCCGGCGGGATCTCCGCGCATCGCCATGTCGCCTCGAGCGCTTCGTATTCCGAGCCGGGCTGGTCCGAGACGCTGGTCGGGAAGGGACGTGCGCTCGACCCGGCGCGTGCGCAGGTGCTGGCCTTCGATTTCATCGGCGCCGACGGCGCGCTCGATGCGCCGATCGACACCACCGACCAGGCCGATGCGATCGCTGCGCTGCTCGACGCGCTCGACATCCCGGTGCTGCACGCCTTTGTCGGCTATTCCTACGGTGCGCTGGTCGGACTGCAGTTCGCGGTGCGCCACGGCGGCCGGCTGCAGCGGCTGGTCGCGGTCAGCGGCGCGCACCGCGCCCATCCCTATGCCGCCGCGTGGCGTGCGCTGCAGCGCCAGACCGTCGCGCTGGGGCAGTTGCAGTGCGCCGACGCGCAAGGCCTGTCGCTGGCCCGGCAGTTCGCGATGCTCAGCTACCGCACGCCCGAGGAGTTCGCCGAGCGCTTCGACGCTGCGCCCGAGGTCGTCAACGGCCGCGTGCGCGTGGCGGCCGAGGACTATCTCGACGCCGCCGGTGCGCGCTACGTCGCTCGCACACCGGTCGCCGCGTGGCTGCGGTTGTCCGAATCGATCGACCTGCATCGGATCGAGCCGGCGCAGATCCGAGTGCCGACGACCGTCGTCGCGGTCGAGGGTGACCGGCTGGTACCGCTGGCCGACGCGGTGACGCTGCTCGAGGGCCTTGGCCCGCACGGCCGGCTGCGCGTGCTGCGCTCGCCCTATGGCCATGACGCCTTCCTCAAGGAAACCGATCGCATCGACGCCATCCTGGCCGTCGCCCTGCGCGACACCGACCACGGAGATCCCGCATGAGCATCCAGAGCCCGTCCTTCGATCCGGCCGCGTGCCGCCCCGGCACACGCGCGGTGCGCGCCGGCATCGACCGCGATCCGGCCTACGGCGCGGTGACACCGCCGATCGTGCTGTCGAGCAACTTCAGCTTCGAGGGCTTCGAGCGCAAGCGCGAGTACGACTACACGCGCAGCGGCAACCCCACCCGCGACCTGCTCGGCGAGGCGCTGGCCGCGCTCGAGGGCGGCGCCGGCGCGGTGGTCACACCGACCGGCATGGCCGCGATCACGCTGGTGCTCAATACGCTGTTGCAGCCCGGTGACCGGCTGGTGGTGCCGCACGACGCCTACGGCGGCAGCTGGCGGCTGTTCGATGCGCTGGCACGCAAGGGGCATTTCGAACTGGTCACCGCCGATCTCACCGACCCGCGCGCGCTGGCCGATGCGCTGGCCCGCGGGCCGAAGCTGGTGCTGATCGAGACGCCCTCCAATCCCTTGCTGCGCATCACCGACCTGCGTTTCGTCATCGAGGCCGCGCAGCGCGCCGGTGCGCTGACCGTGGTCGACAACACCTTCCTGTCGCCGGCGCTGCAGCGGCCGATCGCGTTCGGCGCCGACGTGGTGCTGCATTCGACCACCAAGTACATCAACGGGCACAGCGACGTCGTCGGCGGCGCGGTGGTCGCGCGCGATGCCGAGGTGCACGCGCAACTGGCGTGGTGGGCGAATGCGCTGGGCATCACCGGCTCGCCGTTCGACAGCTTCCTGACCCTGCGCGGGCTGCGCACGCTCGATGCGCGGCTGCGCGTGCACCAGGAGAACACCGCCGGCATCGTCGACTTGCTGGACGCGCATCCGACGGTGGCGAAGGTGCACTACCCGGGCTTGGCCTCGCATCCCGGGCACGCGGTCGCCGCGCGCCAGCAGTCGGGATTCGGCGCGATGCTGTCGTTCGAATTGTCGGGTCCCGATCCGCGCGCGGCGGTGCGCGCGTTCGTCGACGGTCTGCAGTACTTCACGCTGGCCGAGTCGCTGGGCGGCGTCGAGAGCCTGGTCGCGCATCCGGCGACGATGACCCATGCCGCGATGAGCGCGCAGGCGCGCGAGGCGGCCGGCATTTCCGAGGGCCTGTTGCGGCTGTCGGTCGGCATCGAGGCGCTCGACGATCTGCTCGCCGACTTGCAGGCAGCGCTGGCGCGCGCGGCCAAGGTCGCCGGCCAGGCGCCGGCGATCCGCGCCGGAGCCGACGCATGAGCACGGTCGTGGCCCTGCGCCGTGCGCGCCGGACGCAGCCGCAGCCCGCCCGGCTCGCATTGCTGGGCACCGGCACCGTCGGCAGTGCCTTCGTCGCGCGCTATCAGCGGCTGGCCGCGCAGGGCGTGGCGCTGCCGGCCGTGGCGCGGATCTGCAATTCGCGCACGCAGATCGCCTGCGGCGACGATCCGGTGGCGGTGCTCGAACAGGCGCGCACCGCGGCGAGTCGGCGCAACGGCTTTCCGCCCTGGGCCGAGGGTGAGAGCCCGCGGCCGGGCGATATCGTCGTCGATGCGACTGCCAGCGAGACCGTCGCCGACTGGCATCCCGAGTGGCTGGCGCGCGGCGTGCACGTGGTCACCGCCAACAAGCTCGGCACCGGCGGCGAGCTCGGCCGGGCGCAGGCGATTGCCGAGGCGGTCGGCAGTGAAGGCGGCGGCCGCTACGGCGACAGTGCCACGGTCGGCGCGGGGCTGCCGTTGCTGCGCAGCCTGCGCGCGCTGGTCGCCGGCGGCGACCGCATCCACGCGGTCGAGGGGGTGCTGTCGGGGTCGCTGGCCTGGTTGTTCGCCCGGTTCGACGGTAGCCGCCCGTTTTCGACGTGGGTGCAGGAGGCCCGCGCCGCCGGCTTCACCGAGCCCGATCCGCGCATCGATCTGTCGGGCGAGGACGTGCGCCGCAAGCTGCTGATTCTCGCGAGGGCGTCGGGCCTGCCGCTGTCCGCGCACCAGGTGGCGGTCGAATCGCTGGTGCCGCCGGCGTTGGCCCGATGCGCTGCCGCAGCGCTCGATGACGGCTTCGCCGAGCTCGATGCCGCGCTCGAGGCGCGCTGGACCGCCGCGTCCGCTGAAGGGCTGCGGCTGTGCGTGGTGGGGCGTTTCGATGCGGTTGGCGGTGCCAGCGTCGGCCTGCGTGCGCTGCCCGCACTGCACCCCCTGTGCGCAGGCGGCGGGACCGACAACCGTGTGGCGATCCACAGCGACCGCTACCGCGAACAGCCACTGGTGATCCAGGGCCCGGGCGCTGGCGCGGAGGTCACCGCGGCCGCGCTGCTCGACGATGTCCTGGCCTGCACGCGGCGCTGACCCGCGACAAGGGTGGGGCAAGCCCTAGATGGGGTTGGCCCGGATGGCGGCAGGCTGAACGGCGCGCTGGAATGGCGTCATTCAGTTTCCATGTCGATCACAGGGGTATCCCATCATGTCCAATCCATCCTCCTTGAGCATGTCCGTCTCGTTGAGCGTCAGCGGCCAGTTGCCGTCGACGCAGAGCTCGGCCAGCACCCAGCGCACCGCCGACGGCCGTGTGCAGTTCGAGAACGACAACTACCGCATCACCGCCGGCGACAACGACGAGGTGGTGGTGTTCAACAAGAACACGGGTGAGAACTACCGGATCTGGGGCGATCCCCACGTCGAGATCGACGGCAAGCACGCCTTCGATTTCTGGGGCCAGACCACCTTCCTGCTCGACGACGGGACCAAGGTCACGATCGAGACCACGCCGTGGGAGCAGGGCGGCAATGGCGCGACAGTGGCCTCGGTGGTGACGATCACCGACGGCGACTACGGCGTGCAGATCTCCGGCGTCGACAGCAACACCTACGGCGACCTGTCGTTCCAGGAATTCGCCGGCGGCGGCCGGCTGCTCGATGCCGCCGTGCGCGACGGCAACGTGCTGCTGGAGAACGAGAACGGCAGTGGCTTCATCGCCGTCGACCAGAACGGCAACATCCAGAACGTCGACCAGGCCTTCATCAATGCCACCGACGAGCTGAAGAACGGCGGCCCGAACTTCCTGGCCCATTTTGCCGAGATCTTCTCGTTCTTCACCGGCCTGATGTCGATCGGTTTCAACGGCGGCCTGGCACTGGGCAGCGACAACCCCGACCGTGCGCCCGAGCCGAACGCCCAGCCGGTGCCGTGGCAGTTCAGCCTGACGCTGTCGATCCGCGCCTGATCCACGCGTCTCCCAAAACGGCGTGCCGCGACCGCGGCGCGCCGTTTCCGTTTGCGGTAGGCGAGGCGCCGCGCAGGCGGCTCAGCACTCGATGACGTTCACCGCCAGACCGCCGCGCGAGGTTTCCTTGTACTTGTCGCGCATGTCGCGGCCGGTCTCGCGCATCGTGCGGATGACCTTGTCCAGGCTGACCTTGTGCTTGCCGTCGCCGCGGAAGGCCATGCGCGAGGCGTTGATCGCCTTCACCGCCCCCATCGCATTGCGCTCGATGCACGGAATCTGCACCAGGCCGCCGATCGGATCGCAGGTCAGGCCCAGGTTGTGTTCCATGCCGATCTCGGCGGCGTTCTCGATCTGGCTCGGCGTGCCGCCCAGCGCCGCGGTCAGTCCGGCGGCCGCCATCGAGCAGGCCACGCCGACCTCGCCCTGGCAGCCGACTTCGGCGCCGGAGATCGAGGCGTTCTCCTTGTAGAGGATGCCCACCGCGGCCGCGGTCAGCAGGAAGTCGAACACGCCCTGCTCATTGGCATTGGGGATGAAGCGGTCGTAGTAGTGCAGCACCGCCGGCAGGATGCCGGCCGCACCGTTGGTCGGCGCGGTGACCACGCGCCCGCCCGCGGCGTTCTCCTCGTTGACCGCGAGCGCATAGAGATTGACCCAGTCGAGTACGGTCAGCGGGTCGCGCATCGCCGCTTCGGGCTTGGCGGCGAGCTCGGCATGCAGCGCCGGCGCGCGGCGGGTGACGTGCAGCCCCCCTGGCAGGGTGCCGCCCTCGCGGATGCCGCGCGCGACACACGACTGCATCGCCGCCCACAGTTCGCGCAGGCCATCGAGGATCTCGGTCTCGCTGCGCCAGACCTTTTCGTTCTCCAGCATCAGCCGGGCGATGCCCAGACCGCTGTCCTGCGCCTGGCGGATCAGCTCGTCGCCGCTGGCGAACGGGTAGGGCACCTGGGTGGTGTCGGCGACGATGCGGTCTTCGGCCGCCTCGTCCTGGTTGACGACGAAGCCGCCGCCGACCGAGTAGTAATCGCGCGTGGCGATCACCGCATCGTCGGCGCCGTAGGCGGTGAAGCGCATGCCGTTGGTGTGGAACGGCAGCTTCTGGCGCTTGTTCATCACCAGATCGCGCTTCTCGTCGAAGTCGATCTCGTGGGTGCCGCCCAGCCGCAGCCGGCGTTCGCCGCGGATGCGTGCCAGCGCATCGGGGATGATGTCCGGGTCGATGCGGTTGGGCATGTGCCCTTCCAGCCCCATCATCAGCGCCTTGTCGGTGCCGTGGCCGCGGCCGGTCAGCGCCAGCGAGCCGAAGACCTCCGCGCGCACGCGCACGACCTCGTGCAGGCGGCCGGGCTCGGTGAGCCAGCGCGCGACGAAGCGGGCACCGGCGCGCATCGGCCCGACGGTGTGCGAGGAACTCGGCCCGATGCCGATCTTGTAGAGGTCGAAGGTGCTGACGGCCATCGCGCTATTCTACGGCCCGCTTCCCGTTTTATGCCTGACGCGACGCCGCATGACGACCCCGGCCCTGATCCTGTACCAGCGCGACGACTGTCATCTGTGCGATCTCGCGCTCGAGGTGCTGGCGCAGGCGCGCGCGCCTGCGTTCGACAGCGTCTTCATCGATGACGACGACGCGCTTGAGACGCGCTACGGCACCCGGGTGCCCGTACTGCACGATGCCACGCGCGGCGTCGAACTGGACTGGCCGTTCGACGCCGACGCGGTGCGGCGGACGCTGGCCTGACGGCGGGCGGCGCGACGTCAGTTCGCAGGCTTGAGGTAGACCCGGGTGGCGACCGCGATTTCGTCGGGGATCGTGCCGGTGTCGGCCCATTCGCCGCCGCCGACGCCGAAATCCAGGCGACGCACGGTCGCCCGGCCCGAGAGCAGCGGGCGCGGGCCCGGGGTCCAGGTGAAGGTCAGCGTGACCGGCTTGCGCACGCCGCGCAGCGCGAGCTCGCCGTCGGCGGCGTATCGGCCGTTGCCCAGGTCGCGGAACCGGGTCGCGGTGTAGGTCGCCTGGGCGAAGCGGGCGGCATCGAAGAACGACGCGCCGCGCATTTCGCCGTCGTAGTCGTCGTTGCGGGTGGTCGCGGTCGCGATCGGGATCGTCACGTCAAGCTTGGCGCCGGTCAGGTCGGCCGGATCGAACGCGAGCGTCGTGCGAAAGTCGGGGAACGTGCCGGTGAACACCTCGCCCTGGTACTTGCCGGCGAAGGCCAACGACGAGCCGGCGGCCTGCACGTAATCGGCGGCGGAGGCGGAGAGCGGCATCGCGACGGCGAGCGCGGCCGCGAACAGGAAGCGGGGAGCGAGGGGCATCGGTCAGTCCTGGGGTGAGGGTGGGGAGGCAGAGCGTAACCAGCCACGCGGCAGCATCCGCGCCAGCGTGGCATCGCGCAGGAACAGGTGGTGATACAGCGCGGCTGCCGCATGCAGCAGCGCCAATGCCACCAGCGTCCAGAACAGCAGCTCGTGCGCCTGGCCGGCCAGGCCGCGTAAGTCCCGGCTGCGCGCGACCAGCGCCGGCAGGTTGAACAGGCCGAACCACTGCAGCGGGTAGCCGGCGGCCGAATTGAACGTCCAGCCGCTGAGCGGGATCGCCAGCAGCAGCGCGTACAGCAGCCAATGCGTGAGCGTGGCGAGGCGGTCCTGCCAGCGCGGGGTGCCGGGGACCGGGCGTGGCGCGCCGGCGAACAGCCGCCAGGCCAGCCGCAGTGCCGCGAGTGCGAGGATCGTCAGGCCCAGCGATTTGTGCAGCGCATAGACCTGGACCTTGGTCGGGCTGGGCCGCATGTCGCCCATCGTCAGGCCGATGATGCCGACCGCCAGGATCAGCACCACGACGGTCCAATGCAGCAGTTGACTGACCGCGCCCCAGCGCTCGACATTCTTCAGGGTCATGGGGTGTCGTCTCCAGGCGAGTGGGTGCCCGCCGCGGCGTCGTCCGCATCCGCGTCGGCATCGTCGCGGCCCGCGCCCCGCTCGCGCACTGCTTCGAGTTCGATGCGCAGGCCGACCGTGTCGCCGATCATCGACGGCCAGGCGTCGATCCCGAAGTCCGCCCGCGACAGCTGTGCGGTCGCCGAGAATCCGACCATGCGTCGGAACGGCGGCATCGGGTGGCGACGTGCGGCGTTGAACGTCGCATCGAGCGCGACCTCGCGGGACACGCCGCGCAACGTCAGCGTGCCGTGGACGATGGCATGCGTGGCATCGCGCGGCTCGATGCGGCTGGAGACGAACGTGGCGGACGGATGCTGCTCGGTGTCGAGCAGATTGCGCGCACGGACGGCGCGGTTCCAGCGGTCGTCGCCGAAGTCGACGCGCTCGAGCGGCACCGAGACCTCGACCCGCGCGCTCGACCAGTCCGCAGGATCGAAGATCAGCGTGCCCTGGCTGCCCGACACCGTGCCGATCGCCTTCGACAGGCCGGCGTGTTCGATGTCGAGCATCACCCGGGTGTGCACCGGGTCGAGCGCGTACTGCACCGGTCGCGCGGCCGCTGGGGCGCAGCTCAGCGCCAGCAGCAGGCAGGGGACAAACAGGCGCCGCGGCAGTCGCATCGTCTCAGGCTCCGGTCGCCGCGGGCGGCATGCGTGGATTCTAGGCACGAATCGCACGGTCGCGCAGCTGCGGCGCCGCTTGCATCCGGGACGATGCGTTGCGAGCATCGCGCGTTGCGGGCAAGGCCGCGGGGAAAGGGATGTCGGGCCCATGTGGAAGCGTGTCGCCGCTCTGGCGCTGATCTGGACGTTCGCCTGCGGTGTCCTGGCCGCGACGCCGGAGATGCCGCGCCTGCGGGTGCTCGGCGTCGCCGACGGCCTGCCCACGTCAGACGTCACCGGCATCGCCCAGGACAGCGACGGCTTCGTCTGGATCGCCACCGCAGATGGCCTGGCCCGCTACGACGGCGCCGGGTTCGTGGTCTGGCAGCATGATCCCGAAGCGGCGGACGCCTTCCCCGGCAACAATCTGCAGGCGCTGCACGTCGACCACGAGGACCGCGTCTGGGTGGCCGCCCAGGAAGGCGGCGTGGCGGTGATGGATCGCGACCGCTCGGCGGGCTTTCGACCCTATCGGATCGACGCCCATCCCGAAGCGCGGCTCGGCGATGTCTGGGATTTCGCCAGCCGCCCGGGCGAGATCTGGATGGGCCTGGGCACCGATGGTGTCTACGGCCTGCGCGCCGACGGCAGCTTCGTGCATCTGCGTCATGATCCCGGCGACCCGCGCACGCTGCCCAGCGACAACGTCGTCAGTCTGTCATTCGACAGCGACGGCATGCTGTGGATCGCGACGATGGCGGGCCTGGCCCGTTACGACGGTCGCCGCGTCTGGCGCGAGCCGCTGCCGGGCGGCGACATGCCGCTGACGGTCACCGACGTCCAGGCGATGGGCGACGAAGTCTGGGCCTCGAGCGCGCGCGGGCTGTTTGTGCGCACGCGCGATGGTCAGTGGCACTGGCGTCCGTGGTCGGGCATGTTCGCCCGCCCCAACAGCGTGCTGTCGATGCTTGCCGATCCGCGCGGCGGCTACTGGCTGGGCACGCGTCGCGGCCTGTGGCGGTTGTCGGAGGATGGGATCCCGACCCCGGTGCCGGTCGGCAGGGACGCCTCGCGGCCGTTTCCGGCGCGGGCGATGTTCCTGCAGCCCGACGGCGCGCTGTGGGCATCGGCGCCGGGCGAGGGCGTCGGCTTCCTGCGCTCGGACTGGCGGCACGTCGCCGAACTGGTACGCGGAGAGCGCGGCCTGCAGGGCCACGGGTACGCGACGATCGCGCCGGCCAACGACGGTGGGCTGTGGCTGGGATCGGAAACCGGCGTCGTGGAGCACGTCGACCAGGCGCTGCAGGTCTCCCGGCTCGACGGCACAGCACGCGCGCGCCTGGCCAACCAGCGCATCCTCGGCATGGCCGAGACGCGCAGCGGCGTGTTGTGGATCGGGCATGTCGGCGGGCTGTTCCGGCACGGACCCGACGGCACGCTGAGCGAGTGGGAGGGCGAGCCGGGCACCTCGGTCGCGCACGGCGTGGGCTACAACATCGTGCGCGCCGCCCCCGATGGCACGTTGTGGACCGGCAGCATGGGCGGCTACGGGGTCGAGCACCGCGACGGCGACACCGGCCGCATGCTGTGGCAGGCCGGCGACGATCCGCTGGTCCATGAGGGCGTCTACGGCTTCGACGTCGCGCCCGACAACACCGCCTGGGCGGCGTCCGTTCCGGGACTGGGCTACTTCGACCCGCAGGCCGGTCGGTTCGTGATCGTCAGCGGCGAGCAGCCGTACTACGCGGTCGCGGTGCAGGGCGAGGACACCGTCTGGGCGGCCGGGCGCGACGGCCTGGAGCGCTGGCAGCGCGCGGGCGGGAGCTGGGCGAGGCAGGAGCGGATCGGCACGCGCGAGGGGCTGCCGTCGGTGATGCCGATGGGGCTGGCGGTCGACGTGCGCGGACGGGTCTGGGTCTCCACCCGGCGCGGGCTCTACCGTTGGGATCCGCAGGCCCGGCGCATGCGCCGCTACGGCAGCGAGCACGGCCTGTCGTCGCAAGAGATGCTGTTCCGCTCGATCGCGGTCAGCAGCAGCGGCCTGCTCGCGGCCGGCACCGCGGTCGACTCGGTGGCCATCATCAACACCGCCTCGGAGGAGACCGGTCGGGTGAACGAGCCGAAGCTGCGCGTCCTGGGTCTGGACGTGCGCCGCGACGGGCTGTGGCAACCGCTGGATGGCACCAACCCCGAACTGTTCCCCGACGACCGCGAACTGCGCGTTTCGGCCCGGCTGCTGTCCTACGACGACCCGGGGTCGAACCACTACTGGACCTGGCTCCAGGGGCTGGACACTGGCTGGATCGACCAGGGCGCAAACGGCGACCGGGTGTTCTCGAGCCTGCGGCCCGGCAACTACGTGCTGCGCATCCGCGCCAGCGACGCCTATGGCAACGCCGCGCCGATGCAGGAACTGCGGTTCCGGGTGTTGCCGCCGTGGTGGCAGACCTGGTGGGCGCTTACCTTGTTGATCTGCGCGATGGGAGTGTTCGCACTGTGGGGCGCATCGATCTATCGCCGGCGTGTGCGGCGGCGCGCGGAACTGCAACTGGCCGGACGCCAGCGCGAACTCGCCGAGCAGGCGTCGCTGGCCAAGAGCCGGTTTCTGGCCACGCTCGGCCACGAGGTTCGCACGCCGATGACCGGTGTGCTGGGCATGAGCGAGTTGTTGCTCGACACGCCGCTCGATGCCCGGCAGCGCGGCTACACCGAATCCATCCGCCGCGCCGGCGACCACCTGATGCGCCTGGTCAACGATGCGCTGGATCTGGCGCGGATCGAAGCGGGCAAGCTCGAACTCGATCCACAGCCATTCGAGCTGCGCGCGCTGATCGAGGACATCGTCTCGCTCTCCGCGCCGATGGCCCGGCACAAGGCGCTGGGCTTTGAGGTCGTCTTCGACGATGGCGTGCCGGCCTGGGTGCACGGCGATGCGGTGCGTGTGCGGCAGATCCTGCTGAACCTGATCGGCAATGCGATCAAGTTCACCGACGATGGGCGGGTGGGGCTGCGAATCGCGCGTCCGCCCGAGGGCCTGCGCTTCCAGATCAGCGATACCGGGCCGGGACTCAGCCCCGAGCAATGCCAGCGGCTGTTCCGGCGCTTCGAGCAGGCCGACGGTGCGCGGACCGCGGCGCGCTACGGCGGCAGCGGCCTGGGGCTGGCGATCAGCCAGGAGCTGTCGCTGGCGATGGGCGGCCGGATCGATGTCGAGAGCACCCTCGGCGAAGGCACCCGGTTCACGGTCGTGCTGCCGCTGGCCGAGGTCGCCACGCCGCCGCGGCGCACGCGCTTCGAAGGCCACGAGCGCATCACTGCGGCGGTCGGGCTGGTGGTCCTGCTGGTCGAGGACGACCAGACCGTGGCCGACGTGATCCGGGGCCTGCTCGAGGCGCAGGGCCACCGGGTCGCGCATGCGATGCACGGGCTCGCCGCGCTGACCGAAGTGCGGACCCAGGTGTTCGACATCGCGCTGCTCGACCTGGACCTGCCCGGCATCGACGGCCTGACGCTGGCCGGCATGCTGCGTGCCCAGGGCTTCGACCGCCCGCTGGTCGCGGTGACCGCGCGCGCCGATGCCGAGGCCGAGCCGGCGGCGCGTGCGGCCGGTTTCGACGGCTTTTTGCGCAAGCCGCTGACCGGCGAGATGCTGGCCGACGCCCTGGCCCAGAGTTGGCGGCCGATCCACGAAGGCGGCGGCCTGGACGACCTCGAGGACTGAGCGGCGGCTTGGCATCGCCTGCACGGCGGCGTCGCCAGACTGCCGCCATGGCCGCTTCCCGTCCGCCGTCCACCGCCCGCATGCCGAAAGCGCGGCGCGACGACCTCATCCAGTTGCGCCCCGAGGGCCTGTACTGCCCGGCCGGCGATTTCCATATCGATCCGTGGCGTCCGGTGCCGCGGGCGGTGATCACCCATGGCCACGGCGACCATGCGCGCACTGGCATGGGCGCCTACCACACCGCGCGCGCCGGGCTGCCAATCCTGGAGTGGCGCCTGGGCGAGCAGATCTACGTCGCGCACGACTACGGCGCGCCGTTCCAGATGGGCGCGGCGATGGTCTCGCTGCATCCGGCCGGCCACGTGCTGGGCTCGGCCCAGGTGCGGGTGGAGGTCGATGGCGAGGTGTGGGTCGCCTCGGGCGACTACAAGCGCCAGCACGACCCGACCTGCGCACCGTTCGAGATCGTGCGCTGCGACACCTTCATCACCGAGGCCACGTTCGGCCTGCCGGTGTACCGCTGGCCCGACACCGCGGAGGTTGCCGGTGAGATCGAGGCCTGGCGCGCGCAATGCGAGACGCGGGGCGAAGCGGCGGTGCTGTTCTGCTATGCGCTGGGCAAGGCGCAACGCGTGCTGGCCGAACTGGCCGCGCACACCGATCGGCCGGCGCTGCTGCACGGTGCGGTCGCGGCCGGCGTCGAAGTCTACAGGCGCGCCGGCATCGCGATGCTCGACACGCTGCCGGTCGCCGAGACCGACCGGGGCGCGGACCTCGCTGGCCGGTTGATCATCGCGCCGCCATCGGCGGCTGGCAGCGCGTGGATGCGCCGGTTCCGGCGCGCGCAGCAGGGCTTCGCATCGGGTTGGATGCGCATCCGCGGCAACCGGCGCCGCCGCAACTACGATCGCGGCTTCGTGGTGTCCGATCACGCCGACTGGCCCGATCTGATGCGGACCGTGCGCGAGACCGGCGCCGCGCGGGTGATCGCGACCCACGGCAACACCGATGCGATCATCCGCGCGCTGCGCGAAGACGGCATCGCGGCCGAAGCCTTCCGCACCGATTTCGGGGACGAAGAATGAGCGTCGGGCGCAGGAGGGCGGGCGTATGAGGCGTTTCGCCCGTCTGTACCGGGAGCTCGACCGCAGCACCGCCACGCTCGACAAGCGCGCGGCACTGGTCGACTACTTCCGCGACACGCCACCGCACGACGCGGCCTGGGCGTTGTTTCTGCTGGCCGGCGGCAAGGTGGCCGGGGCGGGCCGGCGCATCGCCAACACCCGCGAATTGCGCGAGTGGATCGGCCAGGTCGCAGGGCTGCCCGATTGGCTGGTCGACGACAGCTACGACCAGGTCGGCGACCTGGCCGAGACGTTGGCGCTGCTGCTCGATGACCCCACGGCGCCGGCCGAGGACGTGTCGTTGGCAGACTGGATCGAACGGCGGCTGATTCCGGTCGCCAATCGCGATCTCGAAGTCCGGCGCACGCTGGTGGTCGAGGCCTGGGCCTCGCTGGCCTTCGATGAGCGACTGGTGTTCAACAAATTGCTGACCGGTGCGCTGCGCGTGGGCGTCTCGCAGCGACTGGTGCAGCAGGCGCTGGCGGAGATGAGCGGGTTGGACATCGCGCGCATCGCCCAGCGCATGCTCGGCAGCTGGACGCCAAGCGCGCAGTTCCTGCGTGACCTGCTTTCGCCCGACGAACTGCCCGGCGATCGGCGCCAGCCGTATCCGTTCTTCCTCGCCTCGCCGCTGGAGCAGGCGCTGCGTCCCGACGCGGCGGGCGAGGACGCGGGCACCGATGTCGAGGCGGCTCCCGATACGGATGCTGCGGCACCGGCGCTGGCGAACGATCCCGATGCGGTCGCGCGCGCACTCGGTCCGATCGACGACTGGCTGCTGGAATGGAAGTGGGATGGCATCCGCCTGCAGCTGATCCGCCGCGGCGCGGACATCGCGCTGTGGTCGCGCGGCGAGGAACGCCTCGACGGGCGCTTCCCCGAGATCGAGGCGGCGGCACTGACGCTGCCGCGCGATTGCGTTTTCGACGGCGAACTCCTCGCCTGGCGGCCGGGCGAACCCGCGCCGATGCCATTCACCGCGCTGCAGACCCGCATCCAGCGCCGCAAGCCCGGGCCCAAGACGCTGGCCGACACGCCGGTCCGCGTGCAGGTCTACGATCTGCTTGAACTCGACGGCGAGGACTGGCGCGACCGGCCGCAGGCCGAGCGTCGGGCGATGCTCGAGGCCCTGGTCGCCGCGCACGACGATCCGCGCATCGTGATCTCGCCGCGCGTGGACGCCGCCGACTGGGCGCAGGCCGCCGCGCTGCGCGCCGATGCCCGCGCGCGCGGCGTCGAGGGCTTGATGCTCAAGCGCGCCGACGCCCGCTACCAGGCCGGCCGGCGTCGCGGCGACTGGTGGAAGTGGAAGATCGACCCGCTGACCATCGACGCGGTGCTGATCTACGCACAGGCCGGCCACGGCCGGCGCAGCACGCTCTACACCGACTACACCTTCGCGCTGTGGGACGGCGACGCGCTGGTGCCGGTCGCCAAGGCCTACTCGGGGCTGGACGACCGCGAAATCCTCGCGCTCGACAAGTGGATCCGCGCCCATACCCTGGAGCGCTTCGGCCCGGTGCGTTCGGTCACCGCGCACCACGTCTTCGAGCTCGGCTTCGAGGCGGTCAACCGTTCGAGCCGGCACAAATCCGGCATCGCCGTGCGCTTTCCGCGCATCCTGCGCTGGCGCCGCGACAAGCCGATCGCCGAGGCCGATCGGCTCGAGACCTTGCGGGCGCTCGCGCGGTGACGGCGTCGTCCGGCGATCGCGCTCGGGCTTGGCGCCTGTGGCTGCGTCGTGGTGCGGGCCAATGACGCGGCTGCGCGGCCCCGATGCGCCGCTGCGCGCCTGGTTCGCCGCCCAGGGTTGGCGTCCGGCGCCGTTCCAGCGTGAGGTCTGGCGCCGGTATCTCGCTGGCGAGTCGGGCCTGTTGCAGACCCCGACCGGCAGCGGCAAGACGCTGGCGGCTTTCGGCGGGCCGTTGCTCGAAGCGCTGGCCGCGCGTCGGCGCGCGTCCGGCCGAGCACCGGCGGCCCCGGTGAAGCGCCCTGCGCGCGGTGGCAAGGACGCGGCGCGCAGGCTGCAGGTGCTGTGGATCACGCCGCTGCGCGCGCTTGCCGTCGACACCGTGCGCGCGTTGCGCGCGCCGATCGAGGCGGTCGGCCTGGACTGGACGGTCGCCATGCGCACTGGAGACGCCAGCGCGCGCGACCGTCGGCTGGCGCGCAGCGGCCAGGCCGAGGTGCTGGTGACCACCCCCGAATCGCTGTCGCTGCTGCTGTCCTATGCCGACACCGCGCCGCTGCTGGCGTCCGTGCGCTGCGTGATCGTCGACGAATGGCACGAACTGCTCGGCAACAAGCGCGGCGTGCTGCTGCAGCTGGCGCTGGCGCGGCTGCGTCGGCTCGAACCGGCGCTGCGCATCTGGGGCGTGTCGGCGACGCTCGGCAATCTGGAGCAGGCGCGCGATGCGTTGCTGCCGCATTGTCCGCAGGCCCAGGTGGTCGCGGGCGTGGCGCCCAAGCGTTTCACGCTCGACACGCTGCTGCCCGGCGAAGACGAGCGCTTTCCGTGGGCCGGCCATCTGGGCCTGGCGCAGCTGCCGCGCGTGCTCGAGCGCTTGATGGCCGAGCGCACCAGCCTGCTGTTCGCCAACACCCGATCGCAGGCCGAACTGTGGCACCGCGCGCTGTCGGCGGTATGGCCGGAGGCGCCCGAGACACTGGCGCTGCATCACGGCTCGCTCGACCCGAAGCTGCGGGCGGCCGCCGAGCAGGGCCTGCGCGCCGGCAGCGTGCGCTGCGTGGTCGCCACCTCCAGCCTCGATCTGGGCGTCGACTTTCCCGCCGTCGACCAGGTGCTGCAGATCGGCAGCCCGAAAGGCGTGTCGCGGTTGCTGCAGCGTGCCGGGCGTGCGCGCCACCGCCCGGGCGAGGCCGGCCACGTGGTCTGTGTGCCCACGCATGCACTGGAGCTAGTCGAGTACGCCGCCGCCCGCGCCGCCGTTGCCGCGGGCACCATCGAATCGCGTCCGCCGCCGGTGCTCAGCCTCGATGTGCTGGCCCAGCATTGCGTGACGCTGGCACTGGGGGGCGGCTTCGAGGCCGATGCACTTTACGAGGAGGTCCGCAGGACCCATGCATTTCGCACGCTCGACCCGCTGGCCTGGCGCGCGGTGCTCGATTTCATCGTCCAGGGCGGCGCGGCGCTGGCGCATTACCCCGACTTCCGCCGCGTGGTGCGCGGCGAGGACGGGGTCTATCGGGTCGAGGACCGGCGCATCGCGCTGCGCCATCGGCTGTCGATCGGCACGATCGCCAGCGACGGCGCGGTGCGTGTGAAGCTGCTGCGCGGTGGTGGACTGGGCTCGGTCGAGGAAAGTTTCGTCGGTCGGTTGCGACCGCACGACCGGTTCCAGTTCGCCGGCCGCACGCTGGAGCTGGTGCGGCTGGAGGACATGACCGCGTACGTGCGCGTGGCCAAGGCGGGCAGCGGCACGGTGCCCAAGTGGCAGGGCGGACGGATGTCGTTGTCGGGCACGCTGGCGCACGAGGTCGAGCGTCTGTTCGCCGGCCCGCGCGATGCGCCGGAGTTGCGCGCGATCGGTCGGCTGCTGGACCTGCAGCAGCGGCTGTCGGCGCTGCCGGCGCCGGGCCGCCTGCTGGTGGAATGGATCCGCGCGCGCGGTGCGCGGCACCTGTTCGTGTTCCCGTTTGCCGGGCGTCAGGTGCATGAGGGCCTGGCCGCGCTGCTGGCGCTGCGCTGGGGGCGCCTGCACGCCAACAGCTTCTCGTTCGCCGCCAACGATTACGGGTTGGTGCTCTCGCCGGCGCAGGAGGTCGAGTTGGACGCGCTCGATGTCGAGACGATGCTCTCGCCCGAGGCGCTGATCGACGACCTGCGCGAAAGCCTGAATCTGGCCGAGCTCGCCCGCCGCCAGTTCCGCGACATCGCCCGCGTCGCCGGTCTGCTGCCGCCGTCGCTGCCCGGACGCGCGCCGCGCTCGATGCGCCAACTGCAGGCCTCCAGCGGCCTGCTGTTCGACGTGCTGCGCCGGCACGACCCCGATCACATGCTGCTGGCGCTGGCCGAGCGCGAGGTGTTTGCCGCGCAACTGGACGTGGTGCATCTGCGCACCACGCTCGAGGACTGCAGTGCCCGCAGGCTCGACCTGCACCCGCTGCGGACGTTCACCCCGCTGTCGTTCCCGCTATGGGCCGAGTCGATGCGCGGCCAGCTCAGCACCGAGGACTGGCGCACACGCGTGCAGCGCGCCGCCGCACAACTGGAGCGGCGCAACCGTGGCTGACGGCACTCTGGAGATCGAGATCGGCGGCGAACCGCTGCGGCTGTTCGCCGAGCGTGCGCTGCTGTGGCCGCGGCGGCGCACGCTGGTCGTGGCCGACGTGCATCTGGGCAAGGCGCAGCACTTTCGCGAGGCCGGCATCGCGCTGCCGCGGGGCGGGACCGAGCACGACCTCGAACGGCTCGACAGGCTGATCGAAGCCAGCGGCGCGACGCGACTGCTGGTGCTCGGCGACCTGCTGCACGCGGGTGCGCGCGACGCGCCATGGCGCGCAGCCTGGCAGGCCTGGCGCGCCGGCCATCCCGCGCTGTCGGTCGACCTGGTCGGCGGCAATCACGATCGCGCCTTGCGCGCCGCGCCCGAGCTGGCGCGCACGCTCGGCCTGCGCCTGCACGGCGCGCTGTTGCACGAGCCGCCGTTCGCGTTCGTGCATGACGTCGACGACGCGGTTGCGGCCGATGTCGCGGGCTACCGCCTCGGCGGACACCTGCATCCGGTGGTGCGTCTGCCGGGCCTGCCCCGCTTGCCGGCCTTCGTATTCGCGCACGATGCCGGCCTGCTGCCGGCGTTCACCGCGTTTGCCGGCGGCCTGCCGATCGCACCATCGCCGGGCCTGCGTCTTTATCCCTGCGCGCCGGGGGCGGTGGTGGCGCTGCCGGTGGGTTGACCGTCAGCGCGCGCTGTAGGCGTGCACCTCGTCGACGAGCACCGCGACGTGGTCGGGGTTCATGTCCGGCGACATGCCGTGGCCGAGGTTGAACACGTGGCCGTCGCGCGAGCCCTGGTTGCCGGCGGCGTAGCTGTCGAGCGCTCGCCGCACTTCGCTGCGGATCGCATCGGGCGCGCCGTACAGCGTCGCCGGGTCGAGGTTGCCCTGCAGGGCGACGCGGCCGCCGGTGCGGCGCGCGGCATCGCCGAGCTCGATCAGCCAGTCCACGCCGACACCGTCGGCGCCGGTCTGTGCGAGGTCTTCGAGGTAGGCGGCGGTGCCCTTGCCGAACAGGATCAGCGGTGCGCGGTCGGCGCCGTCGCCGCGCTCGAGCTCCTTGGCGATGCGTGCCAGGTACGGCAGCGAGAACTCGCGGTACATCGCCGGGCTCAGCACGCCGCCCCAGGTGTCGAACACCTGCAGCGCCTGCGCACCGGCGGCGCGTTGTGCGGCCAGGTAGGCGATCACCGCGTCGGTGTTGACCGACAGCAGCGCGTGCAGCGCCTGCGGGTCGTTGAGCGCCATCGCCTTGATGCGCGCGAAGTCCTTGCTGCCACCGCCCTCGACCATGTAGCAGGCCAGCGTCCACGGGCTGCCCGAGAAGCCGATCAGCGGCACCGCACCGTCGAGCTCACGACGGATCAGCCGCACCGCGTCCATCACATAGCGCAGCTCGGTCTCCATGTCCGGCACACCGAGCCGGGCGATCGCCGCGGCGTCGCGCACCGGGTGGCGGAACTTGGGGCCTTCGCCTTCGACGAAGTACAGCTCCAGGCCCATCGCATCGGGGATGGTCAGGATGTCGGAGAACAGGATCGCCGCGTCGAGCGGGAAGCGGCGCAACGGCTGCAGCGTGACTTCGCAGGCGATGTCCGGCTGCTTGGCCATGCCCAGGAAGCTGCCGGCCTGGCGACGGGTCTCGCGGTACTCGGGCAGGTAGCGCCCGGCCTGGCGCATCAGCCAGACCGGCGTGCGGTCCACGGGCTCGCGGCGCAGTGCGCGCAGGAAGCGGTCGTTCTTCAGGGGTGCGGACAAGGCGTTCTTCCTTACTCGGTGCGTCGGCGTGCGCCGCGCGGGCATCAGGGGGCGGGCGGCACCGTCGTTGCGTGTGTGCCGACCAGATGGAAACCGCGCCGCAGCTGGGTGTCGCGCGCACGTTGGAGTGCGCTCAGCGCACTGGGCTCGTCGGCGTACTGCTGGCTGCGCAACTGGCTGCGACCGCCGATCTGCCCCGACTCGCGCACCAGCGTCCAGCCGCCGAGCAGGTCGGGCTGCAGCATCAGCTGGACGAAACGCGCGGCCTCGTGGCCCTGGGCCGGTTGTTGCAGCAGCAGTCGCATGGGCGGCATTGTACGGGGCGCAGGCAAGGCGCGGGCCGCGTTGCGGGGAACGCGTTGTCGCAACGGCGTCAGCCGGTGCGCAGCACGCCGATCACTGCGCTTTCGGGCACGTCGGCCAGCACCTGCGCGCGGCCGGCGCCGGACCAGACGATGAAACGCAGGCCGCCGGCCTGGGCCTTCTTGTCGAGCCGCATGTGCGCCAGCAGCCGTTCGGGATCGAGGCCTGCCGGCAGCGCGACCGGCAGGTCCAGGCGGGACAGCAACGCGGAAAGGCGTGCGGTGTCGTCGGCCGGCGCCAGGCCCAGCGCTTCGGACAGGCGCGCGGCGAGCACCATGCCGACCGCGACCGCCTCGCCGTGGTTGAGTCCGTCGTAGCCCTGCTCGGTCTCGATCGCGTGGCCGAAGGTGTGGCCAAGGTTGAGCAGCGCGCGTTCGCCGTGCTCGAAGGGATCGCGCGCGACGATCGCGGCCTTGTGCGCGCAACTGCGCGCGACCGCCTCGCTCAGCACGGCCTCGTCCATGGCCAGCAGCGCTGGTGCTTGGGCATCGAGCCAGTCGAGAAAGGGCGCATCGGCGATCGCGCCGTACTTGACCACTTCGGCCAGGCCGGCGCGCAACTCGCGCGCAGGCAGGGTGTGCAGCGCCCCGGTATCGGCAATCACCGCGCGCGGCGGATGGAAGGCGCCGACCAGATTCTTGCCTTGCGGCAGGTCGACCGCGGTCTTGCCGCCGACCGACGAATCGACCATGGCCAGCAGCGTGGTCGGCAGTTGCACGCAGTCGATGCCGCGCATCCAGCACGCCGCGGCGAAGCCGGCCAGGTCGCCGATCACGCCGCCGCCCAGGGCGAACAGGGTCGCATCGCGGCGCAACCGCGCCTGCGCCATCGCGTCGATGACCTGGGTGAAATGGGCCAGGGTCTTGGCCGACTCGCCGGCCGGCAAGACATGGCGATGCACGCGCAGGTCCGGGCGGGCGGCCTGCAGCGCGGCGGCGACCCGGTCGGCGTAGAGCGGGGCGACGTGGCGATCACTGACCAGCATCGCCTCGCCGCCGCGCACGTGACGGGCGAGCAGCGCGCCGTCGTCGAGCAGCGCAGGGCCGATGTGGATGGTGTAGGGGCGTTCGCCGGCGACGGCGACTTCACGAAGCGATGGGGGCATGGGGGATGACTCGGTTGCGCGTGGGGCCTGGCCCGTGGCATCGACGTGGCGCACGCCAGGCGGGGGACGTGGGGATGGCGCGGCGGCGCTCATGCGGCCGGCCGATCCGGTGTCGGGGATGTGGCGGGTCGCCAGTGGGTCTCGACCAGATGGCCGAGCGCGACCGCGGCTTCCGCGCAGCCGTAGACGCCGGTATCGAAGCGCAGATGGGCCGCCTGCGCATACAGCGGTGCGCGCACTTGTGCCAGCCGATGCAGCACGTCGCTGCGATCGTCACCGGCGATCAGCGGCCGTGCCCGGTCGCGGGCCAGGCGGGCGAGCTGGGTGTCGACATCGGCGTGCATATGGACCACGAAGCCGCGCGCGCGCATGCACCGCCGGTTCTCGGCGTCGAGGACCGCGCCGCCGCCGGTCGCGACGATCTGGCGCGTGCCCTCGAGCACCGCGGCCAGCGTCGCCTGTTCGCGCGCGCGGAAGCCCGCTTCGCCCTCGCAGTCGAAGATCGTGGCGATCGTCGCGCCGGTGCGGACCTCGACCTCGTGGTCGACGTCGACGAACGCCAGCCCGAAGCGGGCCGCCAGACGGCGGCCGATTGACGACTTGCCGGCACCCATCGGACCGACGAGCACGAGATTGGGGGCGGAATGCATGGCCGAATCCTAGCAGCGGTGCGCCTCGCATCGGTGCCGGTCGCACGTCGTTGCGGGCGCGGGGCCGATCAGTCGGGCGGGCATACGCGCCGCTGCGCGTCCAGAGCGATCACGACATCGGCCGCGTCCGGCAACGTGCGCAGCAGGCGCCGGCTGACGCGCTCGTAGTGCTGCACGAAGCGTTCGACCTGGGCGCGGTCCATGCCGGCCCGGTCGGGCGTCGCGCGGCGCAGCGCCTGTTCCTGCTGCCAGCGCCAGCTCGGTACCACCTCGAAGCCGGGCGGTTGCAGGAACAGCAGCCGGTCCATGCGCTGCCACAGCGCGGGGTAGTCGCGGGCGAGCGCGGTATTGCACCAGCGGCGCCACGTGCCGTCGGGATCTTCGTCGCGCTCCAGCGCGTTGATCGGCGTGGCGAGCGCGTCCGCAGGTTCAGGCGTCGCGCCCAGGCACCAGCCCTCGAATACGGTCAATGCGACCGGTCCGGCGCTCGCCCCGTCGGCCGGCGGCCGACGGTCGTCGCAGCCCTTGTCGAAGCGTGGCAGCCGGGCGATGCCGCCGGCGCGCAGCGTGTCGAGCAGCGCGCAGCCCAGTGCGACCGCATGCGTGCCTGGCGGGCCACGGGTGGCGAGCAGCGGATGCACGGTGCGGGCCAGGGTCTGCCGGGCATCACGATCGAGATAGAGGTCGTCGAGCGAGAGCACCGCGATCGCGAGGCCGCGTGCCCGACCGGCGGCGGCGAGTTGGGCGGCCAGCGTCGACTTGCCCGTGCCTTGCAGGCCGCTGATGCCGAGCACGCGCGTGTCGTGCCGCAGGGCATCGTCGAGCACGCGCGCGACGAGCGCGTCGGGCCATTGCGTGGGCGAGGGCGGGGTGACCATCGCGGCACGATACCCGAGCGTCGCGCTCGCCAGTGACGAGATGCAAACCGGCGTTCGACATCGCGGCGCGTCGGCGCGATGATCGGCACATGACCACGCCCTGCGCCGCCCTGCTGACCGAAGCCCTGTCCACGTTTTCCGTGCTGTTCGACGAGGCCGCCGCGGCCGGCGAGCCCGACCGCACCGCGATGACCGTCGCCACCGCCGCCCTCGACGGGCGCCCGTCGGCGCGCGTCGTGCTGCTCAAAGCCTGGGACGAACGTGGTTTCGTGTTCTACACCCATCTCGACGGCCGCAAGGGCCGCGAGCTGCAGGACAACCCGCAGGCGGCGTTGCTGTTCCATTGGCCGCGCGTGCGCCACGGCGTGCAGGTCCGCATCGAGGGGCCGGTGGTGATCGTCGGCGACGAGGAGGCCGACGCCTACTTCGCGTCGCGGCCGCGCGGCAGCCAGCTCGGGGCCTGGGCTTCGCGGCAGTCTGAAGAACTCGACGATCGCGCGACCTTCGAGCAGCGGCTCGACGATGTGGCCCGCGAGTTCGAGGGGCGCGAGGTGCCGCGCCCGCCGCGCTGGTCGGGCCTGCGTGTCCGTCCCGACCGCATGGAGTTCTGGTACGGCGCCGATTATCGCCTGCACGAGCGCTGGCTCTATGAGTGCGACGCCGCTGGCAATTGCCGCAAGCGGATGCTCTATCCCTAGAGCGCTCGCCGGCCCGACGCGGCCGGTGCGGGAACGGAACGCTGCTTTGCGCTGCCGGTGGCCCACCGCGGCGGCCTGCGCACTAGCATGCAGGCCCCCCGCTTCGAGAATCCCTCCATGCAACGCATCGCCATTATCGGCGTGACCGGTCGGGTCGGGGCGCGCCTGGCGCGCGAACTGCTCGCGCGTGGCCACCGGGTGACCGGCATCGCCCGCAACACCGCCGATGTTCCCCCGCAGGCGGGGCTGAGCCTGCAGTCGGCCGATGCCTCGCGCAGCGCGTCGCTCGCGCCGGTGCTGGCCGGGCACGATGTCGTGGTCAGCGCCGCCCGCTTCGATGGGGGGCCGAGTGCGCAGGTCGTCGTCGACGCGGTCCGCGCGGCCGGTGTGCCGCGGCTGCTGGTCGTCGGCGGCGCGGGCAGCCTGGAGGTCGCGCCGGGCGTCGCCTTGATCGACACCCCGGAGTTTCCCGAGGCCTATCGCGCCGAGGCCGCTGCCGGCCGTGCGTTCCTGCAGGCCTTGCGTGACGTCGCCGACCTCGACTGGACCTTCGTCTCACCGGCGGCCGTGTTCGAGCCCGGCGAGCGCACGGGCGTTTTCCGGGTTGGCGGCGACAGCCTGCCGGTCGATGCCCAGGGCCGCAGCGCGATCTCGATGGAGGATTACGCCATCGCGTTCGCCGACGAGATCGAGCGTCCGGCGCATCCGCGCCAGCGCATCAGCGTCGGCTACTGAGGCAGCTGCACGGCGTCGCGGGCGTGCCGCGGCGCCTGGAGGCCCTTGCGCGTGGTCAGCGCGGGATCTCGCGGTTGAAACGCAGCACGGTGCGGGCGCCGTCGACGCCCGCGACCTCGAGCGCCAGCCGCAGGGTGTCGGGGCCGAACGCCCGGGCCGTGGCGACATGTTCGACCTGTCCATCGACGGTCACCGGTGCGAACGCCAGCGACTGACGCACACCGCGCAGGTCGCGCGCATGGCCGGTCACCGTCACCGGCGGCGCGGCATCGCCGTCGCGCACACTGACCAGCACGAGCACGCGGTCATCGCCGCGGTCGATGCCGTACTGGCGCGCGGCGGCCTCCGAAATGCGCGCAGTCGGCACGACGCTGGCCTCGATCTCGGCCGTGCCGAGCATGGCGCGTTCGGGCATCGCGAGGGTGTTGCCGCCGCTGCTGGTGCCTGGCGATGGCGTCGACGGCTCGGCGCCACAGGCGGCGAGCGCCAGCGCCAGCATGGCCACGAGCGGTCGCCCGCGTTCAGTCATTGGCGGCCGACAGTTCGGCGCCGCGCCGCGCCGCGCTGGCGATCGCCTCGGCCACCAATGCGCGCAGCCCGCCGGCCTCGAAGGCCTCGATTGCCGCCTGGGTGGTGCCGCCGGGCGAGGTCACCCGCTGGCGCAGCGCGGCGGGCGCCTCGTCGCTCTCGGTGAGCATGCGCGCCGCGCCGAGCACCGTCTGCAGCACGAGTGTGCGCGCATCGGCCGGCGGCAGGCCCTGGGCGACGGCTGCCGCTTCCATGGCTTCGGCGAGCAGAAAGACGTAGGCCGGGCCGCTGCCCGAGACCGCGGTGACCGCGTCCATGCGCGCTTCGTCCTCGATCCACACCGTGGGTCCGGCGCTGCGCAGCAAGGCATCGGCGCGCTGGCGCCCGGTCGGATCGACCTGTGCGTTGGCGAACAGGCCGGTCACGCCGGCGCCGAGCAGGGCAGGGGTGTTGGGCATCGTGCGCACGACCGCGACCCCGCCGCCGAGCCAGCGCTCGAGCTGTGCGGCGGTGATGCCCGCCGCGATCGACAGCACCAGCGGACGCGCTTCGGCGGCCCGCGGCGCGAGCGCCTCGCAGACCTCGCGCAACACCTGCGGCTTGGTCGCCAGCACCCAGGTCCCGGCGCCGGCGACCGCTTCGGCGGCGGTCTCGAACGTCAGGATGCCGAAGTCGCGGGCGAGCGCCTCGCGGGTACCGGCGTTCGGGTCGGCGACGCGGATCGTGCGCGGGTCGGCATCGCGCGCGAGCAGCCCGCCAATCAGGCTGCGCGCCATGTTGCCGCCGCCCACGAAGGCGGTCGCGGTGTCGGTGTCGGAGACGGAGGCTGGAGGCATGAGAAGTCCGGAAAATGGCAGGAAGGGCGCCGTCCCGGATGCCGTGCCGCGCAGTCCGGCGACGCGGCCGCATCGGGGCTGCGACGGCGGGGTCTATACTGCCGCCGGACACCGGGCGGCGCCAGCCGCCGCTGGCCTGCGCCGTCGCCGGACCACCAACGAGGAACCCCATGGACATCGCCGAACTGCTGGCGTTCTCGGTCAAGAACAAGGCCTCCGACCTGCACCTGTCAGCCGGCCTGCCGCCGATGATCCGCGTCGACGGCGACGTGCGGCGCATCAACATTCCCGCGCTCGACCACAAGCAGGTGCACGCGCTGATCTACGACATCATGTCGGACAAGCAGCGGCGCGACTACGAAGAGTTCCTCGAGGTCGACTTCTCGTTCGAAATCCCGGGCCTGGCGCGCTTCCGCGTCAACGCGTTCAACCAGAACCGCGGCGCTGGTGCGGTGTTCCGCACGATTCCGTCCGAGGTGCTGACCCTCGACGACCTCAACTGCCCGCCGATCTTCCGCCAGCTCATCGACCAGCCGCAGGGCCTGATCCTGGTGACCGGGCCGACCGGCTCGGGCAAGTCGACCACGCTGGCGGCGATGCTCGACCACATCAACAAGAACGAATACGCGCACATCCTGTCGGTCGAGGATCCGATCGAGTTCGTGCACACCTCGCACAAGTGCCTGGTCAACCAGCGCGAAGTCCACCGCGATACCCACGGCTTCAACGAGGCGCTGCGCTCGGCGCTGCGCGAGGACCCCGACTACATCCTGGTCGGCGAGTTGCGCGACCTGGAGACGATCCGCCTGGCACTGACCGCCGCCGAGACCGGCCACCTGGTGTTCGGCACCCTGCACACCAGCTCGGCGGCCAAGACCATCGACCGGATCATCGATGTCTTCCCGGCCGGCGAAAAAGCGATGGTGCGCTCGATGCTGTCGGAAAGCTTGCGCGCGGTGATCTCCCAGGCGCTGCTCAAAAAGGTCGGCGGCGGCCGCACTGCGGCCTGGGAGATCATGGTCGGCATTCCGGCGATCCGGAACCTGATCCGCGAGGACAAGGTCGCGCAGATGTACTCGGCGATCCAGACCGGCCAGCAGTCGGGCATGATGACCCTCGACCAGCATCTCCAGGACCTGGTCAGGCGTGGCGTCGTCGCACGCGCCCAGGCCAAGGAACATGCGAAGGACAAGCGACTTTTCGAGTGAGCCCGTGATTTGGGGGTCGGTGAACAGTGGTCCGTGACGGCGACGCGCGGCGGCTCGTTCCAATCACGAATTGCCCATGATCGATCACGGCGCCGCAGGAGCACTGATGAGCAGCCTCGACTTCACTTCGTTCCTCAAGCTGATGGCCCACCAGCGGGCCTCGGATCTGTTCATCACCGCCGGCCTGCCGCCGTCGATGAAGGTGCACGGCAAGATCTCGCCGATCACGCAGACACCGCTCACGCCGCAGCAGGCGCGCGACATGGTGCTCAATGTGATGACGCCGCCGCAGCGCGAGGAGTTCGAGCGCACGCACGAATGCAACTTCGCGATCGGGGTTTCCGGCGTGGGGCGGTTCCGCATCTCGTGCTTCTACCAGCGCAACCAGGTCGGCATGGTGCTGCGGCGCATCGAGACGCACATCCCGACGATCGAGGAACTGAACCTGCCGGCGGTGGTCAAGACGCTGGCGATGACCAAGCGCGGCATCGTGATCATGGTCGGCGGCACCGGTGCCGGCAAGTCGACATCGCTGGCGGCGATGATCGGCTACCGCAATCAGAACTCGACCGGCCACATCATCACGATCGAGGATCCGATCGAGTTCGTGCATCGGCACGCCGGCTGCATCATCACCCAGCGCGAGGTCGGCATCGACACCGACAGCTGGGAGGCCGCGCTCAAGAACACCCTGCGCCAGGCGCCGGACGTGATCATGATCGGCGAGGTGCGCACGCGCGAGGGCATGAACCACGCGATCGCGTTCGCCGAGACCGGCCACTTGGTGCTGTGCACGCTGCACGCCAACAACGCCAACCAGGCGATGGACCGGGTCATCAATTTCTTCCCCGAGGACCGGCGCAGTCAGTTGCTGATGGACCTGTCGCTCAACCTCAAGGGCGTCATCGCCCAGCAGCTGATCCCCACGCCCGACGGCAAGGGCCGGCGCGCGGCGATGGAAATCCTGCTCGGAACCCCGCTGGTGCAGGACTACATCCGCGAAGGCGAGATTCCCAAGCTCAAGGAGATCATGAAAGAGTCGACCAACCTGGGCATGAAGACCTTCGACCAGTCGTTGTTCGAGCTCTACCAGGCCGGCGAGATCTCCTACGAGGACGCGCTGCGCTACGCCGATTCGGCCAACGAGGTGCGCCTGCGCATCAAGCTGGCGCAGGGGGGCGATGCGCGCACGCTGGCCCAGGGCCTGGACGGGGTGGAAGTCGCCGAGGTCCGCTGAGAGCGGGGAGCCGGACGCTTGATCGGCGAGGCGCGTGCGGCTGAAAATCCGCGCGCGGCGACGGGCCCGGTGCGCGTCGCCGATCCGATCCCATTACAAGGAAGCACCATGCACCACTTCGTTCCTCGCTGCGTCCTGGCTGTCTCGCTGCTGGCCGCAGCGGTCTCGGCCGCGCACGCGCAGAGCGCGCTCGACCGGCTCAAGGGGTTGGGCGGCGGCCGGGCCCAGACCGCCCTGGATGTCGGTAGCGACGTCGTCAAAGGGCTGACGCTCAGCGATGCCGACATCGCCACCCTCGGCGCCGAGGCCGCGCTCGCCTACGATGCCGAGAATCTCGTCGCGCCCGCCAGCGATCCCTACGCGCAGCGGCTGGCGCGTCTGGTCTCCGGCTGGGAGAACGATGCCGGCCTGAATCTCAACTTCAAGGTCTACCGCACGCCCGAGATCAACGCCTTCGCCTTGCCCGACGGCTCGGTCCGGGTGTTCAGCGGCCTGATGGACGCGATGGACGACGACGAACTGCGCTTCGTCATGAGGCACGAGATCGGCCACGTCAAGCACGGCCACAGCAAGGCCCGGTTCCGCACCGCCTATCTCGCCCAGGCGGCGCGCAAGGGCGTGGCGAGTACCGGCAACGCAGCCGGCCGCCTGGCGGCGTCCGAACTGGGCGGCGTGGTCGAAGACGTGGTCAAGGCGCAGCATTCGCAGTCCAACGAGCTCGAGTCCGACGGCTACGGCCTGGGGCTGTTGCAGCGCGGCGGCTTCAATCCGCAGGCGGCCGTGACCGCATTGCAGAAGCTCGACGACGGCGGCCCCAAGGCCGGCATGCTGTCCAGCCATCCCGATCCGGCGCGGCGCGCACAGCGCATCCAGGCGCAGTTGCGCTGAGGGCGCGGGGCACGCGTCGCGAAACGCTGCGTTGTTCCGATTTGGCACCGGCTATGCGTATCGTAGCCGGGCCTTGTCGCCAGTTTGACCTCCGTCGGAGGACAATGGCGCATTCATCTAAGAGGAGTCCCGCTGATGGCCTACACCCTTCCCGAACTTGGCTACGCCTACGACGCGCTCGAGCCGCACATCGACGCCAAGACGATGGAGATCCATCACACCAAGCACCACCAGACCTACATCAACAACGCCAACGCCGCGCTCGAAGGCACCGAGTGGGCGGATCGCCCGGTCGAGGAACTGGTGGCCAACCTCGACAAGCTGCCCGAGGACAAGCGCGGTCCGCTGCGCAACAACGCGGGCGGCCATGCCAACCACTCGCTGTTCTGGACGGTGATGTCGCCCAAGGGCGGCGGCGCGCCGGTCGGCGATGTGGCCAAGCACATCGACAGCGACCTGGGCGGTTTCGATGCGTTCAAGGAGGCCTTCACCAAGGCCGCCATCAGTCGCTTCGGCAGCGGCTGGGCCTGGCTGTCGGTCGACAAGGCCGGCACGCTGAAGGTCGAGAGCAGCGCCAACCAGGACAATCCGCTGATGCAGGGCATTGGCTCGGGCAACACCCCGATCCTGGGTCTGGACGTCTGGGAACACGCTTACTACCTCAAGTATCAGAACCGTCGCCCGGACTACATCGCCGCGTTCTACAACGTCGTCGACTGGAACGAGGTCGAGCGCCGCTACCAGGCCGCGGTCAAGGGCTGAGCCTGCGCCCACGCCTGTGGCAACCGTTCCGGCCGCGCAAGCGGCCGGAATGCGTTCGGGGTGCCGGATCCGGCGGTCAGCGCGCGGTCCGGCGCGCGAGCGTCCGTGCGACCGGGCAGTCGGCGCGGTGCGCGCCGGGCAGATAGCCCAGGCTCATCAGGAACTCGCCGGTGATCTCCCCGCCGGTGAACCGGAATGTGCGCTTGAACAGCTTCACCCACGATGCCTTGTCGCGCGGCCGGCCGTCTTCGTTGGCGTGCGCGTCCAGCCACGCGGCGAAGCCGCCATGACTTGCACGCAGGCCCTGTACGACCTGGGCGTTGTGGACCGCCGCGTCGATCTTGAGCCGGTTGCGGATGATCGCCGGGTCGGCCAGCAGGCGCGCGCGGTCGGCCTCGCCGTAGCCGGCGACAGTATCGACATCGAAGCCGTCGTAGGCGGCACGAAAGCCCGCGCGCTTGCGCAGCACTGTCTCCCAGCTCAGCCCGGCCTGGTTGATCTCCAGCAGCAGGCGCTCGAACAGCACCGCTTCCTCGCGCTGCGGAAAGCCGTACTCGGTGTCGTGGTAGGGCCCGTGCAGTGGATGGCCGGGCGCGATGTCGCAGTAGCCGCTCATGCGCGCAGCATAGGCAGGCCCGGCGCCGGGCGCCAGACACCGGCTTGCGCCCTTCACGGGGGCCGCGCGACCATGCGCCATCGCCCAGCAGGAACTGCCGATGGAAATCGCACACCGTCGTGTCGCCACGGTCCACTTCACGCTGTCGGACACCTCCGGCGCGCAGATCGCCACGACCCGCGGCCATGATCCGCTGGTCTACATGCACGGCAGCGGCGCGATCATCCGTGGGCTGGAAGAGGCGCTCGAGGGGCACAGCGCGGGGGACACGTTCACCGTCGAGATCCCGCCCGAAGCCGGCTTCGGGCCGCGCCACGACGGCTTGGTGCAGCGCCTGCCGCGCAGCGTGTTCACCGGCAGCGCCGTGCCGGCGGTCGGCGAGAAGCTGCGTGCGCAGACCGAGAAGGGCCCGCTGGACGTCACCGTCACCGCGCTCGATGCCGACAGCATCACGGTAGACGGCAACAATCCGCTGGCCGGGCGCACGCTGCGCGCCGAGGTCGAGGTGGTCGGCGTGCGGGTGGCGACGCCGCAGGAGATCCAGTTCGGGCTGTGACGGCGCGGCGTCACAGCCCGGCCCGGACCGGCGACTAACGCCAGCCGGCGATGCCGATGCGGACCGCCAGGGGGCGGGCTTGCGCGGCAGGCGGCGAGGGTGGGCAGTGGATCGCGCCTGCGCGATGCTGGCCTTCAGGTCGTGCACGCGTCGCCTGCGGGGCGGCCGGCTAGAATGTCGCCATGTCGTTCTTCGCCAATCACCTGCTGGTCGCGCTGCCGGCGCTGCAGGATCCCGACTTCGCGCGCTCGGTCGCGCTGATCTGCCAGCATGACGCCGATGGCGCGATGGGTGTGGTCGTCAACCGGCCCTCGGAGTACACCCTGGGCGAGGTGTTCGAGCAGATGGGCATCGTGCTCATCGACCAGCGCCTGCGCGACCACCGTGTACTGGCCGGTGGGCCGGTGCATCCCGAGCGCGGCTTCGTGCTGCACGACGGCGACCCGCGCTGGGACTCGAGCCTGGCGATCGCCGAGGGGCTGAGCGTGACCACGTCGCGCGATGTGCTCGAAGCGATGGCGGCCGGCGAAGGGCCGGACAACGCGATCGTCGCGCTCGGCTGTGCCGGGTGGGGCGCCGGCCAGCTCGAGCAGGAACTGACCCAGCACAGCTGGCTGACCGTGCCCGCCGATGCCCCGTTGCTGTTCGACACCCCGCTCGACGCGCGCTGGCAGGCGGCGGCCGGCCGGATCGGCGTCGACATGACCCTGGTCGTCAGTCACGGCGGACGGGCGTGAGCGAGGCCGGGTCCGAATCCGCTGCCCCGGCGATCCGCCGCGACGGCACGGTGCTCGGGTTCGATGTCGGGGCGCGGCGCATCGGCGTGGCCGTGGGCAGCGCGTTCGGCCACGGCGCGCGCGCGCTGGCGGTGGTCGACGTGCATGGCGGCCAGATCGACTGGCCGGCGGTCGTGCGGCTGCACAAGGACTGGCGGCCCGACGGCATGATCGTCGGCGACCCATTGACCCTGGACGGCGGCGACCAGCCCGCACGGGTCCGGGCGCATGCGTTCGCGCGCGAACTCGTCGCCCGCTTCGGCCTGCCGGTCGTGCTGATCGACGAGCGGGCGAGTTCGATCGAGGCGGCCCGCCGCTTCGCTGTCGACCGGGCCGAGGGGCGCCGGCGCCGCCGCGACGCGGCGACACTCGACGCGGTCGCCGCGGCGGTCATCGTTGAGCGCTGGCTCGCCGCGCCGGACACCGGCACGCCGGTGATGCGCTGACCGACGCGCGCTATCCGCGCGGGCACCGGGTGCGGGACAATCGAGTTCCCGCCGCTGCCCGCCCACCGCGATGTCCCAGACCGCTTCTTCCGCGCAACTCGACGCCGACGGCCGCCTGCGCCATCTGCTGACCCTCGACGGCCTGCCGCGTGCGAGCCTGGAGATGCTGCTCGACCGCGCCCAGGCGATCCTCGACGGGGACGAGCGCAATGCGCGCTTGGCCGGCGTCGCGGTCTGCACGCTGTTCTTCGAGCCATCGACGCGGACCCGGCTGAGCTTCCAGCGCGCGACCCAGCGCCTCGGCGCCGACGTGCTCGGCTTCGACGCGTCGACCTCGTCGACGACCAAGGGCGAGACCGCGCTCGACACGTTCCGCAACATCGAGGCGATGGGCGTGCGCGGTTTCGTCGTGCGCCACAGTGCCGACGGCGCGGTGGCCGCGCTGGCGCAGGCCGCCGCGCCGGACACCGCACTGCTCAATGCCGGCGACGGGCGCAGCGCGCATCCCACGCAGGGCCTGCTCGACATGCTGACCTTGCGCCAGGCCAAGGGCACGGATTTCTCGGGTCTGCGCGTGGCGATCGTCGGCGATGTGAAGCACTCGCGGGTCGCACGCAGCGACCTGCAGGCGCTGCGCACGCTCGGCGCCGGCGAGATCCGCGTGTGCGGCCCGGCGGCGCTGCTGCCGGACGAGGCCACGCTGGCCGGCTGCGCGGTCTCGCACGATCTGGATGCCGCGCTCGACGGTGTCGACGCGGTGATGATGCTGCGGTTGCAGCGCGAGCGCATGGAGGAAGGCCTGGTCGGCTCGCTGGAGGACTATCACCGCGACTACGGACTCGACGCGCGCCGGTTGCGGCTGGCCGCGCGGGATGCGGTCGTGCTGCATCCCGGCCCGATGAACCGCGGCGTGGAGATCGCCGACGAGGTCGCCGACGGCCCGCAATCGTGGGTGCTGCGCCAGGTGCGCAATGGCGTCGCGGTGCGCATGGCGGCGCTGGAGGCGCTGCTGGCCTGAGCCCGGGCGCGGGCCGGTTACGGCGACGCGAATCGGGTATCGTGCCTGCCTTTCGACCCAGGCCGGCCCCGATGCAGCCCACCTCTACGCCCCGTCCCGAGGCCGCCCGCCCGGTCGCGGTCTCCGCGCACGCGCTCAAGCCGCGCCAGCTGGTGATGATGGGCCTGGGCAGCGCGATCGGCGCCGGTCTGTTCCTGGGCTCGGGGGTCGGCATCCAGGCCGCCGGTCCGGCGGTGCTGCTGTCCTACCTGATCGCCGGCGCGCTGGTGATCGTGGTGATGCACGCGTTGGGCGAGATGGCGGCGGCCAAGCCGGCCAGCGGCGCGTTCTCGGTCTACGCCGAGGACGCGATGGGCGCCACCGCGGGCGCGACGGTCGGCTGGCTGTGGTGGCTGCAAGTGGTGATCGTGATCGCCGCCGAGGCGGTCGGCGCGGCCGGCCTGCTGAAGACCCTGTGGCCCGGCCTCTCGGTGCCCGGGCTGGCGCTGACGTTCATGGCGGTGTTCACCGCGATCAATCTGCTGGGGGTGCGCAATTTCGGCGAGTTCGAGTTCTGGTTCGCGATCCTGAAAGTGGTCGCGATCCTGGCCTTCATCGCGGTTGGCGTCGCGCTGTTGCTGGGCTGGCTGCCGGACGTCGCATCGCCGGGGCTGGCGCATTTCCATGCCAATGGCGGCTTCGCGCCGAACGGGCTGATGGGCGTCGGCGCGGCGCTGCTGGTCGTGGTGTTCGCGTTCGGCGGTACCGAGATTGTCGCCATCGCCGCTGCCGAGACCGACGATCCGGCGCGCAGCCTGGCGCGTGCGATCCGCACCGTCGCCTGGCGCATCCTGGTGTTCTACCTGGGCTCGATCGCGGTGATCGTCGCCGTCGTGCCCTGGGACAGCCCAGCGCTGGCCTCGCCGTTCGCGGCGGTGTTGCAGGTGGCGCGCATTCCCGGTGCAGCGGCCGCGATCACCCTGGTCGCGGTGATCGCGCTGCTGTCGGCGCTCAACGCCAACCTCTACGGCGCGTCGCGGATGATCTGGTCGCTGGCCCGGCGCGGCGAGGCGCCGGCGGTGCTCGGGCGCAGCGATCGCCGCCAGGTGCCGGTCGCCGCGGTGCTGGCCAGCGTCGCGTTCGGTTTCCTTGCAGCGGGCCTGGAACTGCTGTTCCCGCAGCGGGTGTTGCCGGTGCTGCTCAACATCGTCGGCGCGACCTGTCTGCTGGTCTGGACGATCGCGCTGGTCTCGCAGCTGATCCTGCGCCGCCGCGCGGATCGGGCAGGCACGGCGCTGCCGTACCGGATGCGCGGGTTCCCCGTGCCGACGCTGGCCGCGCTGGCGATCCTGGGGCTGATCTTCGTGCTGTTGATCGCATCCCCGGACACCCGCGCGCAGTTCCTGTCGATGGTGCTGTTGACCACGGTGGTCGCCGCGCTCGGCGCGCTGGCACGCCGGCTGCGGACCGGGGCGCGGTCCGCGCGCTAGTTGCCTGTCGGGCGCGGCCGGCGATGCCGGCACGCGTTCTGCCCGGTCGACGCGTCGCTCAGCGCCGCTGCGCGAACAACCAGTCCCACATTGCTTGTGTGGCGTACGCCGCGTCCCAGCTGTTGTGATTGGCGTCGGGGAATTCGGTGTAACGCACGTCGGCGCCGACGCGCTGCAGCGCTGCGTACATCCGGCGCGACTGCTCCGGGGGCACGACGTCGTCGCGGGCGCCATGGAACAGCCAACTGGGGATATCGCGCAGCCGTTGCGCGGCGGCATCGAACGGGTCGGGCGCCTCGCGGGTCGATTCGACCTGCAGGCTGTTGAGATCGGGGCGGGTGCCGGGCGGGGTGATACCGCCGCAGACCGGCACCAGGGCCGCGAAGCGCTCGGGCGCTCGCAGGGCCAGCGACCAGGTGCCGTAGCCGCCGCGGGACATGCCGGTCAGCGAGGTGCGGCGCCGGTCGCCGTCGAACTCGACCGTGGCGGCATCGAGCGCGGCCAGCGCCATCGTCGCCACGTCGCCTTCCCACGATGTGCCCTCGGGCGATTGCGGAAACACCACCAGGGCCGGGAAATCGGCCGCGTGCGCGCGCACGTGGGGCCCCAGGCCGGCGTGGGTCTGCTTGTCGCCGTCGCTGCCGCGCTCACCCGAGCCGTGCAGGAACAACACCACCGGCAGTGGCCGGGGCACGGCCGCCGCCGGCACGAAGACCTGGTAGGCATGGCGGCGTCCGCCGACCTCGACCGCGCGGCGCACGAAGTGGCCCGATGCCGGTGTGGACGACAACGAGCGGCAACCGGCGAGCCAGGCCGCGCCACCGGCGCCGGCGAGTGCGAGACCGCGCAGCACGCGGCGGCGGGACGTGGAATCGGGGGGCAGGGACATGGGAGGCTCCAGGACGGGGGCGCGCTCAGGGGGCGGGCCGGAGGACGAGGGCGAGGGCGATCGCATGCAGCGCGATCATCGTCACGAAGACATGGCGGTAGGCGCGCTTGGCACTCTTGTGCCGCAGCAGGCGTTGCGCGAGCCAGGCGGCCGGCCAGCCGCCGAGCAGTTCGAACAGGTGCAACTGGGCCTCGGGTGTGCGACGGCGCCCGGCCTGCGCGGCGCGCTTGTCGAGCGCGTACATCCCGAACGTCACCAGGTTGAGGACTGCCAGCGCCGGGACCAGCGCTGCGGGCAGGCGGCCGATGGCGATGCCCCAGGCCAACGCCGCGGCCCACAACGCGATCGCCAGCGTCATCGCCAGCGCGCCGCCGTGCCCTCGTGCGTGCAACCGAGCCGCTGGCGGCGCCTGGCGCCGCCGCCGATCGCGGGCGGCGGTCAGTGACACACGAACCACCCGATGGGCGCGCCAGCGGCCATCGGGCTGGCGTTCGGGCGTGTAGCGCACGATCTCGCCGACGTCCGGCCGGCGGCCGCCCTGGTCGTAGTCGCGGATGTGGAAGAACGCGCGCGGCCCGTCGGCAGGATCGAGCGGCTCGACGAAGCCGTAGCCGCGGCCGTCGTCCCAACTGGCGATCTTTCCCGGTTGCGAGGTCGGCGGCATCGATGAGGCCCTCAGCGCAGCATGATCGCAGTGGCCAGGCCCAGAAAGCTGAAGAAGCCCATGATGTCGGTCACCGCGGTGACGACCACCGTGCCGGCGACTGCGGGATCGACGCGCATGCGCTTGAGCAGCAACGGCAGCAGCACGCCAGCGGTCGCGGCCGAGCAGAAGTTGATCACCAGCGCGGTGAAGATCACCAGCGACAGCACCCAGTCGTGGAACCAGACCAGCGCGACCAGGGCGACCAGGGTGCCGATCAACATGCCGTTGATCAGCGCCACGCGCAGTTCCTTCCACATCAGGATGCGGGCGTTGCTGGCGCCCACCTGGCCCAGCGCCAGGCCGCGCACCATCAACGTGAGCACCTGCACCGCGGCATTGCCGCCGATGCCGGCGACGATCGGCATCAGCACCGCCAGCGCCACGACTTTTTCGATCGTCGCCTCGAAGCGACCGATCACGAAGGCGGCCATGAACGCGGTCAGCAGATTGATGCCCAGCCACACCACGCGGCCGCGCACCGCGCGCCGGATCGGCGAGAACAGATCCTCGTCCTCGTCCAGACCCGCCGCGCCCAGGGCCTGGTGTTCGGCCTGCTCGCGGATGATGTCGACCACGTCGTCGACGGTGATCCGGCCCAGCAGCACGTTACCGTCGTCGACCACCGGCGCGGACACCCAGTCGTTGTCGGAGAACTGGCGCGCGACCTGGTCGGCCGATTCGTCGACATGGATCGAGTCGAGCTCGTCGTCGATCAGCCGATTGATCGGGGTGCCGGGGTCGCGGGTCACCAGATCCTGCAGCGCGACCCAGCCGATCAACTGGTGCCGGCGGTTGACCACGTACAGGTGGTCGGTGTGGTCGGGCAGTTCGCCGCGCAGGCGCAGGAAGCGCAGCACGACATCGACCGTGGTGTCGGCGCGCACCGTCACCACGTCGGGGTTCATCAATCGGCCGGCGGTGTCCTCGGGATAGGAGAGCACCTGCTCCAGGCGCTCGCGGTTCTCCCGGTCCATCGACCGCAGCAGCGTGTCGATGACCGCATCGGGCAGGTCCTCGACCAGGTCGGCGAGGTCGTCGATATCGAGATCTTCGACTGCGGCGACCAGTTCGTCGGGGTCCATGTCCGCGATCAGGCTCTCGCGGACCTCGTCGCCGACGTGGACCAGCACCTCGCCATCGTCGTCGGCATCGACCAGCCCCCAGACCACGATGCGCTTGTCGTGGGGCAGGGATTCGAGCAGGTTGCCGATCTCGGCCGGCGCCAGCGTGTTGACCATGCGCCGCACCGGCCCCAGCCGCCCGCTGTCGAGGGCATCGGAGAGCAGACGCAGCTGGCGCGCGGTCTTGTCGTGGCGGACGGCTTCGGCCATGAACGGCTCCGTTGCGCGTCGCGACGCACGCGGCGCGACTGGGTCAGATGTGCATCGGCGCATTATCCGCGCTGCCTGCCCATCTGCACACCCCGGTCAAGCGCGACGGTTCGCGCGCGTTGGGGTGGGGCACCGGCTCAGCCGGCTGTGCGCTCGGGCTGCGCGGCATCGAGCCAGCGTTCGATCGACGCACGGTCGCGTGCGCGCAGCAACGCCGGCGTCCGCGATCGCAGGGTGCCCAGGTCGATTCCGCGGATCGCGCGGCGCACTTCCAGCAGTGGGGCGGGGTGCAGGCTCAGTTCCTCGATGCCTAACGCCAGCAGCAGCGGGGTGAAGCGCGCGTCGCCGGCGATCTCCCCGCAGACCGAGGCCGAGATGCCGCGCGCACGCGCCACGCGCACGATGCCGTGCAGCAACCGGATCACCGCCGGGTGCAACGGTGAGTACAGGTCGCCGAGCGCATCGTTGTTGCGGTCGGCGGCCAGCAGGTACTGCACCAGGTCGTTGGTGCCGATCGACAGGAAGTCGAGCTCGCGCACGAACGTGGGCAGCGCGATCGCCGCCGACGGCACCTCGATCATCGCCCCCATCGCGATCCGCTCGGCGGTCTCGTGCCCCTCGGCGCGCAGGTCGCGCTGGACGCGGTCGAGCAACCGGCGCACTGCGACGATCTCCTCGCGGCCGCTGACCATCGGCACCAGCACGCGCACCGGGCCGTAGCCCGAGGCGCGTGCGATCGCCCGCAATTGGGTCTCCAGCAATCCGTTGCGCGCCATCGACAGCCGGACCCCGCGCAGCCCCAGTGCGGGATTGGGCTCGTGACGCAGGGCCAGGCCGGTGTCGTCGGCCTTGTCGGCGCCGATGTCGAGGGTGCGGATCGTGACCGTGCGGCCGGTCATGCCCAGCACCAGATCGCGGTAGGCACGGAACTGCGCGTGCTCGTCGGGGATCTCGCGGCTCTGCAGGAACAGGAATTCGGTACGGTAGAGGCCGACGCCGGCCACGCCGAGCGCATGCGCCTCGGCGACGTCTTCGCGCGATTCGGCATTGGCCCACAGCTTCATGTCGACGCCGTCGAGCGTCTTGCTCGGCTCGCGACGCAGTCGGCGCAACTGCTTGCGCTCGCGCTTCTCTTCGCGCACCCGCGCGCGATAGGCGCGCAGGTCCTCGGCATTGGGCTCGACGACGATCTCGCCGGTGGCGCCATCGACGACCAGCACCGCGCCATCGTTGATCTGGGCCAGCGCCTGCGGCGCGTTGACGATGAGCGGCAACTGCAGGCTGCGGGCGAGGATCGCCGAATGCGACAGCGTACTGCCGGTCGAGGTGACGATGGCCAGCACGCCCTGGGCCTGCAGCCGGCCGACCTCCGATGGCGCGATGGCATCGGTGACCAGGATCTCGCCGGCCACGCCCTGCAGCTCGGCCTCGTGCGCATGCAATGCGGCGTGGACCCGTCCGATGACGTGATCGATGTCCTCGATGCGGCTGCGGAAGTAGGCATCGTCCATGCCCTCGAACACCGCGGCCAGGCGGTCGCGCTGCAACCGCAGGGCGTAGTCGGCGCCATAGAGCCCGGTGCCGACGAGCTCGTCCAGGCCCTGCAACAGCTCGGGATCGTCGAGCAGCAGCGTGTGCAGATCGAGGAACTCGCCGACTTCGTGGGCCAGCGCGCCGTGCAACTGGTCGCGCATGATGCGGATCTCACCACGCACCTGGGCGATCGCGGCATGCAGCCGCGCCAGCTCGTCCGGCGCCTGCTCGGGGCCGATCCGCTCTTCGGCGACCTCGAGCGCATGCGGCTCGCGGACGCGCGCACGTCCCAGCGCGTTCCCGCGCGAGGCGCCGTGCCCGTGCAGCGACTGTCGCATCAGGCGCGCTCGCCCGCTACCGGACGGCAGGTCGCGCGCGCGGCCAGCGGGGTATCCATCATCCTTCCTCGTCGAACCGGCGTTCGAACAGCGCGGCGGCTGCGTCCATGGCGGCGGCCTCGTCATCGCCATCGAGCCGCAGCACGACCCGGGTGCCGTGACCGGCGGCCAGCAGCATCACCCCCATGATGCTCTTGGCGTTGACCTCGCGGCCCTTGGCGAGCAGCGTCGCATTGCAGCGGAAGCCCGACAGCACCTGCACCAGCTTGGCGGTGGCGCGCGCATGCAGGCCGAGCTTGTTGGCGACGAGCAGTTCACGTTCGATCATCGGGGGTGGGGCCTGTCCTGGAAGCGGGAGATGGGGGGCGCGTCAGGCGTCGTCGAGCACGACGCCGTTGCGGGCGCCCGCCGCGGCGGTGGCCGGCAAGGTGTCGAGCGCCTGCTCAGGATAATTCATCACCCGCAGCAGCATCGGCAGGCTGAGCGCGGAAATGCGCCGCGCCGGGGTGCCGAGCCGCGCGAGCTGCGCGGCGACGTTGCTGGGGCTGGCGCCGTAGAGGTCGGTGAGGATCAGCACGCCGTCGCCATCGTCCACCGTGCGCATCGCCGCGCTGGCCTTGGGCAGCGACACCTCGAGCGCTTCGTCGAAGGGCACCTCGAACACCGCGGTGCGCAGCGGCAGTTGCGTCAACAGGCGCACGGCCACGGCATGCATCGCCGTGCCGATGCCTTCGTGGGTCAAGAGGAGTACGCCGACGGCCATGCGTGGACGTTACCAGAGCGAGGGGACCGCCCGGAAGCGTCGCGGCCGTGATGCAGCGTCCGCGCCCGCCGCGCGGCCGCTTGCGCCGCATGCGCTGGGTCGGGCGACAGCGCTCAGTCGAGCTCGCGGTGCCAGGTCGCCACGTCCGGCCAACCGGTCTCGCGGGCATGGCGCGCGAGCGCCTCGGCCAGGTAGACCGAACGGTGCCGGCCGCCGCTGCACCCGAACGCGACGGTGACATAGCTGCGCGTGGCACTGCGCATGCGCGGCAGCCAGGTGTCGAGGAACTGCGTGACCTGGGTCGCGAACTCGCCGACCTCGGCATGGGCCTCGAACCAGGTCCGCACATCCACATCGCGTCCCGACAGCGGCCGCAGGCGCGGATCCCAATGCGGGTTGGGCAGCGCGCGCGCGTCGAACACGAAATCGGCATCGGGCGGCACGCCGCGCCGGTAGGCGAAGGATTCGAACAGCAACGACAGCGCGTCGTCGTCGGCGAGTTGCAGCTCGGTGACCACGCGCCGGCGCAACTGGTGGACATTGAGGTCGCTGGTGTCGATCACCGTATCGGCCAGCGCGCGCAGCGGGCGCAGCAAGGTGCGCTCGAGCGCGATCGCGTCGGCCAGCGACACGCCGACGCGGCTGAGCGGATGGCGGCGGCGGGTGTCGGCATAGCGGCGCAGCAGGATCTCGTCGCCGGTCTCGAAGAACACCAGGCGCGGGTCCAGGCCCATGCGGCCGACCTCGGCCAGCCAGGTCGGGATCCGCGACAGGTCGGTGTGCCGGTTGCGCACGTCGATGCCGACCGCGAGCCGACGCGGCGGCTCGTCGGCGCGGGTCACGTTGCCGACGAACTCGGCCAGCATGCCGGCCGGCAGGTTGTCGACGCAGTAGAAGTCCAGGTCCTCGAGCGTGCGCAGCGCGACCGACTTGCCGGCCCCCGACAGGCCGCTGACCACATACAGCAGCGGGGCGTCGGTCATGGCGCGCCTCGCTCGAGAAACTGCGAATGCCGGGCCAGGAACGCCGCTGCCGGGTCCAGGCCCTTGGTGCGCAGTACATGCGTGCGGGTCGCGGCTTCGGCGAGCACCGCCAGGTTACGGCCCGGCATGACCGGCAGCGTGATCAGGGGCACGTCCAGGTCGAGCACGCGGCGGATGCCCAGATCGCCAGTCAAGCGCACCATGCCGTCGCCGTCGCCGGCCAAGGGGTCGGCATTGGGCCGGCTCAGATGCACGATCAGCCGCAGATACTTGTTCCGCTTGACCGCGGTGTCGCCGAACATCTCGCGGATGTTGAGCACGCCCAGGCCGCGCAGTTCCAGCAGGTCCTGCAGCAGCTCGGGGCAGGTGCCGTCGAGCACGTCGGGTGCGATCTGGGTGAACTCGGGCGCGTCGTCGGCGACCAGGCGGTGTCCGCGGGTGATCAGCTCGAGCGCCAGTTCGCTCTTGCCCGAGCCCGATTCGCCGGTGATCAGCACGCCGATCGAGTAGATCTCCATGAAGACGCCGTGCAGCGTGATCCTGGGCGCGAGCACGCGCGCCAGGTGGTACTGCAGCAGGTTCAGCAATTCGTGGCCACGGTTGGGCGAGCTCCACAGCGGCGTCTGCGATTCTTCGGCCGCCTCGCGCAGGTCTTCGGGACAGGGCTGGTCCTTGCTGATGACCAGCGCCAGCGGCCGGTACTGGACGATGCGCTCGATGGTCTCCCAGCGCAGCCGCGAATCCAGCCCGTCGAGCCAGGCCAGTTCCTCGGTGCCCAGGATCTGCACCTTGTTGGGATAGATGATGTTGAGGTAGCCGGCGAGCGACGGGCGGCGGGCGATCGTCTCCACCGCCTCGAGCGAGCGCTGCGCGCCATGCTGGCCGGCCAGCCAGCGCAGCCCCAGCCGATCGTGCAACTGGGCGAACAGCTCCTGCGCTTCGATGGTCGCGTTCATGCGTCGGCTGCGGTGGATTGCCCGACGTCGTCGAGCAGCAGCGCCTGCAGCGCATGGCGGTCGCGGGCACCGCGCAGCGCGTCGCGGAAGGTGCCATCGGAGAAGCGCTCGACCAGGCCCGAGAGAAACTGCAGGTGCTGCTCGACCAGATGCTCGGGCACGCACATCGCGAACACCAGGTCGACCGACTCACCGTCCGCGGCGCCGAAGTCGACCGGCGACGATAGCCGCAGGAACGCCGCGCGCGGCTCGTGGAATGCGCCGCTGCGTGCATGAGGAATGGCGACGCCGCGTCCGATGCCAGTGCTGCCCAACTGCTCGCGTTCACGCAGCGCGCGGCCGAGCAGCGGAGTCATGGTCGGCGAATTGCCGGACAGCAGACGCGCAGCCGAATCGAGCACAGCGTCGCGGGAACCGGGCGCAACCAGCATCACGATGCGGTCGGCCGAGAGCAGATCGGAAAGAGGCATGCCGAGCGGGCTCGAGGACGGGCGTGGGGCCAGCAGTCTAGCCCGATTCGACGCCGGGCCGCCGCCGCGCGCGGTCCGCGCCGCGGCGGGCAGTTCGCTTGCGGCCTGGGAGAGGGCGGTACAGGGCGGCGTCGTGGGTCCGCGGTGCTGGCCGGCCGCATCGCAGCGGCCGGCCAGGGCTGCGATCAGCCGAACGTGCCGTCGCGTGCGGGATTCTCGCCGCGATGGTGGTCGACGATCTTCTTGCGATGCTTGACGACGATCCGGTCGAGCTTGTCGGTCAGCAGGTCGATCGCGGCGTACATGTCGACCGCGCTGGCATCGACGTGCTGGGTCTTGCCGGCGATCGTCAGCGTCGCCTCGGCCTTGTGATCGGGCTTTTCCAGGCTGAGCTGGACGCGGACCTCGAGCGGGCCGTCGAAATGCCGGGAGAGCTTCTGCAGCTTGGTCTCCACGTACTCGCGCAGCGCGGGCGTCACTTCGATCTGATGGCCATGGGTCTCGACGTGCATCGGCAACCTCCTTCAAGGTAGGAAACGGACCGTCGGCGCATGTCGCGGCGGTCCGGGTTCAGAGTAGCGCGGCCGGCGTGGCTGACAAGCGGCCACCGGTCGCACCCTTAGAGACCATCGTGCGGGGCGGGAAGTTCAGGCGATGCGAACACGCTCGTGGGACGAGGCGATCTGCATCGCCTCGCGATACTTGGCCACGGTGCGGCGTGCGACCGGCACCCCGGCGGCCTTGAGCGAGTCGGCCAGACGCGCATCCGACAACGGCTTGCGCGGATCTTCGGCGTCGATCAGGCCACGGATCATCTGCTGGATCGCGGTGCTCGAGGCTTCGCCGCCGCCTTCGGTGCCGATGCCCGATGCAAAGAACGCCTTCAGCGGCAGGGTGCCGCGCGGGGTGTGCACGTATTTGCGCGCGACTGCGCGCGAGACGGTCGACTCGTGCAGGCCGATCTCATCGGCGACCTCGCGCAAGGTCAGCGGCCGCAACGCGCGTTCGCCGAACTCCAGGAACCCCGACTGCTGGCGCACCAGACAGCGCACGACCTTGAGCAGGGTGTCGCCACGCGCCTGGAGATTGCGCAGCAACCAGCGCGCCTCCTGCAGGCGCCCGCGCAGATAGCCCGCGTCGCTGCTGCAGGCGTGCTCGATCATGCGCTCGTAGCCGCGGTGGATCGTCAGTCGCGAATGCTGACGGCCAGCCAGCGTCACGCGCCAGACGCCGCTGTGGCGGCTGATCACGCAGTCGGGGGTGACGTAGTTGTCGTGCGGCACGCCGCCGATCCGCGCGCCGGGCCGCGGGTCGAGGCTGCGCAGCAGCTGCAAGGCGGTCTGTGCCTGCTCGAGCGTGTGGCCCAGCGCGTCGGCCAGGCCCTGCGGGCCGAGTCTGGGCAGTCGCTCGATATGCGTGGTCGCCGCCTGCAGCGCGAGGGTGCGTCCGGGCGTGTCGGCGGGCAGCGCCTCGAGCTGCAGCCGCAAGCACTCGCCCAGGTCGCGCGCGCCAACGCCGGGCGGATCGAAGCGCTGGATCCGGCACAGCACCGCAGCGATCTCCGCCTCGGTGGCGCGGGTCTCGGGCAGCAGTGCCTCGGCGATGCCCGCGAGTGTTTCGCGCAGGTAGCCATCGTCGTCGATCGCATCGATCAGGGCGATGCCGATGTTGCGGTCCCGCGGCGAGACCGGGCTCAGGTGCCACTGCCAGGACAGGTGGTCGCGCAGGTCTTCGGACTGGACGATGCGATCGGCGGGATCGCCATCGCTGTCGCTGTCAGCGTCGCCCCGCTGCCCGCCGGACGCCCGCCAGCCATCGTCGCTGTCCCAGTCGGATGCTGCAGTCTCGTCGTGCGTCGAATTCTGCGTGTCGGGCGTGTCGTCGCTGGCGGCTGAGCCGCCGTGCTCGCCGGCAGAGCTGTCCGGGGTCGGCGCGTCATCCCAGTCGAGCAACGGGTTGCTCTCCACCGCCGCCGCGATCTCGGTCTCCAGTTCCACCGCCGAGAGCTGCAGCAGATGCAGCGCCTGACGCAACTGCGGCGTCAGAACCAGGTGCTGCCCCTGCGATGTCTGCAACCGTGGCTTCATCGTCCCCGGATCTCCATGGCCGGATACGCGAGCACGTTACAGACGGAAGGAATCTCCAAGGTAAACGCGGCGCACGTCCGGATCGGCCAACAGCGCCTCGGGCGCTCCCTGCGCGAGCACGCCGCCATCGCTGAGGATATACGCGCGGTCGCAGATTCCCAAGGTCTCGCGGACATTGTGGTCGGTGATCAGCACGCCGATACCGCGTTCCTTGAGATGGGTGACGATGCGCTGGATCTCGCCGACGGAGATCGGATCGACGCCGGCGAACGGCTCGTCGAGCAGGATCATCCGGGGATTGGCAGCGAGCGCGCGTGCGATCTCCACCCGGCGGCGCTCGCCGCCCGACAGGCTGGCGCCGGTCTGGTCGGCGACGTGGCTGATCTGCAACTCGTCCATCAGATCGGCCAGCGCCTTGTCGCGGCCCGGCTTGTCGAGGTCTTCGCGCAGTTCGAGCACCAGCATGATGTTGTCGGCCACGCTGAGCTTGCGGAACACCGAGGGTTCCTGCGGCAGGTAGCCGACGCCGCGCTTGGCCCGGGTGTACATCGGCTCGGCGGTGATGTCGTGGCCGTCGAGCACGATGCGGCCGGCATCGGCCGGCACCAGGCCGACGATCATGTAGAAACACGTGGTCTTGCCGGCGCCGTTGGGGCCGAGCAGGCCGACGACCTCGCCCGCTTCGAGCGTCAGCCCGAACTCCTTGACGACCTCGCGCTGCTTGTAGCGCTTGCGCAACCCCTCGGCGACGAGCATCAGCGGCCGCCTTCCGGCGTCGACCGGGACGCAGGCTGTGCGGCGGGCGTGGCGGGCGGCTGCGCCGGCTGGCGGTTGCGTGGCTCGAACTGCATGCGCACGCGGCCCTGGCCGTCGCCGCCCCCCTGCACCTGACCGGTGGACATGTTGTAGACGATGCGCTCGCCTTCCATGCGGCCGCGGCCGGGCTGGTTGACGACCGCATTGCCGGTCAGCACCACCGTGTCGTTGGGCATGTTGTAGTCGGCCTGGGCGGCGGTGGCGTCGACCCAGCCGCCATCGTCCATCTGCTGCTTCATCTTGACCGGCCCGCCTGTCAGGATCACGCGCTGGAACTCGCCCCCACGGCGGCGCACATCGGCGCGGCTGGCCTGGATCTCGAGCGTGCCCTGGCTGATCGTCACGCCGTTGGTGAACAGGCAGGGCAGCTGCTCGTTGCTGACCGAGCAGTCGCTGCCGCCGGCGTCGACCGACAGCGTCTGGTTGCGGTCGGCTGCCTTGGCCAGGACGGTGCCGGGCACGAGTGCCAGGACGAGGAGCAGGCTAGCGGCGGGAGTTGGGTTCATTGCGGAATTTGACCTGGGAAAGGAGTTCGATCCGCCCCGACGTAAGATCGGCGCGCATGCCCGTGCCTTGCATTGTAGAGCCGGGCTGGACCACGTCCACGAGCGCGTCGGAGGCCGCCTGGTTGCGTTGCGGGAACACATCGAGCGCCTCGGTGCGCATCGTCGTGGGGCGCGGCGCGCCGTCGGGGCTGGTCGCGGTGACCTCGCCGCGCAGACGCACCAGTTCGTTGTCGTCGGACACCCAGCCGGTCTTGGAGCGCACCTGCCAGTGGCCGCCGGACTCGGCAGGAATGTTGAACACCGGAGTGACCAGTTCCAGCGTGCGCGCGCCCGGAGTCTGCTGCAGTTGCGGCGCCTGCACCGCGAACGCTTCGCGGCCGTCGCTGTCGAGCGCGACGAGGTCGAAATCGCGCAGCAGATAGTCGGTGCGGGTGTCCGCGGGGCCGTCGATGGTCAACCGGTCCTTCTGGCGCCAGGCCGACCAGCCCGATATCAGCGCGCCGGTGAGCAGCAACAGGGTGAGTCCCAGGCGCCAGTTCACGAGACCCGCCCGTCGGCGTGGATCGTCGCCAGGCGACCCTGCGCATGCAGGATCAGGTCGCACAGCTCGCGGCCTGCACCGCGTCCGCCGGGCGCACGCGTGCACCAGTGCGCCGCCGAGACGGCGCAGGCGTTCGCGTCGGCGGGTGCCACCGCCAGGCCCGCTTCGCGCATCGCGCCGACGTCGGCCAGGTCGTCGCCCATGAACGCGACCTGGTCGTCATCCAGGCCGAGCTCGGCGCACAGCGCAATGACCCGGGCCCGCTTGTCGGCGACATGCACGTGCGCCTGCACGCCCAGGTCGGCGGCGCGGCGCTCGACGATGCCGCCGGGACGCGCAGTGACCATTGCCACCGTGATGCCGGCCTTGCGCAGCAGCACCAGGCCCTGGCCGTCGTGGACGTGGAAGGTCTTGATCTCCCGTCCGTCACTGTCGAAGCCGAGCCCGCCGTCGGTCAGCGTGCCGTCGACGTCGAAGCACGCCAGGCGCACGCGCGCCGCGCGCGCGAGCACATCGGGCGGCACGTGGTCGAACAGGGAGGCGGGCATCGGTATCGTTCTGTCCATGAATGGAGAGTGGGGTTACACCACGCGGGCGCGCAACAGGTCCTGAATATTGAGCGCGCCCACGACCCGGCGCCCGGCGTCGAGCACCGGCAGCATCGTGATCTTGCGCGTCTCCATCAGCCGCGCGGCTTCCACCGCCAGCGCGTCGGCGTCGATCGCGATCGGGTCGCGGGTCATGACGTCGGCGATACGGGCATCGCGCACATCGATGCCCGGGTCGGTGAGCGTGCGCCGCAGGTCGCCGTCGGTGTACAGGCCGATCAGCCGCTGGGCCTCGTCCACGACGACGGTCATGCCCAGCCGCTTGCGGCTCATCTCCATCAGCGCATCGGCCAGCGAAGCGTCCGCGCGCACGGCGGGCACCTCGTCGCCGCCGTGCATGACGTCGCGGATGTGCAGCAGCAGGCGCCGGCCGAGCGCGCCGGCCGGGTGGGAGCGAGCGAAGTCGTCGGCGGTGAAGCCGCGCGCGTCCAGCAGCGCCACCGCCAGCGCATCGCCCATGACCAGCGAGGCGGTCGTGCTGCTGGTCGGCGCCAGCGCCAGTGGGCAGGCCTCGGCCGGCACGCTGATGTCGAGATGGATGTCGGCGGCCGTGGCCAACGTCGATGCCGGGCGGCCGGTCATCGCGATCAGGCCGTTGCCCTGGCGCTTGAGCACCGGCAGCAGCATCAGGATCTCGTCCGATTCGCCCGAGTACGACAGCGCCAACACCACGTCGGCGTCGGTGATCATGCCCAGGTCCCCGTGCCCGGCCTCGCCCGGATGCACGTAGAACGCCGGGGTGCCGGTCGAGGCCAGGGTCGCGGCGATCTTGCGGGCGACATGGCCGGACTTGCCCATGCCGGTGCACACCACCCGCCCGCGGCACTCGAGGATGCGCGCGCAGGCTGCGGCGAAGGCGCCGTCGAGGCGGGCGGCCACCGCGTGCAGGCCCTGGACCTCGACCTCGAACACTTGGCGACCGCTGTCGGCGAACGCCGCCGTGGGCGTGGCGGGGCGGGCGGAGACGGCCTGGGCCGCGTCGTCGAACGTATCCGGCAAGGGTCTTTTCCGTTAGGCTAAGCCATTCATTTTATGCGCTTCCCGGCGTGAATGCCCCGCGACCGTCGGCGGCGTCGAAGACGGCTCATCCCCGCTTCACGCGAGGCGGCGCCCGGCCCCGTCCTGCGGCGCCCACAGGATCGAAGACTTGGATACCCGCACCATCACCGCACTCATCCAGCAGGGCATGCCCGACGCCCATGTGCACGTCGAGGGCGCCGACGGCGTCCATTTCGAAGCGCTGGTCGTCTCGCCCGCGTTCGCCGGCAAGCTGCCGCTGGCTCGCCATCGCATGGTGTATGCCACGCTCGGCACGCGCATGGGCGGCGAGATCCATGCGCTCGCGCTGCGCACGCTGACCCCCGACGAGCACGCGCGGCAGACGGGGCAGGGCTGATGGACAGCATCATCGTCTCCGGCGGCGCCACGCTGCAGGGCGAGGTCCGCATCTCCGGCGCCAAGAACGCGGTGCTGCCGATCCTGTGCGCGACGCTGCTGGCCGACGCGCCGGTCGAGATCGGCAATGTCCCGCATCTGCACGACGTGCTGACCACCGCCAAGCTGCTGGCCGGCCTCGGCGCCGGCGTCGAGCACGACGTCGACGGCGCGCGGGTGATCGTCGATCCGCGCGGCGTGCACAGCCATGTCGCGCCGTACGAACTGGTCCGCACGATGCGGGCCTCGGTCCTGGTGCTGGGCCCGCTGCTCGCGCGCTTTGGCGCGGCCGAGGTGGCGCTGCCCGGCGGCTGCGCGATCGGCGCCCGGCCGGTGGATCTGCACATCAAGGCGCTCGAGGCGCTGGGGGCGACGATCACCGTCGAGCACGGCTTCATCCGCGCCCGGGCGCAGCGCCTGCGCGGCGGGCACGTGGCGTTCGAGACGATCAGCGTCGGCGCGACCGAGAATGTGCTGATGGCCGCCACGCTGGCCGATGGCGACACGGTGATCGACAACGCCGCGCGCGAACCGGAGATCGTCGATCTGGCGCAGTGCTTGGTCGCGATGGGCGCCGACATCCGCGGCGCCGGCACCTCGCGGATCGAGGTCCGCGGCGTGGAGACGCTGCACGGGGCGCAGCACGCGGTCGTCGCCGACCGCATCGAGACCGGCACCTTCCTGGTCGCCGCGGCGATGACCGGTGGGCGGGTGACCGCCACGTCCGCGCGTCCCGATACGCTCGGCGCGGTGCTCGACAAGCTGCGCCAGGCCGGCGCCGAGGTGACCATCGACGGAGATCGCATCACGCTCGACATGCACGGCCGCCGCCCGCGCGCGGTCGACATCGTCACCGCGCCGCATCCCGGGTTCCCGACCGACATGCAGGCCCAGTTCATGGCGCTCAACTGCATCGCCGAGGGCCGCGGCACGATCGACGAGACGATCTTCGAAAACCGCTTCATGCACGTCAATGAACTGATGCGCCTGGGCGCAGAGATCGACATCGACGGGCCGCGGGCTTCGGTCACCGGGGTCGAGCGCCTGAGCGGTGCGCCGGTGATGGCGACCGATCTACGCGCTTCGGCGTCGCTGATCCTCGCCGGCCTGGTCGCCGAGGGCGACACCACGATCGACCGCATCTACCACCTCGACCGCGGCTACGAGCACATCGAGCGCAAACTCGGCGGCCTCGGCGCGAACATCCGGCGGGTGCGCTGACGATGGCGTTCCGCGGTCGCATGTCGAGCCGGCGGGTGGCGCTGTTTGCGACGCTCGCCGTGGTGTTGCTGGCGCTGGGCTGGATGCGCTACACCGGCGCGGCAGCCCTGAGCGGCATCGAGTTCAAGGACATGGACTGGAACGAGGATGGCGAACTGACCCGCAGCGAGGTGTTGCAGGGCTTCTTCACGATCGTCGCCGTGCGCACGACCGACGGTGCACGCAGTTGCGTCGATTACCGACGGCGCGGCTCGGGCGAGTCGATCCGTGTCGAGTGCCGGACCACGCCCGCCGCGCCGTAGCCAGCGGGCAGCGTGCGATTTTGCGAGGCGAAATCGCACGCTGACCCCGGTTTTGGCCCGGGCGATCGGCCGTCATCACGCCAATAGAGAAGGCCCCGCAATGCGGGGCCTTGTTCGTTCTGTCGTCAGCGGCGCTCAGTTCACCGATTGCAGGCGCATGTCGATATGGTCGCTGCCGTCGCGGCGCTGCAGCAGCCGGGCCGGGACCGGCAGGTCGTCGACGATCCAGGCCACGATCTCGCGTCGCCCGTCGGTGCGCACCACCTTGGTCGCTTGCAGCGTCCGGCCGCCGACGGTGACCGCCTCGGTCCCCTGGCGCTCGAACACCTGACGCTTGCTGCGGCCGTCCTCGACCAAGCGATAGCGTAGCGGTGAACGGCCGGCCTGCACGTCGCGCACCAGCACCAGGTTCATCAGCATGCCGTCCAGGTCGCCGGGCTGCAGCTTCACCGGACCGCCCTGGTCGTCCTTGACGTCGCCGCGCCAGCGCGCCTCGCCGGCGTTCCAGTCGTAGGTCGCGTTGACGGCGCGGCGCTTGACCAGCATCGCCGCCAGGCCCGACTCGCCACGCTGGGAATCGGTGCTGCTGATCGGCCGCCACTGCTCGCCATTGGCCTCGAACACCGTGCTCTGCTCGAGCCGGGCGCCGGCACCTGCGACATTGAGGCTGTACTTCCAGCGGTCGCTGCCTTCGCGGGCGAGCTTCATATCGGCCTGCGCGCGCAAACCCATGAAGGTCGTCTGGTAGGTCGCGGTGAAGGGCTCGAGCGCCAGCGCCGGCAGCGCGGCGAGCGACAGCAGGGCGGCGCCGCAGGCGGCGAGCAGGCGGGGGCGGCGGGTCGTCTGAGGCATTCAGGGGGCTCCTTGGTATTCAACGAGACGCAGGTCGATCGCGTCCTCGCCGTCTTCGCGTTGCAGGATGCGGATGGGGGTGGGAACGCCATCGGCGATCCAGACGATCATCTCGTCATTGCCGCCGTTGGTCCGTGAAACCCGCAACGCCGAGTAACTGACGTCGGCGACCTGGACGATCTCCGGCTCGGGCGCGGTGAGGTAGGCATAGTCGCGTGCGCGGCCGCCGTCGACGAAACGGTACTGCAGCGCAGCGCCGGGAGCGGCATCGCGGACGAGCGCCAGGTTGATCAGCAGCGCGCTCATGTCGCCGGGCTGCAGCGGCACCGGGGCACGGCGGCGCTTGCTGATGTCACCGGTCCAGGTCGCCACACCGCGTGTCCAGTCGTAGACGCCTTCGGTGCGACGGTTGAATAGCACCGCTGCCTTGCGCAGCGTGTGCTGGGTCAGCGGGCGGAAGGTCTCGCCGACGAGGTCGAAGCGGGTGCCCTGTTCGACGTTCAGCCCGAGGATGCCGGCGAACCCGCGGTTGCCGCGGATGCTTAAGTCGATCCGCCAATTCGGTCCGTCGGGCTGCAGGCGCATGGTCGCAGCGCCCGCCTGGCGGCCCTGGTACCAGGCCTCGTAGGTCGCGACGAACGGCTGCAGCGGTGCCGCGTGCCCGGCGGGCATCCAGGCGATCAGCAGGCCGGCAACGAGGGCAAGGAGAGGGCGCATCCCACCATCATGAAAAGCGCTGGTTGGCTGCCAGCTGAAGCGGCGCCGCCGCATCCCGGCCGTCGATCTGCACCGCGCCGGCCGCGTTCAGCCGGACCCGCCCGGCGGCGATCCAGCGCAGCGTTTCCAACAACAGCGGGTGCTCGCGCGCCAGCACCCGCTGGGCGAGCGTGGCCTCGTCGTCGCCGGGGTGTACCGGGACGCGCGCCTGCGCGATCACCGGCCCCCCGTCGAGGTCGGCGGTCACGAAATGCACGCTGGCCCCGTGTTCGTCGACCCCGGCCGCCAGTGCCTGGCGATGCGTGTGCAGGCCCTTGAAGGCCGGCAGCAGCGAGGGGTGGATGTTGATCATCCCGCCCGCGCGCCCCGCGACGGCCGCCGCGCCGATCAGGCGCATGTAGCCGGCGCAGACGATCAGGTCGGGCGCGGCGACGTCGATCGCCGAGAACAGCGCGGCGTCGTGGGCGCGGCGGTCGGCGTGATCGCGGGGGCGTATGGCCTGCGCGGGCACGCCCGCGGCGCGTGCGCGATCCAGTGCGCCGGCATCGCTGCGGTCCGACCACACGCCGGCGACCGTCGCGTCGAGCGTGCCGGCGGCGACCGCGTCGAGGATCGCTTGCAGATTGCTGCCCCGGCCCGAGGCGAGCACCGCGATGCGCAGCGTCATCGTGCAGTTCCCGTGGCAGCGAACGCGGCGCGCACGTCGGGGCGCGAGAGCACGAGCAGCGCATAGACCCCGAGTGCGGTGCCGAGCGGGATGTTCAAGCACACGAGCGCGGCGACCGCCACGCACAGGCCGTGGCGACGGCGGCGGGCGAGGTCGAGCCCGCCGCGGATGCACAGCGCGCCACCGGCCAGCGCGGCCACAACCAGGGCCCCGACCACCGCGATCATGCCGATCCCGGCGGGGTCGGCGAAATCGTCTGCCGCTTCATTGGCGATTCCGAAGACCAGCAGCACCACCAACGGCAGGCTCCCGGCCAGCGACAGTGCCCCCAGGACGTGGTGCAGCACCGACAGCGTGCGCAGTTGCCCGTCGATCTGCGCCGGCACCGTCACCGGCGCCCGGGGCGGCGCGTAAGGTGCATGGTCGAGGTCGGCGCGCATGCGGCCGGCTCAGCCGATGCGCACGCGCTCGCCGTCGCCGTGCGCGACGACCTCGCCGATCGCCCAATGCGCCAGGCCCAGCCCGTCGAGCGCGGTGCCGAACGCCCCGACGCTGTCGGCCGGCACCACCAGTACGAAGCCGATGCCGCAGTTGAAGGTGCGCCACATTTCGTGGTCGGCCACCGCGCCTTCGCGCTGCAGCCAGTCGAACACCGGCGGCAGCGGCCAGGACGCGGCGTCGATCGTCAGGCCGAGGCCGTCGGGAATCACCCGGATGATGTTCTCGGTCAGGCCGCCGCCGGTGACGTGCGCCATCGCGTGCAACTGCGGCCCGAGCGGCCCGCGCAGCAACGCGAGCACCGGCTTGACGTACAGCGTGGTCGGCGCCATCAGCGCATCGACCAGTTTCACCCCGCCAACCTCGACATCGGCCGGGCTGCCCGCACGCTCATAGATACGGCGGATCAGCGAATAGCCGTTCGAATGCGGGCCGCTGGACGCGATGCCGACCAGCACATCGCCGGCCCGGACCTTGCCGCCGTCGCGCAGCTCCGACTTCTCGACCGCGCCGACCGTGAAGCCGGCCAGGTCGTATTCGCCAATGCCGTACATGTCCGGCATCTCGGCGGTCTCGCCGCCGATCAGCGCGCAGCCCGACAGCTCGCAGCCGCGAGCAATGCCGCCGATGACCGCGGCGGTGGTGTCGATGTCGAGCTTGCCGGTGGCAAAGTAGTCGAGAAAGAACAGCGGTTCGGCGCCCTGCACCAGCACGTCGTTGACGCACATCGCGACCAGGTCGATGCCGATGGTGTCGTGGCGGCCCAACTGCTGGGCGAGCTTGAGCTTGGTGCCCACGCCGTCGGTGCCCGAGACCAGCACCGGCTCGCGGTACTTGCCCGACAGGTCGAACAGCGCACCGAATCCGCCCAGGCCACCCATGACCTCGGGTCGGAAGCTGCGCTTGACCAGCGGCTTGATGCGTTCGACGAGTGCATTGCCCGCGTCGATGTCGACGCCGGCATCGCGGTAGGTCAGGGGAGTGGGGGCGGTCACGGCGGCCGTCGCGAAGCGGAAAGGACCGGGGATTCTAGCAGCCGCGGCTCGCTCGCCGCGGCTGGCGCGGGAATGGATCGCGACGGACCGCTCGCACGGTTTGTGGCACCATCCCGCGTCGATGTCCCCCCGACCCAGGATCAACCGGATGCACCGCCCGAAGCGCTCGTTGGGAATGATGGCGTGGCTGCTGGCCGCCTTGCTGCTGGCCGCCGGCCAGGCGGCTGCACAGCGCGTGGAAGGCGACCGCGCCGAAGGAACCGGCCTGTACTCGGCCGAGATCCCGGTGCGCAGCCAGAACGAGAACGAGCGCACCGCGGGCTTTTCGCGCGCGCTGGCCCAGGTGCTGGGCAAGCTGTCGGGCGACCGCGGGGTCGCCCAGCGGCCGGGCGTATCGCAGGAACTGCGGCGTGCAGAACAGTACGTGGAGGGCTACGACTACCGCCAGGACGAGGGCGTGTCCTCGCGCGGCTCGCCGACCTTCACCACGACTCTGGTGGTGCGCTTCCGCCCCGAGGACGTCGACGGCGTGGCCGCCGCGCTCGGCCTGCCGGTGTGGCCCGACCCGCGGCCCAAGCCGGTGCTGTGGCTGGCGATTGACGACGGCTCCGGGCCGCGGCTGGTCGGGCTGCAGCAGAACAACGTCGCCCGGCCCGTGCTCCAGCGCGCGATCGAACGCGGCTACCGGTTGGGCCTGCCCGGCGGCAGCGCCGCCGAGCAGGCCGCCGTCGGCGCGATCTGGCGCGGCGACACTGCCGCGATCGCCCGCATCTCGGCGCGCTACAACCCGCCGATGCAACTGGTCGGCAAGCTCTACCGCGACGGCAGCGGCTGGAAGGCCGACTGGATCTTCGTTGATGGCGGCCGCGTGCTGGCGCGCTGGAGCGAAACCGGCGACGACGCCCGGCGGATCCTGCCCACTGGCGCCGATGGCGCCGCCGACGCGCTGACCCGCCGCTATGCCAAGGCCAGCCCGGCGGGCGCGCCCTCGACCGAGGCGATCCTGTTCACCGGCATCAACAGCAGCGCCGATTTCATCCGCTTGTCGGCGCAGTTGCAGCGCATGTCGGTGGTCCGTGCGATCCGCCCGGTGCGCGCGACTCCGCGCGGGCTGGAGGTCCAGCTGGACCTGCTGACCGGTCTGAGCGGGTTTCGCCGCATGGCCGACGAGAATGTGCTGGTCGAGGCCGACGGCGCCCCCGAGGGCGTGACCCCCACCTTCCACCTGCGCTGACCGCGCCAGGATCGCCATGACCGAGCACGATCCCGCGACCGCCGACATCGCGCGTTTCCTCCGGCGCCTGCAGTGGGGGCTGGCGCTGGTTGTGGTCGCCTGGGTGATCGGGCAACTGGGCCCGGTGCTCACCCCGTTCGTGCTGGCCGCATTGCTGGGCTGGCTCGGCGACCCGCTGGTCGACCGCCTCGAACGCCGCGGCCACTCGCGCACGCTGTCCGTCTCGCTGGTCTTCGCGCTGATGACGCTGTTGCTGGCGCTGGTGCTGATCATCCTGGTGCCGATGATCGAGCGGCAGATCGTGACCCTGGTCGACAGCCTGCCGGCGTATCGCGATTGGATCATCGGCACCGCGCTGCCGTGGATCGAACAGCGCACCGGCTACGAAGTGGTCGCCTGGCTCGACACCGATCGGCTGATCGAGTTGATCCGCGAGCACTGGCAGCAGGCCGGCGGCGTGGCCGCAGCGGTGCTGGGCTACCTGTCGCGCTCGGGCTTCGCGCTGTTGGCGGTGGTCATCAACCTGGTGCTGGTGCCGATCCTGACGTTCTATTTCATGCGCGACTGGGACCTGCTGGTCGAGCGCTGCGCGTCGCTGGTGCCGCGCGACCACATCGGCACCGCCAACCGGCTGGCGCGCGAGACCAGCGACTCGCTCGGCGGCTTCCTGCGCGGCCAGTTCCTGGTGATGCTGGGGCAGGGGGCGATCTACGCGGTCGGCATGTCGCTGGTGGGCCTGCGCCTGGGCCTGCTGATCGGCATGATTGCAGGCCTGATCAGTTTCATTCCGTACCTGGGCGCGACCGTCGGCATCCTGATGGCGTTGATCGCCGCGATCGTCCAGGTCCAGGGCTTCGACTGGACGCTGCTGATCCTGATCGGCGTGGTGTTCACGATCGGCCAGCTCGTCGAGAGCTATGTGCTGACCCCGCGCCTGGTCGGCGACCGGATCGGCCTGCATCCGGCCGCGGTCATCTTCGCGGTGCTGGCCGGTGGCCAGTTGTTCGGGTTCCTGGGCATGCTGCTGGCGTTGCCGATGGCAGCGGTGGCCAACGTGCTGTTGCGCTATGCGCACGAACGCTATACCCAGAGCAAGCTGTACGCGGGCGACAAGCCGACGATCGCGTTGTCGGGCCGCACGATCGTGCTGCCCGCCGACAGCCGCGACGGCCGCGACGACGAGCCGGTCGATCCGACGCGATGAGTGCGCCATCGCCGCAACTGCCGCTGGCGCTGCGCTATCCGCCGGACCAGCGGCTGGACACGTTCGTCGCAGACGATCCGGCGCTGCTGCCTCAGCTGCGCGATTTCGCACTCGCCGGCGTTCGCCGCGCGCTGTACGTCGCCGGTCCGGCGGGGACCGGGAAGACCCATCTGGCGATCGCGCTGTGCGCGCAGGCCGAACAACTGGGACGCAGCGCCGTCTACCTGCCACTGCGCAGCCTGGCCGGGCGCGTGCGCGCCGCCGCCGAGGCGTTGCAGGGCCACGATCTGGTCGCGGTCGACGGCCTGGAGGCGATCGCCGGGGACCGCGACGACGAGGTTGCGCTGTTCGACCTGCACAATCGCCTGCATGATGCCGGTCGCAGCGTGTTTTACACCGCCGACCAGCCGCCCGAGGCGCTGGCGCTGACCTTGCCCGACCTGCGTTCTCGCCTCGGCCAGAGCGTCCGCGTGGTGTTGACCCCGCTGGACGACGCCGGCCGGCACGCGTTGCTGCGCCTGCGTGCGGAACGCCGCGGTCTGCAGGTGGATGCAGCGACGATCGACTGGTTGCTGCGGCGTGTCGATCGCGACCTGCCTGCGCTGACCGCGCTGCTCGACCGGCTCGACCGGGCCTCGCTGGCCTCGCAGCGCCGGCTCACCGTGCCGTTCGTGCGTCAGGTGCTGGCCGAGGCCTCGTAGCGGCAGTCGCGGCGCCTGCGCGCCGTCATTCCTTCAGACGCGGGCGGATCGTCGCCAGGTTGCAGGGGCGGGTGGTCGAATCGAGCTGGTGGCGGATGATCCGCTCCCAGGCCGTCGTGCAGGCCGAGGTCGAACCGGGCAGAGCGAAGACGAAGGTCGCGTTCGCCAGGCCTGCGAACGCGCGCGACTGCAGCGACGAGGTGCCGATCTCCTCGAACGACACCGCGCGGAACAGTTCGCCGAAGCCCGGCATTTCCTTGTCGAGCAGCGGCAGCAGCGCCTCGGGCGTCGAATCACGGCCGGTGAAGCCGGTGCCGCCGGTGACCAGGATGCCGTCGACATCGGGATCGGCGATCCAGCGCGAGACCAGCGCGCGCATCGCGTAGCGGTCGTCGGGCAGCAACGCGCGCTCGGCGACACGATGACCATCGCTGCGCAGCGCGTCGGCGAGGTAGTCGCCCGAGGTGTCGTTGGCGGCGGTGCGGGTGTCGGAGACCGTCAACACACAGATGGACAGCGGAATACGTTCGTTCAGTGCGCTCATGCAGTCAGATTACCACCGGCATGCGCATGCCCGGCGCGCAGCCGGGTGTGACGGATGGTCGCGATGCCTGCGCTTGAGTTGACTCGAAACGCATGCAGGTCCGCGCACACCCTGGCGGCCCCCCGCCTGCGCGGGGAAGGTTGCAGTCCATGGGGCTTGCGGCGCGGCGCCCATTACGCCCCTCCCCCGCGCGCGGGGGAGGTCGACGCCGGAGGCGTCGGGTGGGGGCTGTCACTGCGCGGTCAGCTGCGCCAGCGCGTCGGCCTGGTGTTCCTGCGACAAGCGGTCGACGAGGGGTTCGAGCTGGCCCTCGAGCACGTTGGGCAGGTCGTAGAGGGTGAGGCCGTCGACCCGATGGTCGGTGATCCGGCCCTGCGGGTAGTTGTAGGTGCGGATGCGCTGGCTGCGGTCTCCGCTGCCGACCTGCAGTCGGCGGATCTGCGCCGTCGCGGCCGCGCGGCGTTCGGCCTCGGCCTCGGCCAGCATCGCGCGCAGCCGCTTCATCGCCTTGTCGCGGTTGGCGTGCTGGCTGCGTTCGGTCTGCGACTCGACCACGGTGCCGGTGGGCACGTGGGTGATGCGGATCGCCGAGTCGGTCTTGTTGACGTGCTGTCCACCCGCGCCCGAGGAGCGGAAGGTATCGACCTTCAGGTCGGCCGGGTTGAGCACGATATCGGTGGCCTCGTCCTCGATCGGAATGATCGCCACGGTTGCCGCCGAGGTGTGGATCCGCCCTTGCGATTCGGTCTCGGGCACGCGCTGCACACGGTGGGTGCCCGACTCGAACTTCAGCCGCGCGTAGGCGCCGGCGCCCTCCACGCTGGCAACGATCTCGCGAAAGCCGCCGTGCTCGCCGGGGCTGGCCGATTCGACCTCGACCCGCCAGCCGCTGCGCTCGGCGAAACGCTGGTACATCCGGAACAGATCGCCGGCGAAGATCGCGGCCTCGTCGCCGCCGGTGCCGGCGCGGATCTCCAGGTACAGGCCGCCCTCGTCGCGGGCGTCGCGAGGGACCAGCAGCGCGAGCAGTTCGGCCTCGAGCGCCTCGAGCCGCGCGGTCGCCGCAGCGATCTCCTCTTCTGCGAGTTCGCGCAGGTCCGCGTCGTCGAGCATCGCGCGCGCAGCCGCAAGGTCGGCATGGGCGGCCCGTTCCTGCGCCAGCGCCACCGACAGCGGTTCGAGCTGGGCGAACTCGCGCGACAGCGCACGGTAGCGGGCCTGGTCGGCGACCGTGGCCGGATCGGAGAGCAGGCGTTCGACCTCGTCGCGACGCTCGGCCAGGGCCTCGAGCTTAGCGCGCAGGGTCGGCAGCATCGGCATCGGTCCGGGCGGGGGCAGGCGGCAGCAGCCGGTCGAGGCTGTCGGCCAGTGCGTCGTCGCCGCGCAACGCGGCTTCGCGCAGCGCGGCGGTAGGCAGGTGCAGCAGCCGGTTGGTCAGGGTGTGGGCAAGCAGCTCGAGCACCGCCTCGGGGGGCTGCCCGGCTGCCAGTTGTTGGCGCGCGCGCGCCAGCGAATCGCTGCGGATCGCGTCGCCGTGCGCGCGCAGCCGCTTGACCGGAGCCAGCCGCGCGCTCGCCGCACGGGTTTCGCCGTAACGGCTGACCTGCAGGTCGATGATCGCCTCGGCATCGTTCGCGGCCTCGCGCCGGCTGCGCCGGTTGTCGTCGAGCGTGCGTTCGAGGTCGTCGACCGTGTACAGGAACACGTCGCGCAGATCGGCGACATCGGGTGCGATGTCGCGTGGCACGGCGAGATCCATCAGCAGCATCGGGCGGTGCTTGCGCGCGGCCAGTGCGGCGGCGACCTGCGGCCGGGTCAGCACCGGCTCGCGGCTTGCGGTGGCCGAGAACACGATATCGGCCAGAAACAGATGGCGATCGATCTCGTCGAGCGGCAGCGCGATGCCGCCGTGCCGTGCCGCCAGTTCCTGGGCGTGGGCATAGGTCCGGTTGGCGACCAGCAGCCGTTTGACCTTGGCCTGCGCCAGATGCCGTGCCGCCAGTTCGATGGTCTCGCCGGCGCCGACCAGCAACACCGCCGAATCGGACGGCCGCGAGAACGATTCCTGCGCCAGCCGCACGGCGAGCGAGGCGACCGACACCGGGCTGTTGCCGATCCGGGTTTCGCTGCGCGCGCGCTTGGCGGTCACGAACGCATGCTGGAACACGCGGTCGAGCTCGCCGCCCAGCGTGCCGGCGCTGCGTGCGGTGGCCCAGGCCTGCTTGACCTGGCCGAGGATCTGCGGCTCGCCGAGCACCAGTGAGTCCAGCCCGGTCGCGACCCGGAACAGGTGGCGCACCGCATCGTCGTCGCGATGGCGGTAGAGATAGGCGTCGAGCGAACCGCCGCCAGTGCCGCCGTCCTGGTCGGGATGGGCGCCCAGCCAGTGGGCCAGCGCGCTGCCGTCGTCGTCGGCCACCGCGTAGAGCTCGGTGCGGTTGCAGGTCGACAGCAGCGCGACCTCGCGCACCGGGGGCAGCGATTTGAGTTCGGCCAGCGCCGTCTGCAGCGCGTCCCCGGAGAACGCGACACGCTCGCGCAAGGCGACCGGCGCGGTCTGGTGGTTGATGCCGAGGGCGTACAGACTCATGGGCTGGCGGGCTCTCCGGGGATGGCGCATCCCGTTCAGGCGCTTGCGATAAGCTTCCGGTGAAGCGCCCATTTTACGGCCCGGTTGCCCCAGATGCCCGTTTTCGATTCCATTCCGGTCGCCCGATTGCGTGCGGCCCTGCTGGTGCCGTTGCTTGGCCTGGCCTGCGTGGCACAGGCGCAACGCCCGTCCGAGGCCGCCGACCCGCTCAGGCGCGACGTGCTGGGCGCCACGCTGGCCGGCGAGTTCGCGGTCCAGGCCGGGCGTCTGGACGAGGCCGCCAATTGGTATCTGGACGCAGCCCGCCACTCGGATGGCGATGCCGGGCTGGCCGAGCGGGCGACCCGCATCGCGCTGCTCGCTGGCGATGACCGTCGCGCGGGTCAGGCGCTGGATCTGTGGCGTCGTCATGCGCCTCAGTCGCTGCCGATGCGGGCTGCCGAGGCGACGCTCTCGCTGCGCAATGGGCGCGACCGCGCTGCGCGACGCCAGCTCGAAGCCTTGTTGCGCAGTGGTGATCCCACCGGCTGGCGCCATGCCTTCACGGTGTTGTCGGGCGGCGGCCGCGACCCGCAGCAGGCGGCGCGGTTGCTTGAGCGGATCGTCGCCGACGGCGCGATTCCCGATGAGTTGCAGGCATGGATGGCGTTCGGCGGTTTGGCCCAGCGCCTCGATCGTCCCGACTTGACCGAACGTGTTCTCGACAACATCGTCGCGCGCTTCCCTGGCGAGCCGCGGGTCGCACTGCTGCGGGCCAGCCAACTACGCGAATCCGGTCGTACCGACGAGGCCCGCGCGGCGCTGGCGGCGATGGCCGAGGCGGCGCTGGCCGCGCCTGACCTGCGTCTGGCGATCGCAAGCGAGTACGAGGCGATGGGCGATCTCGACGCCGCCGAAGCCACGCTGGCCAACGGGCCGCAGGACGGGCGCACCTATGTGCTGCGGGCCTCGCTGCTCGCCCGCGCCCAGGACAAGACGCGGCTGGGGGCGCTGTACGAGGAGGTCAAGGCCGTGGCGCTGGCGCCCAATCCCGCGCAGCGCCTGCTGCTGGGGCAGATGGCCGAGTACCTCGAACAGTACGATCAGGCGCTGGAGTGGTACGACGCGGTGCCGGGCGGCGAAGAACGCTTCCAGGCCAGGCTGCGCGGCGCCCGGGTATTGCACGAGTTGGGGCGCCGGGACGAAGCCTGGGCGCGCTTGCGCGCGCTGCAGGCCGACGGCGCTGCCGATGACGAGTTCCGCCGCAGCGCCTACCTGCTGGAAGCCGAGCTGCGCCAGTCGGCCGACGATCCGGCCGAGCTCGATGCCTACAACCGCGGGCTGTCGGCGATGCCCGACGACCCGGCCCTGCTTTACGCACGCGCCCTGATGTGGGAGCGCCGAGACGACATTCCGCGCGCCGAGGCCGACCTGCGCCGGTTGCTGGTGGCCGAGCCGGAGAACGTGGCCGCGCTCAATGCGCTGGGTTACACGCTGGCCGACCGCACCACCCGTTACACCGAGGCGCTGGAACTGATCGACCGCGCGCGCGTGGCCGAGCCCGACAACGCCGCGATCGTCGACAGCTACGGCTGGGTGCTGCACCGGCTGGGACGCAATGCCGAGGCGCTGGTGGAGCTGCGCCGGGCCTATTCGATGATGAAGGACGCGGAAGTCGCTGCGCATATCGCCCAGGTGTTGTGGGCGATGGGGCGCCGCGATGAGGCCCGCAAGTACTTCGAGGAGGCGCGCGCCATCGACCCGGAGAACCGGTCGCTGCTGCGTGCGCTGGAAGTCACCGGCGCATGAGGCGCTGGCGTGGGATGGCGATGCTCGCGGCGATGGTCGCGCTGTCGGCCTGCACCAGCGTTCCGGTCCGGCCGCCCGCCGAGGTCGTGCGGCTCGACGCCGACGCGCGGGCGGCGGCCGATGCCCGGCTCGCCGCGCGTGAGGCGGCAGTGCGCGCCCTGTCCGAGTTCGGCTTCGCCGGGCGCGTCGCGATGTCCAACGGTCGCGATGGCGGCAGTGGCCGCATCGAGTGGCAGCAGCAGGGCGCGCGCTATCGCGTCGTGCTCAGTGCGCCGGTCACGCGCCAGAGCTGGCAACTGCAGGGCGGGCCGGAAGGCGCGCGGATCGACGGCCTGGACGGCGGCCCGCACGAACGTGCCGATGTCGGGCAACTGCTGTGGGAGACCACCGGCTTCGAGATCCCGGTGGCGGCAATGGCCGCCTGGGCGGCCGGCGCGCGCGCTGACGCCGCACTGTCGGGCGAGGCCCAGGTCGACTACGACGCCGCGGGGCGGCTGGCACGGCTGCACCAGGACGGCTGGACGATCGACTACCTGGAATGGCAACCCGAGACTGCCGGGGCGCTGGCGCTGCCGACCCGCGTGAATGCCGCGCGCGGCACTGCGCGGGTGCGGCTGGTGGTCGATGCCTGGACGCTTCCCGACGTCGCGCCGGCAGCGCCCGTGACGCCATGACCCCGCGGGACGAGGCCGGCTGGTCCAGTTGGCCGGCTCCGGCCAAGCTCAATCTGTTCCTGCGGATCACCGCCCGGCGCGCAGACGGCTACCACGCCTTGCAGACGGTGTTCCGGATGCTCGACTGGGGCGACACGGTGCGCCTGCGGCTGCGAGACGATGGCCAGGTCCGCCGGATCGGTGCCTCGGTCCCGGGTCTGTCGGAGGACGATGATCTCGTTGTGCGCGCGGCGCGATCGCTACAACGTGCGGCCAATTGCACGCAAGGCGTCGATATCGCCGTCGAAAAGCAAATCCCCACGGGTGCAGGGCTGGGCGGCGGATCGTCCGATGCAGCGACTGTGCTGCGTGCGCTCGACCGGCTGTGGGACACCGGTCTGGGCGAGGATCGGCTGGCCGCGCTGGGGCTGGCGCTGGGGGCCGACGTGCCGGTCTTCGTCCGCGGGCGCAATGCCTGGGCCGAGGGGGTGGGTGAGACGTTGACGCCGGTGGCGCTCGAGCCAGCCTGGTATCTGCTCGCCGACCCCGGCGTGCACGTGAACACCGCGGGTCTGTTCCAGGCCCCTGAATTGACGCGAAATGCCCAGCCCGCGACAATGGTCGACTTCGTTTCAGGTGCATCGCTCGGCAACGCGTTCGAGCCGGTCCTGCGGCGCCGCGAACCTGCCGTCGAGGCGGTGTTTGCTGCGCTCGCAACGATCGGCACGCCGCGCCTGACCGGGACGGGCAGCGGCTGCTTCGTCGAATTCGCGACCCGCGAATCCGCCGAGGCCGCCCAGGCGCAGGTCGCATCGCGGGCTCAGACCCGCGTCGTCGCCGGTGCCGCCCGCTCGCCGCTGCTCGACGCACTGGAAATGGAGATCCGGAGTTAGGGATTGGAGATCTGGAGGGCCTGGTGCCTGCCCGATTCCTGATCCCCGATCTCCAGTCCTGTTCGCCATAGGGGCGTCGCCAAGTGGTTAAGGCACCGGGTTTTGATCCCGGCATTCGCAGGTTCGAATCCTGCCGCCCCTGCCATGCCCGTGCGCGCGTGCGTGCGCGGTCCTTCCATCCGCTCGGTCAGAGCGACGCGGAATCTCCGACATGAAAGAAGAACGCAATCTCCTGATCTTCTCGGGCAACGCCAATCGCCCGCTCGCCAAGTCCGTCTGTCGCGAGTTGGGCGTGCGCCAGGGGCGGGCGCTGGTGTCCACGTTCTCCGACGGCGAGGTGCAGGTCGAGATCGAGGAGACCGTGCGCCGCCAGGACGTGTTCGTCCTGCAGCCCACCTGCGCACCCTCGGCCGAGAACCTGATGGAGCTGCTGGTGCTCATCGACGCGCTCAAGCGCGCATCGGTCTCGAGCGTCACCGCGGTGATTCCGTACTTCGGCTACTCGCGCCAGGACCGCCGGCTGCGTTCGAGCCGTGTGCCGATCACTGCCAAGGTCGCCGCGCGCATCATCACCGCTGCCGGCGCCGATCGCGTGCTGACGGTCGACCTGCACGCCGACCAGATCCAGGGGTTTTTCGACATCCCGGTCGACAACGTCTATGCCTCGCCGTTGCTGCTGGCCGACATCTGGCGCGCACACGGCACCGACAACCTGATCGTCGTGTCCCCGGACGTCGGGGGCGTGGTGCGCGCGCGCGCGATCGCCAAGCGCCTGGACGATGCGGAGCTGGCGATCATCGACAAGCGCCGTCCGCGTGCGAACGTCGCCACGGTGATGAACATCATCGGCGACGTGCAGGGCAAGACCTGCGTGCTGGTCGACGACATCGTCGATACCGCCGGTACGCTGTGCGCCGCCGCCGCCGCGCTCAAGGCGCAGGGGGCCATCAAGGTCGTCGCCTACTGCACGCACGCGGTGCTGTCGGGGGCTGCGATCGACAACATCAACAAGTCCCAACTCGACGAAATGGTCGTCACCGACACCATTCCGCTGTCGGAGGCTGCGCGCAACTGCGCGCGCATCCGCCAGCTCAGCGTCGCCGAACTGCTCGCCGAGACGATCCGCCGGATCGCGTTCGGCGAGTCGGTCAGTTCGCTCTACGTCGACTGACCTGCTGCAACGTCTCGTCTGGTCGCGGACGAGACGCATCACCGCCGCGAGGCGGTTCCAACCTAGAAAAAGTGAACACCAACATGGCTACCACGCATGAAATCAAGGTGCAGCGCCGCGAGGACGAGGGGAAGGGTGCGAGCCGCCGCCTCCGTCACGCCGGTGAAGTGCCTGCCGTCGTCTACGGCGGCGACCTCGCACCGGTGAGCATCAAGCTCAGCCACAACGATGTCTGGCTCGCCAGCCAGCACGAGTGGTTCTACGCGTCGATCCTCGACCTGAGCCTCAACGGCGACGTCCAGAAGGTGCTGCTGCGCGACATGCAGCGTCACCCGTTCAAGCAGCAGATCCTGCACCTGGACTTCCAGCGCGTGAACGACAACGAGGTGATCAAGACGGCGGTGCAGCTGCACTTCCTCAACGAGGAGACCTCGCCGGCCGGCAAGGCGGCCGACGTGATCGTCATGCACGAGCTCACCGAAGTCACCGTGACCTGCCTGCCCAAGGACCTGCCGTCCTCGATCGAGGTCGACCTGGCCGATCTGGCTGTCGGCGACATCATCCACCTCTCGGCGCTGAAGCTGCCCAAGGGTGTGGAGATTCCCGAGCTGGCGCTGGGTCCCGATCACGATGTGGCCGTCGTCGTCGCCAAGCACGGTCGCGTCGAAGCCGAGCCGGAAGAGGGCGAGGGCGCATCGGCCGACGTGCCGGCGACCAAGGCCGCGAAGGACGAGTGATTCCGTCCAGGACGCGTGCGCCCGTCGGCGCGCGCGTCCAGGCGGCGTTGCAATGACGACCGGTCTGCAATTGATCGTGGGGCTGGGCAATCCCGGTCCCGAGTACGCGCGGACCCGGCACAACGCCGGGTTCCGCGTCGTCGACGAGCTCGCCGCACGTGCCGGCGAGGCCTTCGGCATCGATGCCAAGCTGTTCGGCGAGACCGCGCGGGTGCGGATCGGCGGCCATGACGTGCGGCTGCTGAAGCCGGCGACCTTCATGAACCTGAGCGGCAAATCGGTGCTGGCCGCGCAGCGCTTCTGGAAGATCGATCCCGAGTGCACGCTGATCGCCCATGACGAACTCGATCTGCCGCCCGGTGTGGCCCGGCTCAAGTTCGACGGCGGGCATGGTGGCCAGAACGGCCTGCGCGACACGATGCGGCTGCTGGGGCACGGTCGGTTCCATCGCCTGCGCATCGGCATCGGCCATCCCGGCCACCGCGACAAGGTCACGCCCTGGGTGCTGGGCCGACCGAGCGTCGAGGACGACATCCTGATCGGCCGCGCCGTGGACGACGCGATCGACGCGCTGCCGCGCGCGCTGGCGGGCAATGTCATGGACGCGATGACGCGGCTGCATACGGCGAAGCCGTAATTGGTGATTGGCGATTCGTCGCGGCATGCGCCGGCTTGTTCGAATCCCCAATCACGAATTACGAATCACGAATCACGGACGCGCCATGGGCATCAAATGCGGCATCGTCGGCCTGCCGAACGTCGGCAAGTCGACTCTCTTCAATGCGCTGACCAAGGCGGGTATCGCTGCGGCCAACTTTCCGTTCTGCACGATCGAGCCGAACGTCGGCATCGTGCCGGTACCGGATCTGCGTCTGAACGCGCTGGCGACGATCGTCAAGCCGCAGAAGGTGTTGCCAACGGCGGTCGAGTTCGTCGACATCGCCGGGCTGGTCGCCGGCGCGGCCAGCGGCGAGGGCCTGGGCAACAAGTTCCTGTCGCACATCCGCGAGGTCGATGCGATCACGCACGTCGTGCGCTGCTTCGAGAACCCGGACGTCATCCACGTCAACAACAAGGTCGATCCGATCGCCGACATCGAGACGATCGATACCGAACTGGCGCTGGCCGATCTCGATTCGGTCGAGCGCGCGCTGCAGCGCGCCGAGCGTTCGGCCAAGACCGGCGACAAGGAGGCGAAGGTCCGCGCCGAGGTGCTCGGCCGCGTGCACAAGGGGCTGGCCGACGGTCAGCCGGTACGGTCGCTCAAGCTGTCGGACGACGACCGCGCAGCGATCCGCGATCTGTTCCTGCTCACGGCCAAGCCGGTGCTGTACATCGCCAACGTGCTCGAGGATGGCTTCGAGAACAATCCGCACCTCGACGCGGTGCGCGCGCGCGCGGTGGGCGAGGGCGCCGAGGTTGTGCCGGTGTCGGCAGCGATCGAAGAGGAGCTGTCGCAGCTCGACGACGCCGACCGTGATGCGTTCCTGGCCGATCTCGGGCTCGACGAGCCAGGCCTGAACCGGGTGATCCGCGCCGCCTACGGCCTGCTGGCGTTGCAGACCTACTTCACTGCCGGCGTCAAGGAAGTGCGGGCCTGGACGGTGAAGATCGGTGCGACCGCGCCGCAGGCCGCGGCGGTCATCCATACCGACTTCGAGAAAGGCTTCATCCGCGCCGAGGTCGTCGGCTACGACGACTTCATCCGCTACGGCGGCGAATCGGGTGCCAAGGAGGCCGGCAAGTGGCGCCTGGAAGGCAAGGAGTACATCGTCAAGGATGGCGATGTGATGCACTTCCGCTTCAATGTGTGATCGCTGCTGCGTGGGCTCTCGCGTGTGAACTCCACGATGTGAGTCCGCGGCGGCGATCTCGCCAAAGGCGTCCTTCGGGGCGCCTTTGGCGCTTCTGGCGTCGCGGCGCGTCCGAGCGCGAGGGCCGCGCCGCGTCGCATGTCGGCTCGGTACGTCCCGGCGGCGTGTCGCGCCTACACTCGGGGTTTCGTCACACCACCGGAATCCCAATGCGCGCACTTGCCCTGTCCGCCTGCCTCCTGCTGTCGAGCGCGGCCATCGCCCCCTCCCTGGCCGCCGCGTCCGACGCGGCCCCGGCCCCTGCTGTCGCCGGTCCGGTGCTGGCGATCCACGGCGGCGCCGGCGTCGTGCGCGGCAATCTGACGCCCGAGGAAGAAGCGTCGGCGCGCGCGGCGTTGACCCTGGCGCTGCGCACCGGCCACGCCTTGCTGCGCGAGGGGCGGCCGGCGCTCGATGCGGTGGTCGCGGCGGTCACCGTGCTCGAGGACGATCCGGCGTTCAACGCCGGCCGTGGCGCGGTGTTCACCCACGAGGGGCGCAACGAGCTCGACGCCTCGCTGATGGACGGTGCCACGCGCGCCGCGGGCGCGGTCGCGGGCGTGCGACGGATCCGCAATCCGATCCAGCTCGCGCGTCGGGTCATGGAGGACTCGCCACACGTGATGCTGATCGGCGAAGGCGCCGAAGCGTTCGCGCAGTCGCAGGGCGTCGAACTGATCGTTCCGGCCTGGTTCCGGACCGAGAAGCGCTGGCAGCAGTTGCAGAAGGCCCGCGCCGAAGGGGCGGCGGCCGAGCGCGCGGCGAGCGTCGTCGCCGATGACCCGCTGCGCTACTTCGGAACCGTCGGCGCGGTCGCGCTCGACGCGCGCGGTGCGCTGGCCGCGGCGACCTCGACCGGCGGCATGACCGACAAGCGCTGGGGGCGGGTGGGCGATGCGCCGGTGATCGGTGCCGGGACCTGGGCCGATGCGCGGTGTGCGGTCTCGGGCACCGGCTGGGGCGAGTTCTACATCCGCAGCGCCGCCGCGCATGCGATCTGCAGTCGCGTCGGGCTGTTGGGCGAGAGCATCGACGAGGCGGCCGCCGCGGTGATCGACCGGGAGATCCCGGCGATGGGCGGCAATGGCGGTGCGATCGCGCTCGATGCCACCGGCCACGTCGTCATGCCGTTCAATACCGAAGGCATGTATCGGGGCTGGATCGGTGCCGATGGCGTGCCGCATGTCGCGATCGGGCGCGACGATGTGGCCGTAGAGGATGGCGCGCCGGCGCGTTGACCGGTACTATGCGCGCCCCGCCATCGCGTACCGCAGGTACCGGGGCGGGGCAGCCTGGCTCCATCGCATCGCGACGTTGACAGGAAGGGAAACTGGCCCCAAAATCGCGGGCTGTTTTCACCGGCAACGCGAAATCGCCGGAGGGATACCCAAGCGGCCAACGGGGGCAGACTGTAAATCTGCTGGCTTACGCCTTCGGTGGTTCGAATCCACCTCCCTCCACCATCTTGCAGTCCGGTGGAACGAACAAGCAGTGCGACAGGTTGTGCGGCAGGCTGGATCCCGGTGCGGGAGTAGTTCAATGGTAGAACCTCAGCCTTCCAAGCTGATGGTGCGGGTTCGATCCCCGTCTCCCGCTCCATTGACGGCTCCGGCCGCATCCAGAGGTTGAAATCGTTGCTCACGTAGCTCAGTCGGTAGAGCACCTCCTTGGTAAGGAGGAGGTCGAAGGTTCGATTCCTTTCGTGAGCACCATATATGCGGATCCTTCCGCGAAGAGCCCGGCCATTCATGGCCGGACTTTTCATTAAGGCAGTCAATTCACAAACGTTCAGCGAGACAAGGCAGCCATGGCAAAGGGTAAGTTCGAGCGCACCAAGCCGCACGTCAATGTCGGCACGATTGGTCACGTCGACCACGGCAAGACGACGCTGACGGCGGCGCTGACGAAGATCGGCGCCGAGCGTTTCGGCGGCGAGTTCAAGGATTACTCCTCGATCGATGCGGCGCCCGAAGAGAAGGCGCGCGGCATCACGATCTCGACCGCGCACGTGGAATACGAGAGCCCGACGCGCCACTACGCGCACGTCGACTGCCCGGGCCACGCGGACTACGTCAAGAACATGATCACCGGTGCGGCGCAGATGGACGGCGCGATCCTGGTGTGCTCGGCCGCTGACGGCCCGATGCCGCAGACGCGCGAGCACATCCTGCTGTCGCGTCAGGTCGGCGTGCCGTACATCGTCGTGTTCCTGAACAAGGCCGACATGGTGGACGACGCCGAGTTGCTCGAGCTGGTCGAGATGGAAGTGCGCGAGCTGCTGAGCAAGTACGAGTTCCCGGGCGACGACACCCCGATCATCTCGGGTTCGGCGCGCCTGGCGCTGGAAGGCGACCAGTCGGAGATCGGCGTGCCTGCGATCCTGAAGCTGGTCGAGGCGCTGGACACCTGGATTCCGGAGCCGGAGCGCGACATCGACAAGGCGTTCCTGATGCCGGTCGAGGACGTGTTCTCGATCTCGGGTCGCGGCACGGTGGTCACGGGCCGT
>NZ_JBDJMU010000011.1:0-137035 GCF_039674105.1 Luteimonas sp. TWI596
GCCTGCATGCGCAAGCTGCTGACCATCCTCAACGCCATGCTTCGAGACAACGCCAGATTCCGACTCGAAACGCCTGTTGCGGCTTGACCTCCAACACCGTTGCTCCCCCGCAAGCGGGGGAGGTGGCTCTGCTAGCGAACCTCGGCAGCGTCTGGCGCCAGTTCACTGCTGGTATTTCGGGCTGAGCGGGGAGTTGCGCGTTGATGGCGTCCAGATTCCGCGTCGAATCGCACCTCGGTGCGGCGCTTGATACGGGGTATGGCGGTACCGCTGATGCGCTGCCCGCCGTCATGTCGTGCGAGTTCGTCACAGGCGCGATTACGTCGTCGCAGGCGCGATGCCATGAGTTGTCGCAGGCGCGATGCCATGAGCCCTCCCCCGCATCGCGGGGGAGGGTTGGGTGGGGGCAAGAGGTCGCGGTGGTGCATGCAGAAGCCGCTGCCCCCGCCCGATGCCTGTAGCATCGACCTCCCCGCATGCGGGGAGATGAGTCCAGGTCGGCCACGAGGCGGCCCCGCCGACCTTCCGCGTGGCGTCTGTAGCGCCGATCGGCTGCCTGTGATCAGGCCAGCGCGGCGCGCGGGTCATGGCCCGGGGTGACGTGCACGAACTCGGCCGGCACGCCATGGGCCTGCAGCACGGCCGCGAACTGGCGCTGGCGGGCTTCGTGCATCGCCAGGCCATGAGCGAGGCGACTTTCGTCCTGCTCGCCGGGCGCGCAGCGTCGCCGCCAGTCGTCGGGGCCCAGCAATGCCATGCGCACCTCGCCCTGCGCATGTCGCAGCAGCGGCTCGGGCGGGGCATCGAGCCAGATCTCGTCGTCGGGCGCCAACAACGCAGCCTCGAGCACGTCCCACAGCGGCTCCAGTCCCTGGTTGCGGTACTGCAGCGCGGTCATTGCCAACAGGTCGTGCAGCGTCAGGTAACGGGCGTGTTCGATGCGTGCACCGAACGCGTCCTGCGTCTGCAACGCGGTGTCGGCCTGGACCATGCCCAGGTCGAGCAGCATCGACTCCATGTGCGCCGAGACTGCTTCGGTCGCGGCGGGTTCGCCGACGAACAGATACGGCAGCACGCGCAGGCGACCGCCGGCCAGTTGCGGGTCTGCGCGGAACGGCAACGGTGTTTCGCCCTGCTCGTCGGCGCCGAAGGCGATGATCCGCGGCCCCTGCCCGGCCTGCGGCGCACGCGCGCGCAGTTCCTCGAGCCGGCGGTGCACCGGCCAGCCCGGGCGCAGCAGCTCGGCCGGGTCGAAATGCGCCGCGGCGAAGACCAGGTCGAGATCGCGCACCCCGGGCACCAGCACGCCCAGGTCGCGCCCCAAGCGCGTGGCCAGTGCGCCGGCCGCCTGCTGGCCCACGGCATCGCGGGCCGGTACCGAGTCGTCGCTCAGTTCCAGGGCCAGGACGCCGCGCACGAGCGGCGCGGCATCGTGTCGGGAAAAGTCGGGATCTGCGGTCATTGGCCGTCCACACGGGCAGGGATACACTCGTTCACATTATGCCCGTCCCGCGTCGTGGACAGTCTCACGCAAGCCCCTGCGAGGAAAATCCGATGCTGCTAGGTCGTCCCGTCGCCGTGCTCGGTGGCGTCCGCATCCCGTTCTGTCGCCAGAACACCGCGTACGCCGACGTCGGCAATCTGGGCATGTCGGTCCGCACGCTCGGCGCCCTGGTCGAGAAGTTCGGTCTGCACGGGCAGCAGTTGGGCGAGGTGGCGATGGGGGCGGTGATCAAGCACTCGAGCGACTGGAACCTCGGACGCGAGGCGGCGCTGTCGTCGGGGCTGTCGGCGCTGACGCCGGGCATCACGATGCAGCGCGCCTGCGGCACCTCGCTCGACACCATCGTGGCGATCGGCAACAAGATCGCGACTGGCCAGATCGAATCGGGCATCGGCGGCGGCTCGGACACGACCTCCGACGTGCCGATCGTCTACGGCCGCGCGTTGCGTCGCAGGCTGCTGACGGCCAACGCGGCCAAGTCCACCAAGGACCGCATCGCGGCGTTCCGGGGATTTCGTCCGCGCGAACTCAAGCCCGATTTCCCGGGCGTGGCCGAGCCGCGCACCGGCAAGTCGATGGGCGAGCACTGCGAGGACATGGCCAAGGAATGGAACATCGCGCGCGATTCGCAGGACGAGCTCGCGGTCGCCTCGCACCACAAGCTCGCCGCCGCCTACGAGCGCGGGTTCTTCGACGATCTGGTCGTGAGCTTCCGCGGCGTGGCGCGCGACAACATCCTGCGGCCCGACACCTCGATCGAGAAGCTCGCCACGCTCAAGCCGGCATTCGACAAGGCGTCGGGTCGCGGCACATTGACGGCCGCCAACTCGACACCGCTCACCGATGGCGCGGCCGCCTGCCTGCTCGCCAGCGACGACTGGGCGGCCGCGCACGGGCACGAGGTGCTGTGTCACATCCGCGACGCGCACGTGGCCGCAGTCGACTTCGTGCACGGCGAGGGTCTGTTGATGGCGCCGACAGTTGCGGTCGCGCAGATGCTCGCGCGCAATGGCCTGACGCTCCAGGACTTCGATATCTACGAGATCCACGAAGCCTTCGCCGCCCAGGTGCTGTGCACGCTGCGCGCGTGGGAGAGCGCGGATTATTGCCGCACGCGGCTGGGCCTGGAGGCGCCGCTGGGACGCATCGACCCGCAGAAGATCAACCCGCTGGGCTCGTCGCTGGCGACCGGCCACCCGTTCGCGGCGACCGGCGCGCGCATTGTCGCCACCACCGCCAAGCAACTCGTCGAGCGCGGGGGCGGCCGGGCGTTGATTTCGATCTGCACCGCCGGTGGCATGGGCGTGGTCGCGATCCTCGAACGTTGATCGTACGTCCATCCAAGGCCGCATCCATGTCCGCTCTCCCTTCTTCCGCGCGCCGGCTCGGGCCGCTCGCCGCGGTCCTGCTCGTCGCCCTGGCCGCCTGCGATCAGGCCCCGGCGCCGGCGCGTGGACCTGCGGTCATCTCTGCGCCGCCCCCGCCCGACGCCTTGCCGGACTGCGATGCGATCGCCACCGCGCTGGGCGAGCTGGTCGCCGGCCTGGAGGTGGTCGACCCCGCCGGGACCCGGCAGGACACCGCGGACGCCTTCAGCCTGAGCTGCGCCTGGCGCGGGGCGGACGATGGCGCTGCGTTGGGCGCGATCGTGATCGTCGACCAGCAGCCACTGACCGAGGCCGATATGCGCCGGGCCGGGTTGTACGTGGACGATCCCAGGGTCGCCGCGCTCGGCGGCTTCATCGCCTATCCCGAAGGGCGCCTGGATGGGGCCGAGATCCTGGGGCCGGTCGGGCCGCAGGTGATCGTCGGTCCGGTCACGGTGACCCTGGCCGCGAACGCGCGTGGCGCAGTGGCCGATGTGACCTTGGCGCAGGCTGTCGATGGTGCAGCGGCGATCCATCGCCTGATGCGCTGACCGGCCGCGGGTGACGGCCGGTCTCGGCCGCCCATCGAGGCGACCGCGGTGTCGGGCTCAGGGCCGCGGCGTGAGGTCGTCGGGATCGCGCAGGTGCGGCAGGCCGTGATCGTCGCGCCGTTCGGCCGCCGCCATCGTGGGTGCCGATGCGTCCGCGGGCAAGGCCAGGATCGGCTCGTTGCGCGCCGCACGCAGGGCGTTGGCGTAGCACAGACGTGCGGTGCGCTCATCGCCCTCGGCCGCGTAGCCGTCGCCGAGCTGGACCCAGGCTTCGCTGCCGGCGCCCTGCTCTGCTGCGCGCTGCAGCAGGCTGCGCCCACGACCCCAGTCGCGGCGCGCGTGATGCTGCCGCGCCAGGCCCAGCATCGCCGCCGAGCTGGCCGGATGTGCCTGCAGCCAGCGCTCCAGGCGCGCACGTCGATGCTCGGGGTCGCCGACATCGAGCATCGCGTAACGGGAGGCCAGTTGCTCGTCCCAGCGGGCATCGAGTGCGGTTTCCAGGCTGCGCAGTGCGGCATCGTGCCAGCCCAGCGCGGATGCGCGGTCGACATAGGCAAGCACCACCGGGGTCTCGGTGCGCAGCCCCTTGGGCAGCGCTTCCCAGCGCTCGGCGAGCATGTTGGCGTCGGCCGCTTCGTGCAGCGACGCGGCCGCCCAGCGGACCTCGCGGGCAGCGAGTTCGGCCTCGGACAGCGCCTGCTGGCGCCGCAGCGCGCCGAGCAGCCCGTAGGCTTCCGCCGCGTGCCCGGTCTGGGCCCAGGCGTCGGCGCGCAACGCCAGGCCGCGCGGCGGCAGCGGCTGCGCGCTGGGGGCATCGAGTGCGGTCAGCGCATCGATCGGACGGTCTTCGAGCATGGCGATCTGCGCCAGTGCGATGGCGCGCGTGGCCGGATGCCGGTCGCCCAGGCCGTCGAGGTACGCACGTGCCGCTGCCGCGTCGCCGCGTGCGAATGCGGCCTGCGAGGCCGCCAGGCGGGCCGCCGGCTCGTAATGCGGATTCTCGTTCGCCGACTGCGTGAGCAGCTTCTCGGCCCGCGTGTAATGGCCCTGGTGCAAGGCGTCGAGCCCCTCGCCCAGACGGCTCTGGGCGCGCGACTCTCGATAGCGGCCCCAACTGCGGAACGGCAAGGCGATCAGGCTCATCACGAGCCAGAGCAGCACCAGCGCACCCAGCGCCATCGCGATCGCATTGACCAGCGTGGTACTGCGATCGAGGCCGTCGTAGCGGACGATGACCAGGCCAGGATCGCTGGACAGCAGCAACTGCGCAGCCAGCGCGCCCAGCAGGGCAATGACGATCCAGATCAGCAACGCGCGAAGCAGGGACATGGGGAGGCTTCCGTAAAGGCGATGCGAAGACAGACTACGGTGCCTGACAGCATCGTGATGGCTCCGTGGTGGATGGGAGCGCCATTCAGGATACGTGCGCACGCGCCTGCGTGGCGGGCGATGCGGCCGCGAGCAGGGATGCCGGGCGGGCGTCGGCGGCGACGCGCACGTCGTCAAATCCCAGTGTCCGCGCCAGCACGGCCAGCCGTTCGCTGGCCGCGAGCGCCTGCGCGCGCTGCAGACGCGAACGGACGGGATCGGGCAGGTCGGCCAGTAGCGTCGTCAGCGCTTCGCCGCTGCTGACCGGCAACAGCCAGGGGTCGGGCAAGGTCTGCAGGACCGCCAGCCGGCGCGCGGACGGCCGGACCGGCACCCGCGCGTAGACATCGGCGCGCCGCAGAAGGGCGCCTGCGGCCGTGAGTGCGGCCGCGATCATGCCGCGGCCGCCGGGCGCGGTGACCAGGCCGACGCTGCGCGCCGCCAGGTCGGTCAGTGGCAGCAGCGCCAGCAGGCCCTCGCTGTCCATGCGCGTCGGCGCGCGGACTTCGGCCACGCCGCGCGCCGCCAGCGCTGCGGCCGTGCCGGCCCCGACGGCAAGCCAGTCCTGGCCTGCGCGGCGCAGCAGGGGCTGCAAGGCCGCGGCCGCGGCCACCGCCGGCGGACTGGAGAAGATCACGATCTCGGCCTCGAGCGCGGCCTGCAGCGAGGCGCGGACGGCGTCGCCGTCGCGCTGGGCGATGCGCCAAGGCGACAGTGCGAACGTGCGCGCACCCAGGCGTGCGGCGGCGCGCCGCAATGCGACGTGGGCCCCGACCGGGCGCAGCGAGATGACGTAGTATCCCGCCAGAAGCGAGGAAGCCGGCGCGACATGCATGCGCGAAGCTTGGTGGCTGCCGGGGAACGGCGCAAGCCGGACGACTCTCCCCCCGACAGGACACCCGATGCAACACGAAGAACCGCTGCGCCGGCTCGCGGCGCACTACGCTTCCATGCCGCCGGTCGCGGCGATGCGGATCGACATCGCCGGCTTCGATGGCGAGCGCCTGCGCCTGCGCGCGCCGCTCGCCGAGCACGTCAACGACAAGGGGTCGGCGTTCGGCGGCAGCCTGGTGTCGCTGATGACGCTCGCCGGCTGGGGGCTGACCACGCTACGCACCGAAGCCGCCGGACTCGATGCCGATGTCTACGTCGCCGATTCGCAGATCCGCTACCGTGCGCCGCTGTGCGACGACCTGCAGGCCGAGGCCGTGCTGTCGGACGGCGACTGGGACACGTTCGTACGGACCCTGCGCACCCGGGGCCGTGCACGCGTGCAACTGGCCGCGCAGGTGGTGCTGCCCGATGGCGCAGTCGCGACTGGCATGCAGGCCCGTTACGCCGCGATTCTCCGGCCCGGCGCCGAGCGTTGAGCGCATTGGGCTGAATGCCGCGTGGGCGTGGTCCCCGGCCCCCTTGCGCGCACCGCCGCAGGGATCGAGAATCCGCGCCCCGCCTGCCTTCTCCCGTCCGGTCGCGCCATGCCGCATCCGTGTCTGACCTGTGGTGCCTGTTGTGCGCATTTCCGCATCAGCTTCCACTGGAGCGAGGCCGACCCCGAACTCGGCGGGCCGGTCCCGCTGGCGCTGACCGAACCGCTGCGCACGCACGAACGCGCGATGCGGGGTACGTCCTGTGCCCAGCCGCGCTGCATCGCCCTCGACGCCGACATCGGCCGGTATTCGCGCTGCACCATCCATCCGGTGCGGCCGTCGGTCTGCGCCGCGGTGCCGGCCTCGCTCGAGTTCGGCGAGCGCAGCGGCCAGTGCGATCGGGCGCGCCTGGCGCATGGCCTGCCGCTGCTGTCGGCCGCCGACTGGCGCTGGCGCGACGAGCCGGCCAACGACGACGAACCCGACGACAACGGCCACAGTCCGACGCCACCGACGGTGCCGCCCATTGCGGCCTGAACCGCCGCTGCGCGTACGTGAACTAGGCGGGCAGCGGATGGCGTTCGAGGAAGCTGCGGATCCGGGGGACCAGCACGGCATGCCGGTCCTCCAGCACGTAGTGACCGGCGTCGTCGAAAGCCTCGACGTCGGCCTGCGGCAGCGCGCTGCGGAACCCGTCGAGGAAATGCCGGTCGAAGACGAAATCGCGCAGGCCCCAACCGATGAATGCCGGGCGGTCGGCGTAGTCGGGCAGCGCCCGGCCGGCGGCTTCGAGCAGCGGCCAGGCGCGGTCGTTTTGCCCCAGCGGGATGTCCTGCATGAAGCGCACCGTGGCGATCCGGTTGCGCCAGCTGTCGTACGGGGCGACGTAGGCGCGGCGCACGTCGGCGGGCATGCGTCGCTCGACGCCCAGCCACGAGGCCCCGGCCGAGAACGCGTTGAAGCCGCGGATGAGCCATTCGCCGACGGTGTAGTCGCGCCCCAGCGCGATCTGCCAGGGCATCGCCTTGTCGGCCGGCATCGGAAACGCGGCGGTGTTGGTGATCACCAGGCGCTGCACCTGCGCCTGATGCGCGAGCGCCCAGCCGAAGCCGATCATGCCCCCCCAGTCGTGCACGGCCAGCGTCAGCGGTCCGTCGATGCCCAGGTGCGCGAGCAGCGTACCGACATCTTCGACGCGCCAGTCCAGCGTGTAGTCGTAGCGCGGGCACGCGCGCGGGCCGTCGTCGGGCTTGTCCGACAGGCCCATGCCGACATGGTCGGGCACGATGCAGCGATAGCGGTCGCGCAGGCCGCGCACCAGATGTCGCCAGTAATAGCTCCACGATGGATTGCCGTGGAGCATCAGCACGACATCGCCGTCGCGCGGGCCCTCGTCGAGGTAATGCATGCCGATGCCGGGCCGGACCTCCAGGCGATGGCGGGCGAAGTCGTAATCGGGAAATTCTTGCACGGTGACGTGGATCCGGCGCGGTCGTGGAAACGCGCCATTGTAGGCGCCAGGGCCTCAACTGCCCGAGGGTGCGGCGATCTGCACGCAATGTCGGAATCCAACAGAAGGCGACGATGCGGCCCGGTATGCTTTTTTCGATGAATGCGAGCGTCCATCAGCCGGCCGATCCACGGGTCGATGCCAGGCAATTCCTGCGTTGCCAGACGCGGCATCTGCACGCGCGCGTGGACGCCTTCTTCGCCGACGGGTTGCGGACCGCGGGCGATTACGCGCGCTATCTGGTCGGCATGCATCGCTTTGCGGCCGACCACGAGATTGCCGTCGGCGCCTTGCCGCGGCAGTCGTTCTGGCTTGCGTGCGATCTGCAGACGCTCGGGCTGGCCCCTTTGCCGCCGGGTGGGGTCTGCACGCCGGTCGCCAATGCCGACGAACGCCTGGGCTGGCACTACGTGATGGCCGGCAGCAGCGTCGGCGCCCGCTATCTGCTGCGGCACGCGCTCGCGCTCGGTCACGACGAGGCGGCCGGCGCGCGGTTCCTCACCCGTCAGGCGAACGATGAAGGCTGGGCCCGCGTGCTCGAACGTCTCGCGGCGTGCGCGCCGGAGGACGAGGCCCTGATGGCACGCCTGCAGCGCGGCGCCTGCGATGCGTTCGTCCAGGTGCATGACTGTTTCGAACGCAGTTTCTAGACCCACCCCGTTCCCGCTCAGGAGTCCGCCACATGAACACCGCTCTCGAGCGCGCGTTGCAGGTCTGTGCCAATGAACCGATCCACCTGTCCGGGGCGATCCAGCCACACGGGTACCTGATCAGCTGCCACTTGCCCGACTGGACCATCCACCATGTCTCGGCGAACATCGAATCGCTGCTGGGCGTGGGTCCGGAGGAGATGTTGCGGCACACGTTGCGGGAATTCTTGACCGACGACCTGATCCAGGCCGTGGCCGAGACCATCGGCTTTGGCGAATCCGGCGCACCGCCGCAGCGCGCCGCGGTGGGCAACATCGGCCCGATGGCGCATCTATGCGATGTCAGCGTGCACGTCGTCGATGGACTGGTGCACCTGGAGATCGAGCCGCAGCCGCGCAGCGCAGCCGAGCGCTCGCCGACGGTGGTCGCGCAGGCGATGATCGCGCGCGTGGCCGGCAGCGACGATATCGTCGACTTCCACCAGCGGGTCGCCGAGCAGGTGCGCCTGTTGACTGGTTATGACCGGGTGATGGTCTATCGTTTCCGCCACGACGACTCGGGCGAGGTGATCGCCGAGTCGCGCGATTCGGCGCTGACGTCCTATCTGGGCCTGCGCTATCCCGCATCCGACATCCCGGTGCAGGCGCGCACCCTGTACCTGCGCAACCGCATCCGCGTGATCCCCGATGCGACCTATGTGCCGGTGCCGATCCTGCCCGATCGCGACGGGCGCGGCGGGCCGCTGGACCTGGCGCAGATGGCGCTGCGCAGTGTCTCGCCGGTGCATCTGGAATACCTCGCCAATATGGGCGTGGTCGCGTCGATGTCGATCTCGATCGTGTCCGCGGGCCGGTTGTGGGGCTTGATCGCCTGCCACCACCGCACGGCGCGCCGCGTGCCCCCGGGCGTGCGTGCGGCGGCCGACCTGTTCGGGCTGTTCGTCTCGATGCGGGTGGCCGCGCGCGAGCAGCAGCGGGCGCTGGCGCTGGAGGAAGCGGCACGCGGTGTACGCGAGACCCTCGCCCTGCGGCTCGACAACGCGATCGATCCGCGCTTGGCGCTGTCCACCGAGCTCGACCTGTTGGCCCGCGCAGTCGACTGCGACGGCGTCGGCTTGCTGCAGGGCGGGCATTGGCACAGTGCCGGACGCACGCCCGGCCAGGGCCAGATGCCCGGGCTGCTGGACTGGATCCGGCGCAACGATGCGGGCACCGGTCTGGTGAGCACCGACACCGCTGCCGACTGGAGCCGCGACCTGGACGAGGCCGATGGCATCGCCGGCGTGCTGGCATTGCCGCTCGACCCGGCACGCGAGGAATGGCTGTTCTTCTTCCGCTGCGAGGAAGTCCAGGATGTGCGCTGGGCCGGTCGCCCGGACGAGCCGTTCCTGATCGACGAGGATGGCGGTCGCATCGGTCCGCGGGCGAGCTTTGCCGCCTGGCACGAGACCGTGCGCGGCTTCGGCGTGCCGTGGTCGGATGCCGACCGTCGGATCGTCGGCCGCCTGCAGGCCACCCTGCGCGAACGCTACCGCCACAGCGTGCTGCATGCCGAGGTCGGCGACCTGCGTGCGCATCGCGCGCGCATGGACGTGCGCGAGCAGCGGACCCGGCTGATGCAGATGTCCGAACTGCTCGACGGTTTGGTGCACGTCAGCCCGCAGGAAGCGGCGCAGCTGTCGGCGCGGATCAACGGCCTGGAGGCCGAACTGCAATCGTTGATCGGACCGGCGCACGCGACCGGGAACTGACGCCTCGTCGCAGGCCGGTACGACCGGCCCGTGGCGATGCTGGGACCGCCGGGCGCCCGCGCGATGCGCGCGACGCCGGGTCGATGGTTACCAGACCACCTCGGCCATCGAGCAGTTCAGGCCCGAGCCGATCCCCAGCAGGGCGACCCGGTTGCCCTTCTTCAGGCGGCCCATCTCGCGCAGCTTGCTCAGCACGATCGGCACCGAGGCCGGGCCGATGTTGCCGTGCTCGCCGAAGATCGTGTGGACCTTCTTCGGGTCGATGCCGAAGGCCTGCACGAACGAGGCGGTGTGGACCTTGCTGACCTGATGGATCACGAACTCGTCGAGTTCGTCGACGACCCAGCCCAGCGCCTCGCGTGCGGCGATGAAGGTCTTCTGCGCCAGCTTCATGCCTTCGAGCAGCAGCATGCGGGTGTCGGTGACCATGCGGTCGAGGTTGCCGCGGCACAGGGTGTTCCACTCGGTCGCCGAGCGGGTCACGCCGCCCTTGTAGCGCGGCGCGTCGGGCACCAAGTCGGCGCGCGCGAGCACCATCGCCGCCGAGCCGCAGCCCAGGGTCAACGTGGCCAGCTCGTTGCGGAAGTCCTCTTCGGTCGCGTCGGGATGCAGCAGACGCTCCATGGTCTTTTCGTAGGCGAGGTTGGCGGTCTCGCCGTCGACGATCAGTGCGTAGTCGATCTCGCCCAGCTCGATCATGCGGCTGGCCACGTCCATGCCGTTGACGAATGCCAGGCAGGCATTGGCCAGGTCGTAGTTCTGGCAGGTGTCGCCGATGCCGAGGTTGCCGCCGACGATGCTCGCCGTGGACGGCTCGAGAAAGTCGCGGCTGACCGAGGTGTTGACCAGCAGGCCCAGCTGCGTGGCCTCGATGCCGGCATCGGCGAGCGCCTTGCGTCCGGCCAGCGTCGCCGCGTCGGAGGCGAGCGTCTCGTCGTCCCACAGGTGGCGGGCGTGGATGCCGGCGATGTCCTTGAGGACGTCGGTCTTGATGCCGAGGCGGTCGAGGGTCGGCTTCAGCCGAGCGTTGATGTCGTCGCTGGACAGACGGTGCGGCGCATCGACATGGGCGAGGCCGGCGATGGCGACGTTTTCAAAAAGCATGGGCTGGGCGCCGGATGTGGCAAAGGGAGCCGCATAGGGTAACCGCTTCGCCAGGGCGACGCATGTTGCGGGCGCGCAGTCGGGCCGCCCGACCGCGCGAGGATGGGGCGGGCGATGCCCTGCGGGCCGATCCGCAGGGGGATTACCGTGTTCAGCGTCCGCAGCGCCAGGCGCCGAAGCGCTGACTGCCGGCGACCGGCTCGCCCAGCGGGCTGATGGTGTCGGCCGACAGGCCCGGCGCCTCGTTGCGCGCCAGTGTCTCGAGCTCCTCGCGCACACGCAGCGCGTTGCGCTCCACGAACGCGATGCTGTGCTTGACCGAGACCTCGACCTCGCCGCGCTTCTCGCAGTTGCCCGGCGCCGGGTTGACCACACGTACCGCGCTCGCACCGGGCGCCATGTGCACCCAGGTACAGCCGGTGGCGGACACGGACAGCAGCAGAACCAGCAGGGACTTGCGCATGGAGACTCCGGACAGTCGAGGAAGGGCGCGATGCCCGCCATTGTGGCGGGCATCGCGCGGACGCGCGATCAATGCGGTCACCGGGCCACCGGCTTGCCGTCGGCGTCGAGCACCTGGACCTCGCCCAACTCGAGCGCACGGATCGGTGTCTCGATCTTCGACAGGTCGCCCACGACCACCCAGGTCAACGTCGCGGGGTCGAGCGTGCGCGACACGCCGGCCAGGTCGGTCACCGTCATCGCCTCGATTTCGGCCTTGCGCTGGAAGACGTAGTCGTCCGGCCGGCCGAAGCGGAGGTTGCCGCCGATCGTCGACATCACCGACCACGCGGTCTCGTAGGCGCCGGGCAGGCTCAGGGTCTGGATCGCCTTGGCGCGCGCGAGCTCGGCGTCGGTGGCCGGACGCTCGCCATCGGCGACCTCGGCCAGCTCGCGCCGGATCTCGGCCATCGCCTCGGCGGTCTTGTCGATCTGCACCGGCGCCGAAGCCATCCAGGGGCGCTGGCCCAGCGTGCCGGTCGCCGAGCTGCGTGCGCCGTACGACCAGTGCTTGTCCTCGCGCAGGTTCATGTTCAAGCGTGCGGTGAAGTCGCCACCGACGACGGTGTTGAGCATGTCGAAGCGGGTGGAGGCTGGGTCGTTGGTCGGGGGGATCACCTGGGCGGCGAAGATGTTGGCCTGCACCGCGCCCGGCTGGTCGATCAGGAACACCCGCGGCGCGCTGGGACGGGCGACCTCCGGCACGGTGATCGGGGCGGGCGCAGTGCCGGTGCCGCGCCAGTCGCCGAAGTGCTTCTCCAGCAGCGGCACGATCTCCTCGAGCGTGGTGTCGCCGACCACGATCAGCGTCGCGCCTTCCGGGCGCACCCAGTCGCGATGGAAGGCCACCAGGTCCTCGCGCGTGAGCTTGGCGATCGAGGCCTCGTCGCCGCTGCCGGTGAACGGGATCGCGTAAGGATGGCCGGCGCCGTAGACCAGCGGCGGCAGCACCCGCATCGCCACGCTCGACGGCCGCGCCTTTTCCTGGCCGATCCCGGCGATCCAGCTGGCGCGGATGCGCTCGATCTCCTTGGGCTCGAAGTTCGGGCGGCGGACCATGTCCGCAAACAGCGCCAAGGATGCGTCCAGGTTTTCTTTGAGCGCCGATACATAGGCGTTGCTGCCGTCGAGCGAAGCGCCGGCGCCCAAGCTCGCGCCCAGCGATTCGACGCGGTCGGCGAAGTCCAGCGCGCCCAGGCCGCCAGCGCCTTCGTCGAGCACGCTCATCGTGAAGCTCGCGGTGCCCGGCGTGCGCCCCTGGTCGGCGGTGTAGCCGCCGCCGAATTCGTAGCTCAGTTGCACCACCGGGATTTCCGGGCGACGGGCGAGAATCACCTGGGTGCCGTTGGTGAGCGTCGCGCGCTGCTGCTGGGGGAACTTCAGTTCCGGGAACGACGTGGTCCGGGGCACGCCCTGGCTGCGATCGACGTCCGTGCGCGCGGTGCGGTACTTCGGATCGGGCACTGGCGGCGTGAACGGTGCCAGCGTGACCGCGGGTTCCTCGGCCAGCGGCGTGCGCGCGCCCGGCACCACGGTGATGGTGTGGCTGCCGACATCGAGCCACGTCGCGCCGGCCGCCTTGACGTCATCGATGGTGGTCGCGGCCACGTTCGCCAGCGCTTCGCGGAAACAGCCCGGGTCGCCGTCGTAGACGGTGCATTCGGCCAGCGCGTCGGCCTTGCCGCCGAATCCGCCGATGTGCTCGATGCCGCGCACGAACCCGGCGCGGAACGAGGTCTTGGCGCGCTCGAGTTCCTCGGCCGTGGGGCCCTGCTCGATCAGGCGCTGGAGTTCCTCCTCGATCGCCGCTTCCACCTTCGCCGGGTCCACGCCCTGCTTGACGGTTGCCATGACGATGAAGTTCGAACCCAGCTGCGAGCCGTAGGCCCCGGCACTGATGTTGTCGACCAGGCGGTCGTCGTGCAGCAGGCGCTTGTCGAGCCGCGAGGCCTTCGCGCCGCCGAGCACGCTGGCCAGCTCCTGCAGGTGGTCGAGGTCGGCGGTGCCCAGTTGCGCGACGTTCCACGCGCGGTAGATCCGGGCCTGCGGCACCTGGTCCTCCATGGTCTCGCGGGTGTCGGCGTTACGCCGGGCGACATCCACCTGCGGCTGGGCCATCGTCGGGCCGGCCGGGATATCGCCGAAGTAGCGCGCGACCTTCTGCCTGGCCGTCGCCGGGTCGATGTCGCCGGCCAGCACCAGCACCGCGTTGTTGGGGCCGTACCAGGTGCGGAACCACTGCTTGACGTCGTCGAGCGAGGCTGCGTCGAGGTCGTTCATCGAGCCGATGACGCCGTGGTGGTAGGGATGGCCCTTGGGATAGAGCGCGCGGGTGAGCTTGTCCCACACCTGGCCGTAGGGCTGATTCTCGCCTTGGCGCTTCTCGTTCTGGACCACGCCGCGCTGCTCGTCGAGCGCGGCCTGGTCGATCGCGCCGAGCAGGTGGCCCATGCGGTCGGATTCCATCCACAGCGCCATGTCCAGCGCGGTGGTCGGCACGTTCTGGAAGTAGTTCGTGCGGTCGGTGTTGGTGGTGCCGTTCTGGTCGGTGACGCCGACCTGCTTGAAGGGCTCGAAGAACTCGCCGTGGTGGTTCTCGCTGCCCTGGAACATCAGGTGTTCGAACAGGTGCGCAAAGCCGCTGCGGCCGGCCGGCTCGTCCTTGCTGCCGACGTGGTACCAGATGTTGACCGCGACGATCGGCGCCTTGCGGTCGGTGTGGACCACCACCCGCAGCCCGTTGGGCAGGGTGAAGCTCTCAAAGGGGATGTCGACGCCGACGGCGGCCGGGGCGGATGCCTGCGCCATGGCCGACGGTGCGAGGCCGGCACCGGCCAGGGCGAGCCCGGTGGCCAGCGCCAACACAGCGCGGCGGGGACGGAAGAAGGCGGGACGGGCAAGACCGACGGGCATGTGCAATTCCTGAGCAACGGGCCGCGCGGGGCGGACGATGCGCCCATCCTAGCCACACGCCCGTGGGCTGGCACGGGCCGCAGGTCATGGCCGGTGGCCGCGCATGCCGCGATCGCCTCGGCCGCGACGACTTCGCCCTCATCGCCGGCGGGCTAGGGTGGGGGCACTGCCCTGTTGGAGTCTGCCGCCATGCCAGAGTGGACGTTGGTCACTGGCGCGAACCGCGGCCTGGGCCTGGAGTTCGTCCGGCAGCGACTGGCGGCAGGCGCACCGGTCGTCGCCACCTGCCGGCAGCCAGGGCGCGCGACAGCACTCAACGCACTCGCTGGCGAACACCCTGGCCACCTCAAGGTCCTGCCGCTCGATGCGATCGACCCGCGTTCGCGCGCCGAGCTGGTGCGCGAGCTGCCGCTGGCGATCGGCAAGGCCGGCCGGATCGATCTGCTGGTCAACAACGCGGGCGTCCTGCATGGCGGCGAGCGCTTCGGGCACCTGGACGGCGACACCCTCGAGCACAGCCTGCGCACGAATGCGATCGCCCCGCTGCTGCTGACCCAGGCGCTGGCGCCGTGGTTGGCGGGCGGCGCCCGCGTGGCCAACCTGTCCTCGCAACTGGGCTCGATCGCCGGCACCACCCGTTTTGGCACGCCCAGCTACGCGATCAGCAAGGCCGCGCTGAACATGGCCACGGTGCAACTGGCGCATGCGCTGCGCGAGCGCGGCATCGTCGTCGTCGCGCTGCACCCGGGCTGGGTGCGCACCGACATGGGCGGCGAGCAGGCGAGCGAGGCGCCGGACGACGCGGTCGCCGGCCTGCTGCGGGTGATCGACGGCCTGTCGGCCGACGACAGCGGCCAGTTCCTCGACTGGACCGGCGCGTCGATGCCCTGGTGACGCCGCAAGCACGGACAATGGCGGCCCGCGTCCCGGCCCCCGCACCATGTTCGACGTCATCCTGCACACGCCCGAAATCCCACCCAACACCGGCAACGTCATCCGGCTGTGCGCCAACACCGGCGCGCGGCTGCACCTGGTCCGGCCGCTGGGCTTCGACCTCGACGACCGCAACCTGCGCCGCGCCGGGCTCGACTACCACGAGTACGCGACGTTGCAGGTGCACGACACCCTCGACGCCGCGCTGGCGGCGATCGCGCCTTCTCGGCTGTTCGCGCTGAGTACCCGGAATGCCGTGCGCTACGACGCGCCGGACTTCGTGCCCGGCGATGCGTTCCTGTTCGGCAGCGAGACCCGCGGCCTGCCGGACGACGTGCTTGCCTCCGTCCCGGATGACCAGCGCCTGCGGCTGCCGATGCGGCCAGGCAACCGCAGCCTCAACCTGTCGAACGCGGTGGCGGTGGTCGTCTTCGAGGCGTGGCGGCAGCAGGGCTTCGAAGGCGGCGCATGAGCGGACTGAATGCGGGGACAAAAGTTCCTGTACTGGAAAGTTCAATATTCAGCCGGGATTTCAGCGCGCGGGCCGAAGATGCGTTCACGGCCCGGGTGGTCGTGCTTCCCCTCCCCCTCGAAGCGCCATCCCCTCCCCGCCACCCGGGCCGGCCTTTTTCGATGCGTCCGCGCATCTGCGCAAGTCCATAAAAAACAACAAGACGTTCGATTTCGTTGTCCCGATTCACTGAGAGAGAGTTGTCCTCCATGAAGCGCATCCTGCCGATCGCGGCCTTGGCCGCCGCCCTTCCGTTCGCCGCGAACGCGGCCCAGGGCCTGTCCTACAACTACGTCGAAGGCGGCTATTCGGCCAGCAAGGCCGACATCGCGCCGATCAACCGCGACGTCGATTCCGACGGCTGGTCGATCCGTGGCGCCGCGGCGTTCCATCCCAATTTCCACGCCTTCGGCGACTACACCCGCGAAAGCATCGATAACGTGCACCGCGACCGCGACCAGTGGCGGCTGGGCATCGGCTACAACCACGAACTGTCGGACCGCACCGATCTGCTGACCCGCGTGGCCTACCAGAGCATCGACTTCGGTCAGGGCATTGACGCCAGCGGCTACGCCGTTGAAGTGGGCGCGCGCAGTGCGCTGCTGCCGGCGCTCGAAGGCTATGCACTGGCCGGCTACGAGCATTACGGCCGTGGCATCGACAGCGAGTTCTACGGCCGCCTCGGCGCGCAGTGGAAGTTCAACCCCAACTTCGGCGTCGCCGGTGACGTCAAGCTCATCAAGGGCGGCGACGTGCAGTGGTTCGTCGGCCCCCGTCTGAGCTGGTAAGAGTCCCCGCAGCATCCGGTCCGCGCTTCCCCTGGCGCGTCCCCTCTCCCCCTACTGGATGCTGCACCGACCCGGCCGGAAACGGCCGGGTTTTTTTTTGGGGTTCGTGTCGAAGTCAGCGGGCGCGTCGAGGTGCTCGTCCGGCGGCGCGGCGTCCTGGCCAGGGATTGCCCCACATCCCAGCAGGTGATGTTCGCGTGCGTCCAGAGTCGGGTACAGACGTCGCAAAGGCGGGTCTAAATCAAAACCGGGGTCAGAGTGCAATTTAGCCACGCGACATTGGACGCTGACCCCGGGTTTGGTCCCCGGTTTTGGACCCCGGTTTTGGACCCCGGTTTTGGACCCCGGGTGTGGACCCCGGTTTTGGTGCGCCAGGCGGAGTGCTCGCCCGGATCGGGCGGGCCGCGCTGCGTCGTCCGCGGTTGGATGGGGAGCAGTCCACGTGAATGTGCGGTGGCCTCGCCCCGTCGTGTGGCGGGTTGCCGTGCGCTCGAGACCGCTGCACGTGGCAGGGCGTCATGGCAGATCGGGCGTGGTCGCCAGCCCGGGGTGTCGCTCAGCGCAGCAGGCAGGCGATGAAGATGCAGATCAGCACGGCATGGATCGCCAGCCCGTGCCGACCGGCGAGAATCGTTGCAGGGCGTCGCCGCTGCAGGCGCCAGGCCAGCAGCGCCGAGTGCACCAGCAACAGGCCCAGGGGCCAGGCGCCGAAGAACAGCAGCAAGCCGACCGGGTCGGGGCCATTGCCATCGACAGCACGCGGCGGTTGGTAGTGCAGCAACCAGCCTGCCCAGACCGACAGCGCAAGCACGCTGAGCACCAGGCTGGCGCCGTAGTACCGCGCCATGGCCCGGGAGGGCGGGGCGGGCCTCATGCGGTGCGCCGTCTGGCGTCGTCCTGCAGCGACCATCGCACATGGCGCGTGCGTAGGCTCAGGAGGATCCGCGAGTAGGGCAGACAACTCACTTCCACGTTCTCGTAGACCTGCAGCCTTGCGTAGATCGCCTCATGGATCGCGAACACGTGGCGGGTGCCCTGCGGCTCCCGTATTCGGACGCTGTGGAATGCAAGCTGCTCGATATGGGTCAGCACGCGCGCTTCCACAGTGCCCGTGATCACGGCCTTCTGCCCTGCCTTGAGATCGCGCCGCACGTCGGCGTTCATGACGCTGATGATCGCCCCGAACACGAGAACCCCGAGTGCGACGATGCCAAGGATGAAGACGTAGTCGGTCCAGTCCAGCGACAGTACGAAGAAGCAGCCGGCAAGCACCGCGGCGATCGCAAGGCCGACCATGCACACCACGCCCCTCGCGTCGGTGCTGCGAGGGATGGCTCGCCTTTCGTCTTCGCTCAGGGGCACACGCGTTTCGATCTCGGCGTTCCTGAAAATCGCGGCTGGGGTCCGAAGGCAGGCGCGATCGCCATCGGGTCCAGCACGATGCCCGCACCGTCAACCGATCTTGACCGCGGTTGCGGGTCCAGCATCGCAGATGGGGGCATCGCCGCGCATCTTCGCCAGCCGGCAACGCCGCCTAGAACAGCGCGCCGGTGTACTCGGGCTTGCGCTCGCGGGCCATCAGCCGGGCGAGCCCCTCGGCAGGGCTGATCTCGCCGTGCAGCACGGCCTGGACGTTGCTCGAGATCGGCAACTCGATCTCGTGGCGGTTCGCCAGCCGCATGACTTCATCGGCCGTCTGCACCGACTCGACCACCTGGCCAATCGCGCGCACCGCATCCTCGAGCCGTTCGCCCCGGCCCAGGGCCAGGCCCAGTCGGCGATTGCGCGACAGATCGCCCGAACACGTCAGCACCAGATCGCCCAGGCCAGCCAGTCCCATCAGCGTTTCCGGGCGACCGCCGATCGCGCGGTTCAAGCGCAGCATCTCGTTGAGGCCACGGGTGATCAGGCCCGTGCGGGCGTTGAGGCCCAATTCCATGCCGTCAGCCGCGCCCGTGGCAACCGCCAACACGTTCTTCATCGCACCACCGAGCTCGGCGCCGCGCATGTCGGTGCCGGTGTAGGCCCGGAAGCTCGGCCCATGCAGCACATCGGCGACGCTGCGGGCGAAATCCTCGTCCTCGGACTGCACCGTCACCGCAGTCGGCAGCCCGGACGCGACCTCCTTGGCGAACGACGGCCCGGTGACCACGGCCAGCGGCACGTCGTCGCCGACCAACTCGCCGGCGACCTCGTGCAGGAACCGGCCCGAACCCGGCTCGAAGCCCTTGGTCGCCCACGAAATGCCGACGCCGGACGGGCGCAGCGGCGCCAGGTCGGCGAGTGTCTCGCGGAACGCGTGCGAGGGCACCACGACCAGGATCAGCCCGGCGCCGTCGAGCGCGCGCGCCAAGTCGGTGGTCGCGCGCAACCGTTCCGGCAACGGAATGCCGGGCAGGTAGCGCGGGTTTTCGTGGCGCTGGTCGATCGCTTCAACCGTCGCCGCGTCCCGGCCCCACAGCGTGGTGGGGTGGCCGTTGCGGGCGATCAGCGAAGCGAGCGCGGTGCCCCAGGAGCCCGCGCCCAGCACCGCGACGGCAGTCGCGCGGTCGGTCACGCTCAGGCGTTGCCGATCTGGTCGGTGGTCGGCTGGCCGGCCGGCTGCTGGCTACCGCGCTGGCGCAGACCCTCGGCGTACAGCGCGTCGAAGTTGATCGGCTGCAGCAGGAAGGGCGGGAAGCCGCCGGCCTGGATCAGGTCACCGATCAGCTGGCGCGCGTAGGGGTAGAGCACGTTCGGGCACTGCGTGCCCAGCAGCGCGTCGAGCGTGCCGCTGTCGAAACCGGCCAGACCGAAGACGCCGGCCTGCTTGACCTCGGCGACGTAGACGGTGTTGTTGTCGTCTTCGCCGATCGTGCAGGTCAGGGTGATCGCCAGCACGACTTCGTAGGCGTTGTCGCCCACGCGCTGCACGCTCTGGTTGAGGTTCATGTTGAGCTGCGGCTGGGCCTGCTCGTTGAAGATCTGCGGGGCCTTGGGCGACTCGAACGAGACGTCCTTGACGTAGATCTTCTCGACGCTGAACTGCGCGCCGGCCGGCTGTGCCGGGGCTGCGCCGTTGGCGCCGTTGTTGGCCTGTTCTTCGGACATGGGATCGACTCCAGCGATGATGTGGATGAAGCGGATCGCCGATTATGGCACCCGCGGAGGGCGGTCGGCCTTCAGCCGCGGCCCTTGACCAGCGGCAGATCGGCCTGCTGCCAGCCGGCGATGCCGCCATCGAGCACGTAGACGTTCTGGAAGCCGGCCTTCTTCAGACGCTTGGCGGCGTCGCCGGCAGTGCTGCCGGTCTTGCACACCAGCACGACCGGCAACGCCTTGGCCGCGGCGAGCTGCTTGCTCTCCGGGTCGAACTGGCTCATCTGCACGTTCTTGGAGCCGGGGATGTGGCCCTTGCCGAAGTCGGCGCTCGGGCGCAGGTCGACGACCAGCGCGTTGTCGCGGTTCACAAGCGCGGTCAGCTCGGCAGGCCGCAAAGCCTTGAAGCCACGGAACAGCCGCGAGATCTCATTGAAGACGATCGCCACCGTCAGCACGGCGAGGATCAGCGACATCATCTGGTTTCGGCCCAGGAAGGCCAGCAGTTCTTCGAAGTTCACGACACGATTCGCGCAGCGTCAGCGGGCGGCGATTGTCGCACACCGCGCCGAGCGCACCACCCGGGGCCCCGACCGGGGGCAGAGCCGCCGCCCGGGCCGGCTATTCGCCTTCCCAGAAATCCGGCAGGCCGCTGACATTCCACCAGGTGCCGGCGTCCGGGTCCCAGCGCCAGCGCTCGGTGTGGCGCAGCGTGCGTTCGGCCATCGAATGGCGGTTGACCACCCGGATCTCGATCTCGCGCAGGGCCTCGTCCTGCCCGGCCTGGCCGCCGAGCGCGCGGTAGCCGGTGACCTGCAACTGCCCGTAGCGAGCGAACGCCAGCTCGCCCATCGGCCGCTCGGCGCGCACCTCCGGGTCGACCAACTGCCAGGCGCCCTCGATGTCGTTCCAGCGCATCGCGCTCGCCCAGGCGGTCTGTACCCGTTCCAGCGCGTTGCGTTGCTGGCTGCCGCTGGCGCAGCCGCCGATCGTCAACACCAGGGCGGCGATCAGGACCAGCAGCGGCAGGGGGGAGCGGCGGATCGCGCGCATCGGCAGTGTCCAGGGCAACGGGCGTGCGCGCATCGTAGCCGCAACGCCTGCCGGCCGGGCCCGGCACGCCGGTATCCTGTCGCCGATGACGCACCCTGATGCCCCCAGCCCCGCCGTCGAGGCGGTCAACATCGCGGCCGCGTTGCCGCGTCTGGCGCGCGAGCGCCCCACCCAGATCGCACTGCGCTGCCCCGGCCCGGACGGGCGCTACCGCGATGCGCATGCACTCAGCTACGCCGCGCTCGATGCACGCAGCGACGCGATCGCCGCCGGCCTGGCCGCGCGCGGCATCGTCCGCGGCACCCGCACGGTGCTGATGGTGCGGCCCAGTCCCGAGTTCTTCCTGCTGATGTTCGCGCTGTTCAAGGCCGGCGCGGTGCCGGTGCTGGTCGATCCGGGCATCGACCGGCGCGCCCTGCGGCAGTGCCTGGACGAGGCGAAGGCGCAGGCCTTCATCGGCATTCCGCTGGCCCAGTTCGCGCGCGTATTGCTGGGCTGGGCGCGTTCGGCGGCGATCCGCATCACCACTGGCCGCCGCGCCGTGCTGGCCGACGCGACCCTGGCGCAGGTCGAACGTACCGGCGCCGGGGCCGGGCCGCAGTTGGCGGCCACGGCCGCCGACGAGGTCGCCGCGATCCTGTTCACCAGCGGCTCGACCGGCGTGCCCAAGGGGGTGGTGTACCGGCACCGCCATTTCGTCGCGCAGATCGCGATGCTGCGCGACGCGTTCGGCATCCCACCCGGTGGCGTCGACCTGCCGACGTTCCCGCCGTTCGCGCTGTTCGATCCGGCGCTGGGGCTGACCTCGATCGTCCCGGACATGGACCCGACCCGGCCGGCGCGCGCCGATCCGCACAAACTGCACGCGGCGATCGCGCGCTTCGGTGTCGACCAGCTGTTCGGCTCGCCGGCGCTGATGCGGGTGCTCGCCACGCATGGCGCGCCGCTGCCGGGCGTGCGCCGGGTCACCTCGGCCGGGGCGCCGGTGCCGCCGGACGTGGTGGCGACGATGCTCGCGCTGCTACCGCCGCAGGCCTCGCTGTGGACGCCGTACGGCGCCACCGAATGCCTGCCGGTCGCGGTCGTGGAGGGACGCGAACTGCTGGCATTGCGCAGCCGCACCGAGCAGGGCGCGGGCACCTGTGTCGGCCGGCCGGTCCCGCCCAACGAGGTGCGGATCATCGGCGTCGACGATGCCGCGATCGCCACGTGGTCCGATGCGCTGGAGGTGCCGCGCGGACAGATCGGCGAGATCACCGTCGCCGGACCCACCGCGACCGACACCTACTTCGGCCGCGAGGCGCAGACCCGGTTGGCGAAGATCGCCGAGACGCGGCCCGACGGCAGCGTGCGCATCGTCCACCGCATGGGCGACCTGGGCTATTTCGACAGCGAGGGCCGGCTGTGGTTCTGCGGGCGCAAGGGCCATCGCGTCGTGACCGGCGACGGCACGTTGTGCACCGAGCAGGTCGAGCCGGTGTTCAACGTCCACCCCGATGTCGCACGCACCGCCCTGGTCGGCGTGGGCCCCGCCGGTCGCCAGACCCCAGTGCTGTGCGTGGAGCCGCGGCCGGGCGTGGGCAAGGCCGAGCACACGCGCATCGCCGACGAATTGCGCCATATCGGTGCCGGCTTCGTGCACACCGCCGGCATCGCGACGGTGCTGTTCCACCCGCGCTTCCCGGTCGATATCCGCCACAACGCCAAGATCGGCCGCGAGACGCTGGCCGCCTGGGCCGCAGCCCGTGTCTGAGCCCGCCGCCGCGTCGCCTGCGCACTATCGTCTCGACGATCTGCGCATCGACGTGGCCCGGCAGCGGGTGGTGCGCGACGACGGCCAGGTGCTGGAGGTGGCCGGGCTCAGCTTCCGCCTGCTGCACTACCTGTTGAAGCAGGGCACGCGGGTCGTTGGCTTCGACGAACTGATCGCACAGGTCTGGGCGCCGGCGCTGGTCGGCGAGGACACCGTCACCCAGCGCGTGCGCCTGCTGCGCCGGGCGCTCGGCGACGACGGGCACCGGGCGCGTTATCTGCGCTCGGTGCGGGGCTGCGGTTATCAGCTGTGCAGCCCGCCACATCCGGACGACGATGCGCTGCGCGTGCCCGGCGTCCGCCGCAGGCGGCTCGTTGCCGGCGCGGTGCTGGCGCTGCTGCCGGTGATCGCCGCGATCGGCTGGTGGTCGTGGCCGAGGCCGGCCGCGCAGGCGCTGTCGCCGCTGCTGCAGCGTGCCGACTACTACGCTCGCATCGGCCAGCGCGAGAACAACGCGCGTGCGCTCGCGCTGTACCGGCAGCGCCTGCAAGAAGCGCCCGACGACGTGCAGGCCGCGTTGGGCCTGGCCCGCGCGCATGCCGCGCGGCTGTGCCTGTATGGCGGCGACCCCGCCGATGCCGACCGCGCGCAGGCGCTGGCCGAACACGTGCTCGCGCGCCAGCCGCGCCTGGCGGCCGCGCACGCCGCGTTGGCCTATGCCCACGACTGCCGGGGCGAGGTGGCCACGGCGCTGGCCGGCTACGAACGCGCAGTGGCGCTGGACCCCGACGACGATGCCGCGCGGGCGTCGGCCGCTTATCTATACGCGCGCCAGGGCCGGCTGGCCGATGCGCTGGCGGCCAACCTGGCCGTGCACCGTCCCGAGGACGCGCGGTTCCTGGCGCTGCAGATCGCCGCCGACCTCGACCTGCTGGGCTATGCCGATGCGGCCGAAGGACGCTACCGCCGCAGTTTCCAGCTCTATCCCGACAATGTGTTCTCCAACCTTGCCTGGCCGAGCTTCCTGCACCGCCACGGGCGCGACGTCGAGGCGCGGGCGGCGCTGGACGAAGCATTGTCGCGCGGCACCGACCACGCTGGCTTGCAGCTGCTGGCCGCCGAGTTGGCCTTGCAGCGCGGCGATCTCGATGCCGCGCGGCACGCGGCGCAGCGCGCGCGTGCGCTCAAGCCGCACGCGAGCCTGCCAGCGACGGTCGCCTGGATCGTCGGGGCCGAGTCGCGGCCCGCGGCGCCGGCACTGCGCGCACGCAGCGCCGCGCTGCGCACGGGGCTGGCCGCCGGCGCCGATCCGCTGGATGGACTCGATGCTGCGCTGCTGGCGTCGCTGGCCGGCGACCGCGCCGCGGCGCTCGAGGCGCTGGACGCCGCGGTCACGGCCGGCCACCGCGATGCGGACTACCTGCGGGTCTCGCCGCTGTTTGCCGACCTGCGCGGCGCGCCGGGCTTCGCCGCAGTGCTGGCGCGGATCGATGCCGGCATCGCGCACGAGCGGGCGCGCGTGCGCGCCGCCGGGCGCCTGCCGGCCGACGCGGTCGCGGTCACGGCAGCGCGCTGAGCACGTAGTCCGACAACAAGGCCCGGGTCTGCGTGTGCATCCCCGGCCGGTTGTAGTGGGTCCGGGTCACGACCACGACCAACTGTTCTTCGGGGATGACGAAGACCGCGTTGCCGCCATTGCCCGACATCGTCCAGACCTGCCACCGCCGCGCGCCCGCGGCGACATCGAAGCGCCACAGCTGATACCCGTAGTCGGCGTCGAACGGCGTGCGTGCGCGCGGCTGCAGCATCGCGTCGATCCACGCCGCCGACAGGATGCTGCGGCCTTGCCAGCGTCCGCCATCGGCCAGCAACTGGCCAAGCCGGGCGAGATCCCGGCTGCGGTATCCAGTGCCGCCGCCACCCATGCCGGTGCCTTCTGGCGCGCGCTTCCACGTGGCCTCCGCGATGCCCAGCGGTCGCTCCAGCGCGTCGCGTGCGAAGTCGGCCAGCGGCCTGCCGCTGACGCGCTCGACGATCGCGCTCAGCAGCAGGCTGTTGGCGGTGCAGTAGGCGAACGCCCGCCCATACGGACTGTCGGCCGGCCGCGTCTGCCACGGCGCGTAGCCGCGCTCGGGCAGGTCGAGCGCAAAACTCGTCCAGTCCGCGCTCACGTACATGCGTTCTTCGTGGCCGCTGGAGAACGTGTTGTTGTCGTCGCACTCCCACTGCGCGCTCATCGTCAGCAGGTCCTCGACGGTCGTCGCGTCCTTGAACGCGCCGGGATGGGCCGGCCGGCGGTTGGGAAAGAAGCCCAGCACCGGCGCTCGGACATCGGCGATCAGGCCGCGATCGAGCGCCGCGCCCACCAGCAGCGCGGTCACGCTCTTGGTCAGCGAGCGGGTGTCGTGCAGCGTGCCGCGCTCGGCGCCGTCGAAGTAGGCCTCGTGGATCAACGCGCCGCGGTGGACGACCAGCACGCTGGTGGTGTCGGGCGCCGCGCCTGCTTGGATCGCGGCATCGAGCGCCGCCAGTTGTGCGGCGTCCCAGCCCAGCCGGGCGGGATCGGCCACTGGCCAGCCGTCGTCCAGCGCCGGGGGGGATGCGGTGGCGACGGACAGCGGGCAGGCGAGGGCGGCCAGCAGAAGCAGGCGCGGGAGGATGGACATCGTCGGCACTCCGTTCGGGGAGCGGCCAGCCCACCAAAGCGGCGGATGAAGTGCCCGGTGGTGGGATGAAGGTTTCTGAAGGGCTTGCCGATCAAGCGCTTGCGCGTGCCTGCGTCGCCAGTCCGGCAGGCGCCCGCTATCGTGTGCGCTCCTCAAGCGTGGAGCGCGACATGCAGATCCTGGTCACCGGCGGCGGCGGCTTCCTCGGGCAGGCGCTGTGCCGCGGCCTGGTCGCGCGCGGCCACACGGTCGCCAGCTTCAATCGCGGCCACTATCCCGAACTCGAAGCCCTGGGCGTGCGCCAGATCCGCGGCGATCTCGCCGACCGCGACGCCGTGCGCGCGGCTACGGCCGGCATGGACGCGGTGTTCCACAACGCCGCCAAGGCGGGCGCGTGGGGGGACTACGACAGCTACCACCAGGCCAACGTCGTCGGCACCCAGCACGTGCTCGACGCCTGCCGCGCGCACGGCATCGGACGGCTCGTGTACACGTCCACGCCGAGCGTCACCCATCGCGCCACGCATCCGGTCGAGGGCGGCACCGCCGACACCGTGCCCTACGGCGAGGGGTTCAAGGCGCCGTACGCGGCGACCAAGGCGATCGCCGAGCGTGCGGTGCTGGCGGCCAACGGCCCGGACCTGGCGACGGTCGCGCTGCGGCCGCGGCTGATCTGGGGGCCAGGCGATCAGCAACTGTTGCCGCGCCTGGTCGAGCGGGCCCGCGCCGGCCGGCTGCGCTTCGTCGGCGACGGCGAGAATCGCATCGACACCACCTACATCGACAATGCCGCGCAGGCGCACTTCGACGCCTTCGCGCATCTGGGGCCGGGTGCGGCCTGCGCCGGACGCGCGTACTTCATCAGCAATGGCGAGCCGACGACGGTGCGCTGGATCGTCAACGCGCTGCTCGAGGCGGCCGGAGCCCCGCCGGTGCACAAGACGATCCCATTCCGCGCGGCCTATGCGGCAGGCGCGGTGTGCGAAACGCTCTGGCCATTGCTGCGCCTGTCCGGCGAGCCCCCGATGACGCGTTTCCTCGCCGAGCAGTTGAGCACCACGCATTGGTACGACATGGCGCCGGCGATGCGGGATTTCGGCTACCGGCCCGCGGTCTCCCTTCACGACGGTCTCATTCGACTGAAAGATTCGTGGAAGTCCTGCTCAGCCATCACCTGATCGCGACCTGAGCGGGCATACGGTGGGTCCCGCAGCCGCTACTGGCCGAAGCCCACCAGGAGACCACCATGCTCAGATATGCCGTCATCTTCCTCGTCGTCGCCATCATCGCCGGTGTCCTCGGCTTCAGCGGCGTGGCCGGTGCCGCCACCAATATCGCCTGGATCCTGTTCGTGGTGTTCCTGATCCTGGCCGTGATCTCGATGCTGCGCGGACGAGGGGTCTGACGCCCCGACCGCACCGTCGCGATGACGCAAAGGGCCCGCCACCGGCGGGCCTTTTTGCGTTGGGTTGCGCGAGCGCCCTGGCCTAGGCCCGACGCTACAATCGCGTCATGGCCGACCTTCCGTTCTCTCCGTTCTCCGTGCTCAAGCCGATGGCCGGCCGCGCGCTGGAGACTGCGCTCAACCGCGCGATCGCGCTCGATGCCGACACCGGGGCGGCGCTGCGCGCGCTCGACGGCCAGCAGATCGCGCTCGCGCTGAGTGCGCCGCCGCTGGCGTTGACGTTGCGCGTGGACGGCGAGCGCTTGCGCGTGGGCCCGCCCGATCCCGAGGTCGAGGCCGACCTGTCGGTGCGGACCACGCTGGCCGGCGCGCTCGGCCAGCTGCCGTTCCTGCGTCGCGGCGATGCGCCGCCGATCGGCCAGGTCCGGGTCTCGGGCGATGCCGAGCTCGCGCGCCGGCTGCAACGCCTGGCCGCGGGCTTCGACCCCGACTGGCAGCGGCCGTTCGTCGCCGTGCTCGGCGAGGTGGTCGGCGTGCAGGTCGCCAACGCCTTCGCCACGGCGCTGCGCCAGGCGCAGGAGGTCGGCCGCAACCTGGCCGAGAGTGCCGCCGAGTACGTGACCGAGGAATCGCGCGATGTGGTGCCGCGCGCCGAGCTCGAGGCCTTCTATGACGATGTCGACGGCTTGCGCGACGATATCGAGCGGCTCGCGGTGCGGGTGGCGCGGCTCGGTCGCGGGACCGCCGCATGAAGGGCCTGCTGCGCGCTTCGCGCATCGGCCGGGTGCTGCTGCGTTACCGGCTCGACGACCTGCTCGACGGCACGCCGGCCGAACGCTGGCTGCGGCTGGCGCGGCCATTCGTGCCGCGGGCCTCGGCCGCGATCGCGGCGCAGTCGCGCGGCGCCCGGCTGCGGCTGGCGTTGCAGGAACTCGGTCCGATCTTCGTGAAGTTCGGACAGATCCTCTCGACCCGTCGCGACATCGTGCCGCCCGACATCGTCGACGACCTGGCGCTGCTGCAGGACCGGGTCGCGCCGTTCGACGGCGCATTGGCGCAGGCGATCGTCGAGCGCGAACTGGCGATGCCGATCGCGCAGGCCTTCGTTGCCTTCGACCCGGTGCCGCTGGCCTCGGCATCGATCGCCCAGGTGCACGCGGCGATGCTGCCCGGCACTGCCGACGGCCCGCCGCGCGAGGTCGTGGTCAAGGTGCTGCGTCCAGGCATCGAGAAGCAGATCGCCGCCGACGTCGCGCTGCTGCGCAATCTCGCCGCGCTGGTCGCGCGCACCCATCCCAACGCCGACAAGATCCGCCCGCGCGAAGTCGTGGCCGAGATCGAGAACACCCTCGCCGCCGAGCTCGATCTGCAGCGCGAAGGCGCCAACGCCTCGGTGCTGCGGCGCTTCTGGGCGCAGTCGAGCGATCTCTACGTGCCGGCACCGGTCTGGGAGCGCACCGCCCAGCGCGTGCTCACGCTCGAGCGCGTGTACGGCATTCCCAGCGACGACATCGCCGCGCTCGATGCGGCCGGCATCGACCGGTCCGCGCTGGCGGCCAAGGGCGTGCGGGTGTTCTACACCCAGGTTTTCCGCGACAACTTCTTCCACGCCGATGCGCACGCGGGCAACATCTGGGTCGATCCCGAACGCACGACCAATCCGCGCTTCATCGCGCTCGACTTCGGCATCATGGGCCAGCTCTCGCGCGAGGATCAGTACTACCTCGCCGAGAATTTCATGGCGATCTTCCGCCGCGATTACCGCCGCATCGCCGAGCTGCACGTGCAGGCGGGCTGGATGCCCGCGCATCTGCGCATCGACGAGCTCGAGGCGGCGGTGCGTGCGGTCTGCGAGCCGTACTTCACCCGGCCGCTGTCGGAGATCTCGCTAGGCGAGGTGCTGGGCAAGCTGTTCCGCACCGCGCAGCGCTACGAGCTGACATTGCAGCCGCAGCTGATCCTGCTGCAGAAGACCCTGCTGAGCATCGAGGGCATCGGCCGGCTGCTCGACCCGAAGATCGATATCTGGGCCGTTGCCCGTCCGGTGCTCGAGCGTATCCTCATCGAGCGCTACAGCCCGCCGCGGCTGCTGCGCGAGTTCCGCGACCGCCTGCCCGAACTGGTCACGCGCGCGCCGGAGATGCCGCAGCTGCTGCACGCCTGGCTCAAGCAGCAGGTCGAGGGCCGGCACGAGTTGCGCATGCGCTCCGACGACCTGGCGCTGCTGACCACCACGATGCAGGGCATGCAGCGGCGCGTGGTCGCGGCGATCCTCGGCGTGGGCCTGCTGATCGTCGCGGCGGTGCTCTACGCGCTCGAGGCCGGCGGCCCGCGGGTGGGCGGCCTGCCGGTCGCGACCTGGGTCGCGGGCATCGGCGGCGTCTGGGCCTTGCTCGCGGCCTGGCCGCGGCGCGGACGCCTGTTGCGGTAGCTGTGCCCGCGGGTGCGGTCGTACGCCGCCCGCGTTACGACATCGCCGGGGGCGCCGGAAACGGCATGTTGTCGGGAAGCGGAATGAACTCCGCATCGTCGGCGTCCGGCAGTTTCATCCGGCCGGCTTTCCAGTCCGCGGCCGCTTGCGCCAAGCGCTCGCGCGAGGACGAGACGAAGTTCCAGTAGATGAAGCGTTCGCCGACCGGTTCCCCGCCCAGCACCATCACTGTGGCCTGCTCGGCGGCGCGCACGCGAGAGGCTGCCGCGTCCAGCACCAGCATCGTCCCGGCGCCGTAGCGCGCGCCGTCCAGTTCCACCGCGCCGGTGGCGACATAGAGGCCGCGTTCCCGGTGACCGCCTGGAATCTCCGCGACCGCGCCGGGGGCCAGTTCGAGATGGGCGTAGAACAGCGGCGAGAGCGTCTTGGCGCCCGCGCTCAGCCCGTAGGCGCTGCCGGCGATGAGATGCCCGGTGACGCCCGCCTCGTCCCATTGCGGCAGTTCGTGACCGGCGTGATGCGAGAACGAGGGCGCGATCTCCTCCTGCCCATCGGGCAACGCCACCCAGGCCTGGATGCCGTGCACACGGTCGCCGTGCTGGCGCGCGTGGTCGAAGCGCTCACTGTGGGTGATGCCGCTGCCGGCGGTCATCCAGTTCACCTCGTGCGGCTTGACCGCCTGGGCGTAGCCGAGGCTGTCGCGGTGCATGATCTGGCCGGAGAACAGATAGCTCACGGTCGACAGCCCGATGTGCGGATGGGGCCGGACATCGACGCTGCGATCGATGCCGGCGGGCAGGTCGACCGGCCCCATGTGGTCGAAGAACACGAAGGGCCCGATCATGCGTCGCTTGGCGAACGGCAGCACCCGGCCGACCGAGAAGCCGCCCCCCAGGTCGTGGCGGCGCTGCGGAATGATCATCTCGATCATGCGATCTATCCTGATGGCAGAGTGGCGAGCATCGCATGCTCGCCCCCTGCGGTGCTTCGCGCCGCTTGTGCGGATGCCGGGCCGTGTGCCCGGATCACCAGCATCGCGATGCTGCGCAGATCTGCGATCAATCCAGACCGAAGAACGCAGCTGCCGTGGTCGTGGTGGCCGCGGCCACGGCCTCGGGCGTCTGGCCGCGGTCGCGTGCGAGCTCGGCGACGATGTGCGGCAGGAATGCCGGCTCGTTGCGGCGGTCCTTGGGCATCGGGTCGAGCGTGCGCGGCAGCAGGTACGGGGCGTCGGTCTCGACCATCAACCGGTGGGCGGGGATGTTGGGCACCAGTTCGCGCAGGTGGCGGCCACGCCGCTCGTCGCACAGCCAGCCGGTGATGCCGATGTGCCAGTCGCGATCCAGGCAATCGAACAGTTCGCGCTGGCCGGCGGTGAAGCAGTGCACGACCGCCGGCCCGATGCGGCCCTCGAAGTCCTTCATGATCGCGACGAAGTCCTCGTGTGCGTCGCGCTGGTGCAGGAACAGCGGCTTGGGCGTGCCGGCGGCGGCGAGATCGGCCGCGATCTGCAACTGGCGCTCGAAGGCGCGGCGTTGCGCCGGCCGCGGCGAGAAGTCGCGGAAGTAGTCGAGCCCGCATTCGCCCACCGCCACCACCTCGGCGTGCGCATGCAGCGCGCGCAGTTCGGCGTCGCATTCCTCGGTGTACTCGGCCGCGTGGTGCGGATGCACGCCGGCGGTCGCGTACAGCATGCCGGGGTGCTGGCGCGCGAGCTCGAGCGCCTTGGGCGAGTGCTCGCGGCTGGCGCCGGTGACGATCATCCGGGTCACGCCGGCATCGCGCGCGCGCGCCAGCACGGCGTCGCGGTCGCGGTCGAAGCTGTCGTGGGTGAGATTGGCGCCGATGTCGATCAGGGGCGGGGTCACGCGCGAGCACCTTGAGAACGGGCTGCGCATTGTAGGCCGTGGGTCGACGGACACGCGGCGCGTCGCGCCCGGCACGCCATGCGTGCCGGACGGGCGCGGGGTCTTTCAGTTCGCCAACTGGCAGCTGGCCGGCTGACTGCTCTCGAACAAGGCACGGGTCGCCCACTGGGGATGGTCGACGAACGGATTGCGATTGCCCTGGAAGCTGTAGACGACCTCGTTGCGCGCGCGCTCGGCCGCATCCGGCGGGTCGGCCTGGTGCCAGGCCAGCAGCGTCGACAGCAGGCCCATGTACGCGGGCGAGGCCGACGTGCCGACGATGCGGCTGCGGTCGTCGGTCAGTTCCAGGTCGGGCTCGGACTGGCCGGTCGACGGGTGCGTGCCGCCCTCGTAGCGGATCGCCATGTACAGCACCGCGCGCGCCATGTCGCCCTTGCGATGGCGCCAGACCTGGAAGCCGGCGTTGTCGGTCCAGTTCGAATTGCCCGGGAACGTGCCGGTGCCGCCGCCGATGCCGTGGTTGGCCTCGGTCGCGCGCTCGCTGCAGCTGGCCTGCGCGCTGCAGTCGGCGAACGGCTTGTTGCCGCGCGCGGCGTTGTGGTCGGTGTCGGTGAGATAGAGCATGTGCGCGTCGGTGTGCGGCGCATTGGGCAGGCCCTTGTCGCCGGTCGCACTCGAAAAGCGCAGCGACTTGGGCCAGGTGTGCTCGCGGTTGTAGGTCAGGCCGCTGCCGGTGCCTGCGCGGCCCGACACCTTGGGGTAGCTGCGGTTGCGATAGGCATCGAGGATGCGGCCCGGATCGCTGGGGTCCTCGTCGGCGATCTCCAGGATCGTCCAGGTGTTGGTACCGCTGCCGCTGTAGGGATACGAGGTGTGGCCGCGGATCGTGGCGTGCAGCGAGCAGCGCAGTTGCGCGGCGCTGCTGGTGTGGACGCGGGCGTAGTAGTCGCCGCCGCCGGTGCCGCCGCTGGCAACGGTGAACGCGACGCTGGCATCGCTGGCCGGCTGCCGTCCGTCGGCGTCGTGGACCGCAGCGGCCGTGATGGTCAATGTGCAGGACTCGCCACCATGCAGCGCGGTGCCGGTCGACAATGCGAAGTGCGTGCCGCTGGTCGCGTGGTCGAGCGCGATCGTGCCCGACGTCGCGCATTGCAGTGCGAACGCACCCGGCGACAGCGTGACCGCTTCGCTGAAGTCCACCGACAGATCGCCGGCGGCCGGGAAATCGCCGGCACCGGCCACCGGAATGGTCGCGACCACCGCCGGCGGCGTGCCTGGACCCGCGCCGGTGCCGGCGAAGGTCTGGCCAGTGTTGCAGGCCCCGAAGGTCTGCGACGCCGACGGCGCCCAGTCGAAGTCGTCGGCGATCGTGTCGCTGCCGGTCAGCTGCAGCGAGGTGCCGACCGGCGCCGACGCGCTTTCGGACACCGGCAGGTTGCGGCTCGACAGCCCGGCGGCCGGGCCGTTGCCGGCGACGATCGTGCCTTCGTAGCTGATGAACTGCACGACCGTGCCGGCCGCGTCGACGAGCGCGATGCCGTCGTGGGGGCCGTTCTGCAAGCCGTCGCGCGGGAAGGTCACCGTCGCGATCGATACCGCCGCGCCGCAGTGGCGTGCCTGGCCGGCGGGCACCGCCACATTGCCGTAGGTCGTCGCCGCATTCGGCGTGTTGCTGCCGTTGTAGAGCCACAGCCGGTAACTGACGAGGTCCTCACCGGCGGTGGCGACGATCTCCACCGCTTCGCCGACATCGGCGCCCGCGTTGTCGTAGTGCAGCTCGTTGACGAACACCTCGGCATGCGCGGCCGGGGCGGTGATCAGGGCGAGCAGCCACGCCGCAGCGCGGGCGGAGCGGGGACGGTCAGGGCACATGGCGGCTTTCCGGACACGGGAGACGTGCCGACCTTAAGCGCCGCCGATGACGGTGGCCACCCGGGGCAACCCTAAGCGGCCGCGGGCGATCGCCACGCCTATCGCGCGACCGACCGGCCCGCTAGCCTGTGTGTCGTGACCACCGCCGCTGCTCCCGACTTTCCGATTGCCCCGTTGTTGCCCGAGCTCCTCGCCAGCCTGGCCGCGCACCCGCGGCTGGTGCTCGAGGCGCCGCCCGGTGCCGGCAAGACCACGCAGGTGCCGCTGGCGCTGCTCGATGCGCCCTGGCTGGCCGGCCGCCGCATCGTGATGCTCGAGCCGCGCCGGGTCGCGGCGCGCTCGGCTGCGACGTTCATGGCCCGCCAGCTCGGCGAGGAGGTCGGCGGTACGGTCGGCTACCGCATCCGCTTCGAACACCGGGTGTCGGCGCGCACGCGCATCGAGGTGGTGACCGAAGGCATCCTGACTCGGATGCTGCAGGACGACCCCGAGCTCGGCGGCATGGGGCCGGCCGGCGTCGGCGCGCTGCTGTTCGACGAATTCCACGAGCGGCACCTGGCCGGCGACCTGGGGCTGGCGCTGGCGCGCGAGGTGCAGGCGGGCCTGCGCGAAGACCTGCGCCTCGTGGTGATGTCGGCCACGCTCGATGGCGCGCGCATCGCGCAGTGGCTGGATGCGCCGCGCCTGTCGAGCGCCGGGCGCAGCTTCCCGGTGGAGATCTCCCACGCGCCCCCGCGTCGGGACGAAGCGCTGGCGCAGCAGGTCCGCCGCGTGCTCGTGGACGCGCTCGCGGCGCATCCGGGCGACGTGCTGGTGTTCCTGCCCGGCCAGCGCGAGATCGCGCAGGTGCAGGCGCTGCTGGAGGCCGATGCCCAGCGGCTGGGGGCAAGCGGCGCTGGCGGCTCGCCTGACGTGCTCGCACTGCACGGCGAGCTGCCGGTCGAGGCGCAGACGCACGTGCTGCAGCCGGCCGCCGACGGCCGGCGTCGGATCGTGCTGGCGACCAATGTCGCCGAGAGCAGCGTCACGCTGCCGGGTGTGCGCATCGTGATCGACAGCGGACTGGCGCGCGAACCGCGCTTCGATCCCAACAGCGGGTTCTCGCGGCTGGACGTGGTGACGATCAGTCAGGCCTCGGCCGACCAGCGCGCCGGGCGCGCCGGGCGTGTCGCATCCGGTGTGGCGCTGCGGCTGTGGCCGGAATCGCAACGGCTCGAGCCGCAGCGTCGTCCGGAGATCGCGCAGGTCGAACTGGCGGCGCTCGCGCTCGAACTGGCGGCCTGGGGCGACAACGCGCTCGCGTTCCCCGATGCGCCGCCGGTCGGCGCGCTGGCGGCCGCACGCGATCTGCTGCGCCGGCTCGACGCGCTCGATACGGCAGATGCGATCACGCCGGCCGGGCGGCGCATGCTCGCGCTGGGCACCCATCCACGGCTGGCAGCGATGTTGCTGGCCGCCGACGCGCCGGCCGCGCGTGCGTTGGCCTGCGACCTGTGCGCGCTGGTCGAGGCCCGCGATCCGATGCGCGGCGCGGCGCGTTCGGACGCGCTGGCGGCGCGTTGGCAGGCGCTGGCCGCGTTTCGCGCCGGCCGCGTGCCGGCCGATGCCGCGCGCTCGGCGCTGGCGGCAATCGACGCGGCAGCCCGGCAATGGCGGCGACGCCTGCGGGTCGAAGTCGCGCCGCCATCGAGCGTGCCGGCGCATGCGCTCGGTGACCTGCTGGTGCATGCCTTTCCGGACCGGATCGGCCATCGCCATGCCCGGGACGCCCGGCGCTACGGCCTGAGCAACGGACGCATGGCCCGGCTGTTCGACGACAGTGCCTTGCTCGGCGAGCCGTGGATCGTCGCCAGCGACCTGCGTTTCGAGGCGCTCGATGCCCTGCTGCTGCGCGGCGCACCGGTCGACGAGGCGCAGCTGCGGCGGGCCTGGCCCGCGCGTTTCGTCGTCGCCGACGAGACCCATTGGGATGCGGGCAAGCGTGCGCTGGTGGGCCTGCGCGTGCAGCGCTTCGACGGCATCGTGCTCGACGCCCGGCCCAACGGCCGGGTCGATCCGGCGCAGGCTGCGCGGGCGCTCAGCGACGCAGTCGGCGAACTCGGACTCGACGTGCTGCCGTGGCGCGACGGCCTGCGCCAGTGGCAGGCGCGTGTCGAGGGCCTGCGCACGTGGATGCCCGAACTGGGCCTGCCCGACCTGTCCGATGCCGCGCTGCTGGCCACCCGCGAGGCCTGGCTGGCGCTGGCGTTCGCCGGCTGCACGCGGCTCGACGCGCTGGACGCCGACACCTTCGCTCAGGCCTTGCAGGGCCGGCTCGACTGGGCGCAGCGCCAGCAGCTCGACCGCCTGGCACCGGTGCGGATCGCCGTGCCATCCGGTCAGATGCGCGCGATCGAGTACGGCCTCGAGGCCGACGGCACGCCGCGCCCGCCGGTGCTCGCGGTCAAGCTGCAGGAGCTGTTCGGCCTGGGGGACACGCCGACGATCGCCGATGGCCGCGTCGCGCTGACGATCCACCTGCTGTCGCCGGCCGGTCGGCCGTTGCAGGTCACCCGCGACCTGCAGGGGTTCTGGGCACGGACGTACCCCGAGGTGCGCAAGGAGATGAAGGGGCGGTATCCGAAACATCCGTGGCCGGAGGATCCTTGGAATGCCCCTGCAACACATCGGGCCAAACCGCGCGGTACTTAGCGACGTGGGGCTCTGGACCCGTGGCGACGGTGGGACTTTGCCGCGGCGGTCGGGCGTGCGTGGCGCGGCTGCGGGGGTTGGTGGTGTGTGGCGCGGCGCGGCGCGGCGCGGCGTGGCGTGCACAACGGGGGTTGAACGCCAAGGCGCGCCGGGCCTGCGCTCACGCTGGATCGACGGTCGCGGCCGCACACTGACGGCCTTTCCCCATGGTCATTTTCCAGGAGCCCCCGATGAGCAAGTTCGAAGCGCTGTCCGACAAGGCCGTGTCGCTGGTCGGCCAGGCAGGCGACAGCCTGCGCCACGCGATTCCGGGCACGGCGGAAAAGTGGCTCAAGACCGGCCTGACCGTGGGTGCCGCGCGCACTGGCGCGAAGGTCGCGGGCGGGTTCCTGCGTCGCAACCCGGCGATCGTGGCCGCCAGCGCCATCGGCCTGGGCCTGGTCTGGGTGGCCGCGCGGCAGTACCGCAAGAAGCAGGCCAACGGCACCATCCAGGGCAACTCACGTCGCATCGAGGCCGGCAACGCCGCCGCACGCAAGCGCTCGGTCAACGCGGCACGTGGACAGACCGCGTCGGACGACGCCGGCCAGGACTGAGCCGCCCCCGGGCGTCGCGTCGCGGCGTCGTCTCCAAGCGTCGAAGAAGCGGCCGATCCTGACAGGGTCGGCCGCTTTTCGTCGTGCCGATGCGACGCCCATCGCGCGTCATGCGCCCGCGTGTTGCGCCATGTCGCCGGTGTCTGCCCGTGCGGGGCCTGCCTCGGTATCCTCGCGCCTCGCCCCTTCGATGCCACCGCCATGCGTCCATGTTCCCCGCCGTTTCCCGTCTCGCGCCGCGTCCCGCTGGCGCTCGTGCTGTGCGCGTTGGCGTTGCTCGTGGCCGGTTGCGGACGCGACAACGTCAAACCCGTGCCGGTCGCCCCCGCCCAGACGTCCGCGGCGCCCGCGACCAGGACGCCTCCGGTCCGGATCGGCCTGGCGCTCGGCGGCGGTGCGGCCAAGGGCTTCGCGCACATCGGCGTGATCAAGATGCTCGAAGCCAATGGCATCAAGGCCGATGTCGTCGCCGGGACCAGCGCCGGTAGCGTGGTCGGTGCGCTCTACGCCAGCGGCATGGATCCGTTCCGGATGCAGGAGCGGGCGGTTGCGCTCGACGAATCGAGCATCCGTGACGTGCGGTTGTTCTCCGGCGGGCTGGTGCAGGGCGTCGCGCTGCAGGACTACGTCAATCGCGAAGTCGGCAATCGCACGATCGACCGTCTGCCGATCCCGTTCGCAGCCGTTGCCACGCGCCTGGAGACCGGCGATCGCATCGTGTTCGTCCGCGGCAACACCGGCCAGGCCGTGCGCGCCTCGAGCAGCGTGCCGGGTGTGTTCGAACCGGTGAAGATCGGCGACCGCCATTATGTCGACGGCGGGGTCGTCAGCCCGGTGCCAGTGGATGCGGCCCGCCAACTCGGCGCCGACTTGGTGATCGCGGTCGATATCTCCAGCAAGGCCAGCGGTAGCACGCCCGGCAGCATGCTGGGCATCGTCAACCAGTCGATCGCGATCATGGGCCAGAACCTCGGCCGGCAGGAACTCGCCCGCGCGGACGTGGTGATCCGCCCACAGGTCAACGACATCGGGCCGGCCAGTTTTGAACAGCGCAATGCGGCGATCCTGCAGGGCGAGCGCGCCGCGCTGGCCGCGCTGCCGCGCATCCGCGAGAAGCGCGCCGAACTCGAGCGCGCGCGCGCGGCGGCGCGTGCGCCCGCCAAGCCGGTCGAGCCCGAGCCGGTGGATATCGACTGCGGCGACAGCTGGGTGCGCAGGCTCAATCCCTTCGCCCGGGAACGCGCCTGCTGAGACGCGCCGGCGGCGTCATGCTTGACCGGTGAATTGACCCGCGAGCCGTGGGGCCGGGGGCGCGGCATCGCGCCGGACGGCGCTTGATGGCGTTGCCTGCACGATACGGGCGTTACGTTCCGTTCACTCTGAGCCGACATCGTCATCACCAGACTGGACCTCGCCCGGTTCCGGCGATGCGGTCACCGTCATCGCCCCGGCATGGGGATCGATTCTGCTCGACCGTCGCATGACGGTGCGATCCCGATGCCGCCGCGCGCCTTCCGCCGTCGGCACTGCCGCCCGCGCTGCCGGCGCCATCGACGCGATGCGGTGGATCCGCATCCCTGCGAGGAGAGACGCCCCATGCAACCCGATACGCTCGCCCGGCAACTTCAACTGAGCCTGGGCCACTATTTGCCGACCGTCCTGGCGGCGGTCGCCGTCCTGGTCGTCGGACTGATCGTCGCGCTGTTCGTGCGCGGCCTGGTCCGCAGCGGGCTGACCCGTCTGCGCCTCAACGAACGGGTGAACGCCCAGACCGCGTCCAGTATCGATGTCGTCCGGGTGGCGGCGTCGGTCGCGTTCTGGTTCGTGATCATCGTCGCGTTGATCGGCGTGTTCAGCGTACTGCGCTTCGATGGCCTGTACGGCCCGTTCTCGGCGCTGGTGGCCGAAGTCATGCTGTATCTGCCGCGGATCATTCTGGCCGGCGTGCTCGCCCTGGTCGCCTGGCTGCTGGCCACGGCGCTGCGCGCGGGCGTCAACCGGCTGATGGCCGCCGGGCGTTGGGACGAGAAACTGTCGGCATCGGCCGGGGTGCGGCCGATCTCGGCGGTGCTCGGCGATGTCGTCTACTGGCTGGTGCTGTTGCTGTTCCTGCCGGCGATCGTTGCAGCCCTGCGCGTGGAAGGCCTCATGGCGCCGTTGTCGCAGATGACCGCGCAGGTCACGTCGATGCTGCCCAATGTCTTTGCCGCCGTGGTGATCGGGCTGGTCGGCTGGCTCATCGCCAAGGTGCTGCGCGGGCTGGTGAGCAACCTGCTCGCGGCGACCGGCATCGACCGCTTCGGCGATCACGGGCAGGCCGGTGCGGGCGTGCGCCTGTCGCAACTGGGCGGCACGCTGGCGTTCGTGCTGGTCATCGTGCCGACGCTGATCGCCGCGCTCGACGCGCTTGCGATCCGCGCGATCTCCGAGCCGGCCGGCGAGATGCTGGGATTGTTCCTGACCGCGGTGCCCAACATCCTGGCCGCTGCGCTGATTCTGCTGGTGGCCTGGTACCTGGGCCGGTTCGTCTCCGGGCTGCTGACGCGCCTGCTGGAGAATCTCGGCTTCGACCGCCTGCCCGAGCGCCTGGGACTGGGGGGCGTGTTCGGCACGACGCCGACCGGGCCGGCGCCGGTGGACACGGCGCTCGCGACCGCCGATCCGGTTGCCGCCGCCGGCACGCCGGAGCCTGGCCTGCCGCTTAAGACCACACCGGTGGCCCCGGCCTCCGCAACGGCCGGTACCGGCCTGTCGGCGTGCGTTGGCCGCGTGGCGCTGTTCTTCATCCTGCTGTTTGCGACGGTCGAAGCCGCGCATCGACTGGGCTTCACCGGCGTGCGCGATCTGTTGGCGACCTTCATCGCCTTCGGTGGCGACATCCTGCTGGGCGGCGTGATCCTGGTCGTGGGCTACTGGCTGGCCGACCTGGCCGCGCGCGCGATCCAGCGCGCCAATCCCGGCGGCGGCGTCGGCCTGTCGCGCATCGCCCGCGTCGCGATCCTGGGGCTGGTGATCGCGATGGGGCTGCGCGCGATGGGCATCGCCGATGACATCGTCAATCTCGCGTTCGGCCTGGTGCTCGGTGCAGTGGCGGTGGCGGTCGCATTGGCCTTCGGCCTGGGCGGGCGCACAGCGGCCGGCAAGGTGGCCGACCGGTGGGCGCAGGCCTACCTGGATCGGCGCCGCGACGACGGTCCCTCGCCTTAACCTGCCAGCGGTCCCGGCGGGCGCGCCCGGTCTCGGGTGCGCCTGCCGGGGGACCGGCCGGGGTGCCGGCATCACGATCGCGGCGAGGGCCTCTCAGGCGGCTTGCCGTCACCAGGGGGCGGGGCGTTGGGTTCGTCGTCGCGGACGCGCAGGAACCGGGCGAAACGCGGCAGGCCGTTGGCGGTCACGCCGTTGTGGCGGTAGGTGACCAGGCTGCCGATCGCGGGCGGGTCGCGCCGCTGTGCGTCGCGCAGTCCGCTGCCGATCCGGAACCGGCGTCCGTCGGCATGCTCGACCAGCAGGGCGCCCACCAGACCGACGTACTTGCCCTTGCCCGGCAGGTAACCCACGACCCGCGCCTCGGCATCGTCGAACGGCTTGAGCTTGCGCAGCGCGGGACTGCGGCCGGCGGCGTAGCGCGCGTCGCGGTGGTGCAGCATCAATCCCTCGCCGCCGCCGTCCACGACCTCCGCCAGCCGGGCGTCGAGCGCGGCCCGCGACGGCAGGCGCGTCTGCGCGATCATGGCCAACTGTGGATGCGCCGTGCCTGAGGTCAGCACTTGCATCGCGGCCATGCGCTCGGAAAACGGGCCGGCGTGGTCGGGCAGGTCGAAGACCAGGAACCGCAGTTGCCGCCAGCGCGGATCGGTCGGATCGGCGCCACGCACGAGCGCGCTGGTCTCGTCGAACCGGCCGCGCCCGAGCCACAACTCGCCGTCCATCGAGCCGGCCGGCCAGCCCAGGGTGAAGCCTGCCGGGACCGCGATGCGGTGGCCGCCGCGCGTCCACAGCGCCTGACCGTCCCAGCGCCCGCGCACGCCGTCGAGTTTCTCGCTGACGTAGTAGGCGCCGACGTCGATCTCGCCACGCAGGTCGGTGGCCAACATGAGCGCATCGGGGGTTGGCTGCGCAGGCACCGGCATCGGCGCCAGGCCGGTGCACAGCCACAGCAGGCAGGACAAACGGATCGGCATCGACATGGCGGCACTCCGATGAAGGTGTGCCGTCAGCCTCGGTCAGTGCGTCGATGCGTGACATCGGCCTGTTGCCCGTGCCGATGTCGGACGTGCCCGCGAGCGCGGGTCGGGCGGTGCGCGGTGCTTTCCATGATCCCGGTGGCCAACACGCCAGCGCGAGGGCGCGCGGCGTGCACGTCGCAGGCGATGCGCACCTCAGAACGGCAGCGTCAGTCCTGGTTCGATCGCGAGCAGGCGCTCGCGGAACAATCCCTGGATCCGTGCCAGCGCCTGTGCATCGTCGGCATCGAAGCGCAGTACGAGCACCGGCGTCGTGTTCGACGCGCGCACCAGTCCCCAGCCGTCGGGCCAGTCGGCACGCAGCCCGTCGATCGTCGACAGCCGTGCGCCGTCGAATGCGGCCTGCGCGAGGAATCTCGCGACGAATGCGTGCGGGTCGCCGCCGGGCACCTCGACCTTGAGCTCGGGCGTCGACACGCCGACCGGCAGCGCATGGAGCGCGGCGGTGGGGTCGGCTTCCAGCGCGAGGATCTCCAGCAGCCGCGCGGCGGCATAGAGCCCGTCGTCGAAACCGAACCAGCGCTCGGCGAAGAAGAAATGGCCACTCATCTCGCCGGCCAGTTCGGCGCCGGTCTCGCGCATCTTGGCCTTGATCAGCGAGTGACCGGTCTTCCACATCAGCGGGCTGCCGCCGTGGCGCAGCACATGGCCGGTCAAGCGGCCGGTGCATTTGACGTCGTGGATGATCAACGCGCCGGGGTTGCGTTCGAGCAGGTCGGCGGCGAACAGCATCAACACGCGATCGGCCTCGATGATGGCGCCATCGGCGGCGACCACGCCCAGCCGGTCGCCGTCGCCGTCGAAGGCCACGCCCAGGTCGGCGCCCATGCGCTTGACGACGTCGATCAGGTCGGCCAGGTTGCGCGGCTCGCTCGGATCGGGATGGTGATGCGGGAAGGTGCCGTCGATCTCGCAATGCAGCGGAATCACGTCGGCGCCGATCGCTTCCAGCACGCGCGGGCCCAGCGCGCCCGCCGCGCCGTTGCCGGCATCGACGACGACCTTCAGCGGTCGTGCGATCTGGATGTCGTCGGCGATGCGGCGGATGTAGTCGTCGGCGAGGTCGCGCTCGACCAGCCCGCCCGGCGCCGGCGCAGCGTACAGGCGCTCGCCCGTGATGCGCGCATGCAGATCGGCGATGGCCTCGCCCGACAGCGTCTCGCCGCCGACGACGATCTTGAACCCGTTGTACTCGGGCGGATTGTGGCTGCCGGTGACCGAGACGCAGCAGCCGGTGCGCAGGTGGTAGGCCGCGAAGTAGCTCAGCGGTGTGGGCACCAGGCCGATGTCGACGACATTGCGCCCGCTCGCGCGCAGACCGGCGACGAGGCCGGCGACCAGGTCCGGGCCCGAGAGCCGGCCGTCGCGACCGACCACGATCTCCTCGAGCCCCTGCTCGTGCATCAGCGTGCCGATCGCGCGCCCGATCGACTCGGCGATCGCGGCATCGAGTGTGCGCCCGACGACGCCCCGGATGTCGTAGGCGCGGAAGATCGCCGGATCGAGCCGTGCCGCCACTGGCTTGGGCGCCGTTGCCGGCGCCGGACGGGGGGCCGGGCGCCCCGCGTCGGCTGTTGCCAGCGACTGGGCGAGCGTGGGCGCCGCATCGGGTGCGCTGCCGGCAGGCGAGCGCCGCCGAGCGAGTCGCCAGGCCACGACCGCCAAGGCCAGCAGCGTCGCGGCGAGCACGAGCAACGGCACTGCCGACAGTCCCAGCGGCGGGGGACCGACGTGCGGGGTTGCGGCGACGATCCGCAACTGCGTGCCCGGCACCTGTCGGCCCAGGCGCTCGGCGACGTTCGACAGCGCCGGCTCGCCGCGCGCCAGCAGCGTCTGGCCCCCCTGCCGCAGCGCGACGTAGGTCGCCGGGTCGACGTCGGCCGCAGCCAGGCCGGCGGTCGCGCGCTCGAGCGGGAGCGCGGCGATCGCCACGCCTACCGGTCGTTCGCCGGCGCGCGCGGGGGCGGTGACCAGGATCTGCGGACCGGCGGGGCCGCCGGCCACCATCAGCACCGGCTCGCCGGCGGCGAGTGCGCTTTCGAGGGCCGCGAGTCGGCCGAAGTGGCCCGGGCCCAGGGCGTCGTACTCGCCGCGCAGGTCGCGCGGCACCACCGCGACGCCGGTCGCGCCGGACCAGTCGCGGCCGAGTTCGACGCCGGCGGCATCCAGGCGGCCGTCCTGCAGCGCGCGCTGCACCGGCGCGCTGGCCAGGCGTTCGCCCATCCGCCGCAGTTCGGCCTGCAGCGCCTGCCCGGTCGCATCGATCGCGGCATCGCGCGCCTGCGCCACGCTGGCGCTGCGCTGTCCGGCCTGCCACTGGCGGACGCCTTGCCAGGCGCACCACAGGGCCAGCAGCGCCAGCACCACGGCGAGCACCGGCGCGACGCGAGCCAGCTGCGTCGTCAGTTCGCGTGTGCGATGCGGATCCTTCTCGCCCATGGCCTTCCCCGTCAGCGGACGCCCGAGTGCCCGAATCCCCCGGCTCCACGTGCGGTGTCGACGAAAGTATCCACCACGTTGAGCGTCGCGCGCACCACCGGCAGCAGCACCAGCTGTGCGATGCGGTCGCCCGGTTCGATGGTGAAGGCGTCCTTGCCGCGGTGCCAGACGCTGATCATCAGCGGGCCCTGGTAGTCGGCGTCGATCAAGCCGGTGCCGTTGCCGAGCACGATGCCGTGCTTGTGGCCGAGCCCCGAACGCGGCAACACGACCGCGCACAGGCCCGGGTCGCCGATATGGATCGCCAGGCCCGAGGGCACCAGCGCGACGTCGCCGGGCAACAGCGCCAGCGGCTCGTCGAGCGCCGCGCGCAGGTCGAGACCGGCGCTGCCTTCAGTGGCGTACGCCGGCAGCGGCCACTGCTGGCCGAAGCGCGCATCGAGCACGCGGACATCGAGGATGTGGTTCATGGCGGCTCCGGATCGAGGCGGTGGGCGATCAGCGCGACCAGGTCGGCCGCGATCGCGGTTTTGGGGCCGGGGCCCAGCGTGTGCTGGCCGGCGGCATCGTGCACCACCAGCAGGTTGTCGTCGCCCTCGAACCCACTGCCGGCGACACCGACACGGTTGGCCGCGATCAGATCGACGCGCTTGGTGGCGAGCTTGTGGCGGGCGTTGCCGTCGACGTCGTCGGTCTCGGCGGCGAAGCCGACCACCAGCCGAGGCCGGCGCGGGTCGGCGGCGAGCTCGGCGAGGATGTCGCGGGTGCGCACCAATTCGAGCGTCAGGCCGGCCTCGCCGGCACGCTTCTTGATCTTCGACGTGGCGACCTGGGCCGGTGTGAAGTCCGCGACCGCAGCGGCCCCGACGTAGACGTCGGCGGGCAGGGCCGCGAACACCGCGGCGTGCATCTGCGCGGCCGAACGCACATCGACACGCGTCACGCCGTCGGGCGTGGGCAGGTGCACGGGGCCGGCCACCAGCCGCACCTCGGCACCGGCCTGGGCGGCGGCCGCGGCGACCGCGAAGCCCATCTTGCCGCTGCTGCGGTTGCCCAGGAACCGCACCGGATCGAGGTCCTCGTACGTCGGTCCGGAACTGACGATCACGCGTCGGCCGGCCAGCGGCCCGCTCACACCGGCAGCGCCGCGACGATCGCGGTCGGCTCGGCCAGTCGTCCGGGGCCCGATTCGCCTTCGGCCAGCGGGCCGTCCTCCGGCCCCACGACCTGCGCGCCGCGCTCGCGCAGCAGCGCGAGGTTGGCCTGCGTGGCCGGGTGCAGCCACATGCGGTGGTTCATCGCCGGGCACACGGTCAGCGGCGCGGTCGTCGCCAGGCACAGCGTGGTGACCAGGTTGTCGGCGAAACCGTGCGCGAGCTTGGCCAGCGTGTTCGCGGTCGCTGGCGCCACGACCACGCGCGTGGCCCACCGTGCCAGCTCGATATGGCCCATCGCGGCCTCGGCGCCTGGGTCCCACAAGGTGGTGCGCACCGGTTCGCCCGACACCGCCTGGAAGGTCGCGGCCGAGACGAAGTGCAGCGCGCTGTCGGTCATCGCCACGCGCACCTGGGCGCCGGCATCACGCAGACGCCGGACGAGGTCGGCGGCCTTGTAGGCGGCGATGCCGCCGCACACGCACAGCAGAATGCGCTGCCCATGCAGCGAGGTCGACGCGCCAGTCATGGTCGGGGAAGCCCTACCGGAAAATCGACCGACAGCTTACCCGAAGCGGTGTGGACCGCTGGCTGCGCGGGGACCGGCGGACGCGCTGCAATACAGGTCCCGCCGGCACCGGCGATGCGCGTCCGACGTCCTCCCCGTCGCGTCGCGCCGGTGCCGGCTCCCCCAACGGAGGCGGCGATGCACATATCGAAATGGCCCAAGAGCGAGCGGCCGCGCGAGAAACTCTTCGCCCGGGGCGCGGGCGCGCTGTCGGACGCGGAGTTGCTGGCGATCTTCCTGGGCTCGGGCCTGCGCGGCATGGACGCGGTGGCGACCGGCCGCCACCTGCTCAAGGACCACGGCTCGCTGCGCGCATTGCTCGAGCGCGGGCCGCAAGAACTCACCCAACTGCCGGGCCTGGGCATGGCGCGCGCCAGTTGCCTGAGCGCCGCACTCGAAGTGGGCAACCGGGTGCTGGCCCAGACGCTCGAACGTGGCGAGGCAATCACCGACCCCAGCACGGCCGGTCGCTACTTCACCCAGCGCCTGCGCGGCCTTCCCCATGAAGTCTTCGCCGTGCTCTACCTGGACGCCCGGCATCGCGCATTGGCCTTCGAGGAGGTGTTCCAGGGCACGATCGACAACGCGCAGGTGTATCCGCGCGAACTGGCACGGCGCGCGCTCGCCCACAACGCTGCGGCGATCATCGTCGGCCACAACCATCCCAGCGGCAGCAATCGCCCGAGCGGCGCCGACCGCACAGTCACCAGCATGATCCGGCAGGCGTTGTCGCTGGTCGACGTGCGTGTGCTCGATCACTTCGTCATCGGCGAGGGCGAGGCAGTGTCGCTGGCGGCGACGGGCTTTCTGTGAGCGCGCCCCGTCCACGCTCGCGATCGCGCCGCGGTGCTTGCACAATGCCCGGATGTCCGCTTCCGATACGTCCTCCGTGACCGCCTGTCCCTGTGGCCGCCACCTGTCGTTCGACGACTGCTGCGGTCGCATCCACGCCGGCATGCCGGCGCCGGATGCCCAGACCCTGATGCGTGCGCGCTACAGCGCCTATGTGCGCGGCGATGTCGACTACCTGCGGACGAGCTGGCATCCGCGCACCTGCCCGCCGGATCTCGATCTGCGCGGGCCGCAGCCCACGTGGCTGGGCCTGGACGTGCGTGCGTTCGACGTGCTGGACGACGATCGCGCCGAGGTCGAGTTCGTCGCGCGCTATCGCATCGGCGGCGGCAGCGTCGTGCGCATGCGCGAGCGCAGCCGCTTCGTGCGCGAGGACGGCCACTGGTATTACGTCGATGGCGACGTGCGCTGAGGCCGAGTCGGCCTGCGCGTTCTGCCATCTTTCGTGCGCGGCCGCCTGAGCGGCGCGTTAAACCCGAACCCGCGCACGCGCCCGCTGACCGCCTGCTCAGGCACAGTGGCAGGGCCGTTTTGCCCAGGAGTTCCATGCGATGAAGATCCGTCTGCGTACCCTCACGACCTTCGCGCTGCTGGGCGCGGCCGGCACGGTGTCGGCGGCCACGCCGCCGCCACCGCCGGCCGATCCGGCCGCGTTCGCCCAGTGCCTGGCCGGCATCCGTGGTGATGCGGCCAAGCGCGGTATTCCCGGCGATGCCTTCGACCGGTTGACGTCCGACCTGCAGCCGGACATGAGCGTCTTGCCGCTGCTCGACGCGCAACCCGAATTCACCACGCCGCTGTGGGATTACCTGGCCGGGCTGGTGGATGCGCAGCGCGTCGAGGATGGCCGCGCGATGTTGGCCGAGCACCGCGACCTGCTGGCGCGAGTTGCGGCGCAGTACGGCGTCGATGCCGAGACCGTGGTTGCGGTCTGGGGCGTGGAGAGCGACTACGGGCGCATCTCGGGCAAGCGGCCGCTGCGCGTGTCGCTGGCGACGCTGGCCTGCAACGGTCGTCGACAGCCGTTCTTCCGCGGCGAATTCCTGGCGCTGCTCAAGCTGCTGCACGACGGCGATCTGCGCGATCCGGGCCTGACCGGTTCCTGGGCCGGTGCCTTCGGCCACACGCAGTTCATGCCCAGCACCTACGCGCGCATCGCGGTGGATTTCGATGGCGACGGCCGCCGCGATCTCGTCGACAGCATTCCCGACGCCCTGGCCTCGACCGCGCACTATCTCGCGCGCGCCGGCTGGCGCCGCGGCCAGCCCTGGGGCTATGAGGTCCGGTTGCCGTCGGGCTTCGCGATCGCGCAGGCCGGGCGCACGAACCGCCGGCCGGTGTCCGAGTGGGCCGCGCGCGGCGTGACCCGCGTCGACGGCGGCGCGTTGCCGGCCGGCGACACACGCGCGGCGGTGATCGCACCGACCGGCGCGTCGGGCCCGGCGTTTCTGGTGTTGCGTAACTACGATGCGATCTACTCGTACAACGCCGCCGAGAGCTACGCACTGGCGATCGCCTTGCTCGCCGACCGGCTGCGCGGCGGGACGGGCCTGGCGACGCCGTGGCCGACCGATGATCCTGGGCTGTCGCGCGCCGACCGTCGCGCGCTGCAGACCCTGCTCGCTGCGCGCGGGCACGACATCGGCGAGGTGGACGGCATGATCGGGACCGCCACCCGGCGTGCGATCCAGGCCGAGCAGCGCCGGCTTGGGCTCACGCCCGACGACGGCCGGGCGGGTCGCCGTATTCTCGAGGCCTTGCAGGCCGGCCGTTAGCGTTCGCTCTCGCCGATGCGTGTGGCCTTCAAGTGCGCGCATGGCGACACCGGCTTGGGTCACCCAGCGTGCTGCAATTGCTGGCTGCGTTGGTAGCGCCCGTTGAAGTCCGCGCCGTTGCCGCACAGCGCGGCGTCGGTCTGGACGACGACGCTGGGCCCGTCGAAGCGGACCGTCACCGATGCATGTGCGCGCTTGAGGTCGGCGGCAGTCACCGACATCAGTTCGCCCTCGAACGGCACGACGTCGGCATCGATGCGGTCGTCGCGCAGCGGGCCGCGGGCATGGAGTTCGCAATCGGCCGCCACGGCCGCGCCATCGGCGGCTGCGCCGCCGCCGCGCAGCACCACCTCCCAGTGCGCACCGGCGGCCGCAGGCGCCAACTCCAGGTCGGCTGCGTGCGCGCCCCGCAGGACATAGCGCCCTGCGCGTTCGGGATGCTCGGAGGCCGGCTGGCCGGCGTCATGCGCCGCGCCGCGCGATGGTGCTGCGCCGGACGACCCCTCGTCCGGCGGCGCTGCAGCCTGCGAGCAGGCCGACAGGGCGAGGGCCAGGCAAGTGACGCCGATCAGGCGGCTGGCACGAGGCGTGGAAATGCGCTGCATGGGGTCGGCTCCATCGTCCGTGGTTGCGGCGCACGATACCCGGGCCGCCATCATCGGCGCATCACGGTGGGTCGAGCATCGCCAGCGCGTCCGCGCGTTCGTTCTCGAACCGCTCGGCCACGCTGCGTTGCGTGGACGCCGGTGCACTGGTGAAGTACACCAGCGCGCCGTCGGCGTTGCGGCGGCCGCGCTCGTCGTAGATCGCATCGATCAGCGCGCGGTCGTATGCGACACCGTCGTCGGGCGACAGCCCGCGCGCTTCGACGTCGCGCACGGCGCGGGTGATCGCATTCGTCGCCGGCCCATGTTGGACCGCCGTGGACCAGACCGCGTCCTGCACCGCCGCCGAGCGGTCGGAGACGTCGAGACCGGTGTTAGTCCGCACGTGTTCGGTCTGTACGTCGTAGTGCGTGCGCTGGATGTAGGCATGCTGTGCGTCGGCGAATGCCGCCGGCTCGCGCGCGGCGATCTCGCGCTAGGTCGCGCTGAAGGCTGGTGTTCCCGGAGCGGCGCCGCCGAACGCGCCTGCCCACCGGCTGCCTTCCTCGGCCAGGAACTCTTGCGGACGGCCGCGATTGGTCGCCAGTTGGTAGCTGCCGTAGGACACGCCCCCCGGATCGCCGACGCCGCTCGACACCGTGCCGGGGCCGCGGCCGCCGGTCTCGTATTGCTCCGACAACTGGCCCAGACGATGGTCGCCGGCATCGGCGGGCGGCGTGGAGGGGGTGTCGACGGCGGTCGGCGGAGCGGGCTGCCCGGGCACGGGCGCCGCGCCCCGGTCGCCCGGCAGCGCGATCGACTGGCCGGCGTGGATCAGGTCGGGATTTCGGATCTGCGGATTGGCGTCGAGCAGGGCGCGCACCGTGGTGCCATGTGCGGCGGCGATGCCGGACAGCGTGTCGCCAGCACGCACGTCCACGGCGCCTTGCCCTGCTGGCACGACGACCGTGTCGCCGGGATACAGCACGTCGGGGTTCCGGATCTGGGGATTGGCGGCCAGCAAACCGGCGATATCGGTCCCGTAGCGCCGGGCGATGGCCGACAGCGTGTCGCCACGTTCGACCGTGTGATGCCGCCCGGTCTCATCCGGCCCGGGGCGGGCCTCGGCGGCAAGTCCGGACGACGTCGTCGATTGGATCGTGTTCACCTTGCGCTCCCGTCATCAGAGGGGAGCGCCAGCGTCGCGCGCGACGATCGCGCAGGCATCCCCGGGCCGACCCTAGGCGGACGGCTCGCCGGCATCGCGGGCGCAGTCGAGCGCATCCCATCGCCACGACGTGGCCGCGTCGATACCGGCTGGGAGACCCGCGGCGCTGCGCATCGCCTGGTCAGCCGGGCCGGCCTTGCGCAGGCGGCGTGTCCCTGACATTGTCGAGGCCGTCACGCGACGGAATTTGCATCCATGCGCAGCTTGTGGAGCCTGGCAGCGGCCTTGCCGCTCGCCGCCTGCGGCACGATGGAGTACCGCGATACCAATGCCGCGGTCGACAACAATCCGCTATGCGTCAGCCGGCCCGACCAGCCGGGCGAGCCGGTGTCGCGCGACTGCGAGCGTTACCGCGAAGGGGTCTGGCGCAGTAAGTCCGACGCCCAACCGGTCGAGTTCGGCAGACGCGACGAGCGCTGACCGCGCGCCGACGCCCCGCGCGCTGCAGACCCTGCTCCGCGCACGGACACCACTTCGGCGAGGTCGACGGCATGACCTGGACCGCCACCGCGCGCGATCCAGGCCGAGCAGCGTCGGCTCGGGCGCATGCCCTACGACGGCCAGGCCGGTCGCCGCATGCTCGAGGCCTCGCGAGCCGGCCGCTAGGCGCCACGCCTCCATCGGTCAGAAGATCGAGCAGACCGCCGCATGGGCGGGGTTTGCGATGCTTGCTGCGTCAAACTAACGCTGTTAGATTCTCTCCCTAACAAAGTTAGGTCGCCTCGTCGCGTGCGTACGCCCATTGCCAGGGACACCATCATCCAAGCCGCATTCGAGGTCCTCGACGACGCCGGCCTCGAAGGCCTCACGCTGCGCAAGGTGGCGTGTGCACTGGGCATCCGGGCGCCGTCGCTGTACTGGCACTTCTGCAGCAAGCAGGCGCTGCTCGATGCGATGGCCGATGCGATGCTCGCCGACGTCGCGCGGAACGTGCCCGACGGCCAGCCCTGGCGGCAAACGCTGCTGCAGATCGCCCACGAGTTCCGGGCGGCGTTCAAGGCGCGCCGTGACGGGGCCCGGGTCTATGTGGGCACGTTCCTGGCCACCGAGAACATGCTGCGCGTGGGCGAGGCGAGCATCGCGGCGCTGGTGGGTGCCGGGGCGCCGGCGACGTTCGCCGCGACCACGTCGATGGACTTGGTCTACTACACGATGGGCTTCGTCATCGAGGAACAGTCGTGGCCCGGCGACGGCAGCATGCAGGCGCTGGGTGCGACGTTTCTCGCCTTGGCCGAGGCGCGGTTCCCACACTGCTGGCAGGCCCGCGACGCCTGGAACGCGGTCGATTTCGACGCGCGCTTCGAGCAAGGACTTGGCCTGATGCTCGACGGCATCGCGCAGCGGATCGCCCGCGACGGCTGATCTCACCGTCTCTCTTTTCCTTCCTCCTCCATCCCCGCTACCGCGGTCCGGGACCCTCGCCATGCGTGATCGACTATTGCGTTGTTGCTGTCTGCTGCTCGTCGCAGCGCTCTCGGCTTGTGGCGACGCCGACGGGCCCACCGCCGACGCGACCGCCGAGACCTCGGCGCTGCCGGTGTCGCTGGCGCTCGTGGAGCGCCAGACCATGGCGCGCACGGTCCTGGTGTCCGGACCGGTCAGCGCGTACGAGGACATGCAGCTGGGCGTGGAACTGAGCGGGCAACGTGTCACCGCGCTGGAGGTCGACGTCGGCCAGTGGGTGAAGAAAGGCCAGGTGCTGCTGCGGCTCGATCACCGCAGTCTGGACAGCGAACTGGCCCAGGCCGATGCGTCGCTGCGCCAGGCGCACGCTGCGCAGGCGCTGGCGCAGATGAACTACGCGCGCAGCGAGACCCTGGCGGCGCAGCAGCTGATCAGTGCCGGCAATCTGGACGAACTGCGTGCCGCGCGACTGAATGCCGAAGCGCAGACCGCGACGGCGCGGGCGGCGCGCGACGCGGCGCAGTTGCGCCGCGATTTTGCGGACCTGCGCGCGCCCGCCGACGGCATGATCTCCAAGCGCCTGGTGCAACCCGGGCAGGTGGTCGCGGCCGGCACCGAGTTGTTGCGTCTGATCCGCGACGGTCGCCTGGAATGGCGGGCCGAGCTGCCGGAGGCGCAGCTGGCCGACGTCGTCGTCGGCAATGCCGTGGTGCTGCAGTACGCGGACCAGACGATCGAGGGCCGCATTCGCGCGGTCAGTCCCGGTGTGGACGGGCAAACGCGCACCGGCACGGTCTATGCGGACCTGCCGGCGCCCGGCCCGTTGAAGGCCGGCGTGTTTGTCGATGGCCGTATCGTCACCGGTGAAGGCCAGGTGCTGACTGTGCCCACCGCGTCGATCGTGCAGCGCGATGGTCACAGCTATGTGTTCGGCATCGACGACCAGCAGCGGGCCACCCGACGCCGCGTGCGCACGGGCCAGACTGTCGCCGGCCGGACCGCGATCGTCGATGGCCTGGCCGCCGGCGACCGTGTCGTGCTCGACGGTGCCGGCTTCCTCGGTGAGGGCGACCGCGTACGGGTGGTTGGCGACACCGGGGCGGCTGCGCGATGAACATCTCCGCCTGGGCCATCAAGCGCCCGTTGCCGGCACTGCTGATCTTCTTCGTGTTGTGCGTGGCCGGCCTGTGGGGGTTCCACCAGTTGCCGGTGGCGCGCTTCCCCGACATCGCGTTTCCGATGACCACGGTGACCGTGAGCCAGCCCGGCGCCTCGCCGAGTCAACTCGAGGCCGAGGTCACTCGCAAGGTCGAGGACTCGGTGGCCACGGTCAGCAACGTCAAGCGGGTGATATCGTCGGTCAGTGAGGGCGTGAGCACCACGACGATCGAATTCCAGCTCGAGGCCGACCTGGCCACGGCGCTGGACGACACCCGCGATGCGATCACCCGTATCCGCACCGACCTGCCGCAGGACATCCAGGAGCCGGTGATCTCGAAGGTCGACATCGGCGGTTCGCTGATGACCTATGCGTTGGTCGCGCCGCACATGACCGCCGACGAGGCCAGCTGGTTCGTCGACCGCGACATCGCCCGGGCGATGTACGGCGTGCCGGGCGTGGCCCGGGTCACCCGCGTGGGCGGCGTGCAGCGGCAGATCCGGGTGGATCTCGACCCCAGAGCGTTGATGTCCATGGGCATCACGGCCGGCGATGTCTCGCAGCAGTTGGCCCGCATCCAGGTCGAACGCGCAGGCGGCAAGACCGAGATCGCGGGTGCGCAGCAGACCATCCGGACGCTGGGCACCGTCGCCGATGCGCAGGCGTTGCGCGATTACGCGGTCGCATTGCCCGATGGTCGTGCGGTCCGGCTGTCGACGCTGGCCACGGTCACCGACGCCGCCGCCGATCCGACCGAGGCGGCGCTGCTCGACGGCGAGGACGTGGTCGCGTTCTCGATGTCGCGCACGCGCGGCTCCAGCGAGGTCAAGGTCGAGGCGGGCGTGCATGCCGCACTCGACCGCCTCAAAGCCGATCACCCCGGTGTCGATTTCCGGCTGGTTTCCACCGCGATCGACGAGACCCACCGGTCCTACGACTCGTCGATGACCATGCTTTACGAAGGCGCGTTGCTGGCGCTGCTGGTGGTGTGGTTGTTCCTGCGCGATTGGCGCGCGACCTGGGTGGCGGCGCTGGCGCTGCCGCTGTCGATCATCCCGACCTTCGCGGTGATGTATGCGTTCGGATTCACACTGAATCTGATCACGTTGCTGGCGTTGTCGGTGGTGGTGGGCATCCTGGTCGACGACGCGATCGTGGAGATCGAGAACATCGTGCGCCATCTGCGCATGGGCAAGCCGCCGCTGGAAGCGGCGCGCGAGGCCGCCGGCGAAATCGGCAATGCCGTGATCGCCACCTCGCTGACGCTCGCCGCGGTGTTCGTGCCGGTGGCGTTCATGCCCGGCATCGCCGGCAAGTTCTTCCGGGAATTCGGCTGGACCGCCGCCACTGCGGTGCTGTTCTCGCTGCTGGTGGCGCGCCTGCTCACGCCGATGATGGCGGCCTACCTACTCAAGCCGCACGGCGAGGAGAAGGCCGATTCCCGGCTGATGGTCTGGTACCTGGGCTGGGTGGACGCGGCGCTGCGCCACCGGGGTCGCACGCTGTGGCTGGCGACGGGCCTGTTCGTCGCCTCGCTGGCGCTGGTGCCGTTCATCCCGACCACCTTCATCCCGCAGTCCGATCTGGGGCGCAGCAACCTGAGCCTCGAGCTGCCGCCGGGCACGCGCCTGCAGGAGACCGTGGCGATGGCCGAGCGCGCGCGCGGGCTGCTGGGCGAGATGCCCGAGCTTCGACAGGTCTATACCGCGGTGGGCGCGGTGCTCGATCTCGGCGATCCCGGCGCGACCGGCGTCGGCGAGTCGCGCAAGGCGGTCCTGGTGCTGGACTGGGGCACCGCCAATACCCGCGATCGCGACCAGCGGGTCCTCGAACGCGAGGCCCGGCAGCGTCTGGCCGACCTGCCGGGCGTGCGCGTGAGCTATGTCAGTTCCGAACCGGGCAACCTGCTGCAGCTGGTGCTGTCGGGCGACGACCCCCAGCGGCTGCAGGAGGCGGCGATCGCGTTGGAGCGCGACCTGCGCGGCATCCCAGGGCTGGGCAGCGTCACCTCCAGTGCATCGCTGCTGCGACCCGAAGTGCAGATCGTGCCCGTGCCGGCGCGCGCCGCCGACCTGGGCGTGGCCACGGCGGACATCGCCGAAGCGGCCCGCATCGCCACCGCCGGCGACTACGAGCAGCGCCTGGCCAAGCTCAACCTGCCCGACCGCCAGGTGCCGATCCGGGTCGGCTTCGCCGAGGCGGTGCTCGCCGACCCGGCGTTGATCGGACAGTTGCGCGTGCCCGGTCGCGATGGTCCGGTGCCGCTGGCCGCGGTCGCCGAGATCCGGCCCGGCAGCGGCCCGTCGCAGCTCTCGCGCTACCAGCGCCAGCGCAACGTAACGCTGACCGCCGAACTCAACGGGCGTCCGATGGGCGATGTCATGGCCCAGGTGCAGGCGTTGCCGAGCGTCAAGACGCTGCCGCCGGGCGTGAGCTTCCTCAACAGCGGCGATGCCGAGGTGTTCGTCGAGCTGTTCGTGGGCTTCGTGCTGGCGATGGCCGCCGGCCTTGTGTGCATCTACATGGTGCTGTTGCTGCTGTTCAACCACGCCTTGATGCCGGTCACGATCCTGGCGGCGGTGCCACTGAGCGCAGGCGGTGCATTCGGCGCACTGCTGCTGACCCAGAACATGCTCTCGCTGCCGGCGCTGATCGGCCTGCTGATGCTGATCGGCATCGCCACCAAGAACTCGATCCTGCTGGTGGACTACGCGGTGATCGCCGAGGACGAGTTGGGGATGAGCCAGCACGACGCGCTGGTCGACGCCTGCCGCAAGCGCGCCCAGCCGATCATCATGACCACATTGGCCATGGGCGCGGGCATGATGCCGATCGCGTTGGGCTTTGCCGGCGATTCGAGTTTCCGCGCGCCCATGGCGATCGCGGTGATCGGCGGCTTGATCACCTCGACGCTGCTGAGTCTGATCGTGATCCCGGCCGCGTTCACGGTCATCGACGACCTGGGCGACTGGCTGTCGCGCCGGTTCCGCCATCGCGGCTCGCACCCAGCCGTGCACGGCGCGACATGAGGCGCCTGGGGCCTGGCACCGGCGTGCCGGGCCCCCTTGGCCGCCGCGACATCAGCCGCAGCGGAATCCGGTGATCCGGCCCTCGGCGTCGAGATCGATGTTCAGCCGGTCTTCGCGGAAATCCATCGTCACCGCATCGCCAGGACGGATCGCGCGACGGGTGCGGGCGCCGGCATCCTGTTGAGCCTTGTCGAAAAGCGCGTCGTTGCCGGGCTGGCCGATCATGGCCTGCACCGCCTCGGTGTCGCAGGGCGTGGTGCCGATCGCGCCCTCGGCCGACGGCTCGCCGGCCGCCGCTTCGGTTTCGATCGCACTGCCGGCCCCGGTGTCGGCATCGGCGACGCCGGCTGCGGGCGGCTCTTCCTCGAAGCCCTCGTCATGGGCAGGTGCGCAGGCAGCCAGTGCGAACGCGGGCACCAGCAAGGCGGCCAGCATGGGCCGGGGCAGCGAAACGCGGAGGCGTCGTGACATGCAGTGCTCCTGTCGGGGGGACCATCTTCCACTTTAGCCGCTGGCAGGGGCCCGGGCCAGTTGCGGCATGATGGGGAGAATTCATGCGAGGAAGAATCCGCCGATGCCACGCCGCGCTGTCCCTGTCGCTCTTCTGTCCGCCGCGCTGTCCCTGTCGCTCGCCGGCGAGCCGGCATTCGCCGCCGCCGCCGGGACCGATCGCGGCCCCGCTCCGGCCGCAACGGCCGATGTGCCGGGCGGCGGGATCGTCGCCGACAATCTCGCCCGTCACCTGTCGGTGCTTGCCTCGGATGCCTTCGAAGGGCGCGCGCCAACGACCGAGGGCGAGCGCAAGACCATTGCCTATATCGCCGAACAGTTCGCGCAGGCCGGACTGTCGCCGGGCGGCGACGACGGTGGCTGGACCCAGGCGGTCGTCCTTGAGCGCAGTGCGATCGTCGGCCCGGTCGAGGCGCGGCTGCATGTCGGCGGCCAGACGCGCGCGCTCGCCAATGGCGAGGACATCGCGGTCGAGACCCTGCGGCCGGGCGCGCGCGTGGCGCTGTCCGACCTGCCGGTGGTGTTCGCCGGCTACGGCATCACCGCGCCGGAACTCGACTGGGACGACTACGCGGGTCTCGACGTCGCCGGCAAGCTGGTCGTGGTCCTGATCAACGATCCCGATTTCGAGGCCGAGGCGCCGGGTCGCTTCGGCGGGCGCGCGCTGACCTGGTACGGCCGCTGGACCTACAAGTACGAAGAGGCCGCGCGACGCGGCGCGGCCGGCGTGCTGATCGTCCATGAGACCGAGCCGGCGTCCTACCCGTGGGCGACGGTGCGCAACGGTCGCGCCGGGCCGCAGTACGACATCGTCCGCGCCGACGCCCAGACCCATCACCTGCCGATGCGTGGCTGGATGCAGCGCGAGGTCGCGGTGCGTCTGTTCGCCGATGCCGGGCTCGATTTCGAGGCCGAAAAGCGCCGGGCGCAGCAGACGGGCTTTCGCGGCAGCGCGCTCGGCGATGCGCGCCTGGACATCGCCTTCGACGTGCAGCGCGAGCGCGTGACCAGCCACAACGTGGTCGGCGTGCTGCCGGGCGCGTCGCGTCCCGACGAGACGGTCGTGCTGTCGGGGCACTGGGACAGCTTCGGTGTCGGCGAGCCCGATGCCAGCGGCGATGCGATCATCAACGGCGCGGTCGACAACGCGACCGCAATCGCGTCGCTGATCGAACTGGCGCGCGTGTTCGCCGCCGGTCCGCGCCCGGCACGTACCTTGCAGTTCATCGCATTGACGGCCGAGGAGAACGGCCTGCTCGGTGCGACCTATTACGCGGCCAATCCGCTGCGTCCGCTCGAGACCACGGCCGCGGTGCTGAACATGGAAATGTGGAGCCCGGACGGCGAAACCCGCGACATCTCGTCCTGGGGCAACGGCCGCGTCTCGCTCGAGCGCGACCTGGCCGCGGCGGCGGCCATCGACGGCCGCACTTGGTCGTCCGATCCCAATCTCGAAGCGGGGCTGTTCTACCGCGCCGACCATTTCGCGTTCGCCCAGGCCGGGGTGCCGGCGCTGACGATCGGTCCGGGCATGGACCAGCTCGATGGCGGCGTCGAAGGCGGCAAGGCGGCGCGCGCAGACTACTTCGCGCATCGCTATCACCAGCCCGGCGACGCCTTCGACGACAGCTGGGACATGGCCGGCCCCACAGCCGATACGCGCACGGTCTACCGCCTGGCGGCGGCGCTCGCCAACACGGGCGACTGGCCGCAGTGGAACGAGGACAGCGAGTTCCGCGCGCGTCGAACCGTCAGTGACGAGGCCCGGCGCAACCCGTCGCGCTGAAGCACCTGGTCGCGCCGATGCCGCCACCCTCGGGTGGATGGCATGTTCGATTTCGAGCCGAATGCGCCAGTAAGCCAACAAAAAGCCGCCCGTGAACACACGGGCGGCATGTCGGTTGGAGCGCGTGTCGCGCCTGCCGCGTGTCGAACCGGGCAGAGGAGCGCGATCGGAACGCGACGATCAGGTGCCGGTCGTTCCGTCCTGACCCGTCGGGGGTGCCGGCGGCGTGGTCGTCGGATCGGTGGGTGGCTGCATCGTGGGATCGGTCGGCGGCGGCATGCTGGGGTCGACCGGGTCGTTGGTCGGCAGCGTCGGGTCGGTCGGCGGCGGCATCATCGGGTCGCTGGCCGGTGGCGTCTGCGAGTCCATCGGCGGCGGCGCCGTCGCCGGATCGGTCGTGGACGCAGGGCCGGTGGCGGGCGTGTCGTGGTTGTTGCACGCAGACAGCGCGAGGGCGGCGACGGCCGCAAGAGGAAGCACGATACGACGCATGGAAAACTCCTGGGTCGGTCGGAAGTGACGCGCCCAGTCTTCCGCGCCGGGTGTGGCGGGGGTGTCGTGATTTGGCTCAAATTGCGTGAGTGTCCCGCCTCCGGCACGCATGCGGTTCAGGGTCGCAGCATGCCGTGAGATGCGTCCGGCGACACGCCGGACGGCCATGGGCCGCGTGCGGGCGGGCTCTGAGGGCGGACTTAAATAGTGTACTTACTGGTTCAAATATTGCTAGGATGAACGCGTCCTGCCTATTGCAGGCCCGGCTCGAACCGCGACCATGGCGCCCGATTTCCGTTCAGATCCCCCTCCAACGACATCCGGCAACCCGGCCCGGCGCTGGCTCGGTGCCGCCATGGCCGCGCTGGCGGTCGTGCCTGTCGCCGTGTGGGGGGCGTTCGCGTTGGGGTACCAGGCGCCGGCGCCCTGGCGATGGCCATTGATCGCGGCCTGGTTGTCGGTTGCGGTGGCCGTACTGGTGTCCCTGCCGCCACGGCCGCGTCGGGCGCGGGGTCGTATCGCGCCGGTCGTCGGCGGGATCGCGTTGCTGATGCTGCTCGGCTGGTGGCAGACCTTGATGCCCTCGCACGCGCGCCTGTGGGCGGACGATGTCGCGCGATTGCTCGACGCCGATGTCGATGGCAGTCGGGTCACGCTGCGCAATGTCCGCAACTTCGACTGGCGCAGCGACCAGGACTACACCGTCCGCTGGGAGACGCGCACCTACGACCTCGATCACCTGGTGTCGGCCGATCTGATCCTGTCGTACTGGATGGGGCCGCACATCGCCCACACGCTGATCTCGTTCGGCTTCGACGATGGCCGGCAGCTGGTGTTCTCGCTGGAGATCCGCAAAGAGCGCGACGAGTCGTTCTCGGCGGTCGGCGGTTTCTTCCGCCAGTTCGAGACCGTATTGGTGGCGGCCGACGAGCACGACATCGTGCGCGTGCGCAGCAATGTCCGCGGCGAGGACGTGTATCTGTACCGGCTCGACGTGCCGCCGGCGGAACTGCGCGAGGTGTTCCTGGGCTATCTGGACGAGGCGGCGCGGCTGCGTCGCAAGCCCCGCTTCTACAACACGCTGACCAGCAACTGCACGACCATCGTGTTCGCGCTCGCGCGGCGCATCGCGCCGGCGCTGCCACTCGACTACCGGCTGCTGCTGTCGGGGCACTTCGACGGCTACGCCTACGACCACGCCGGGCTGATGCCCGGCTACGACCTGGACACGCTGCGGGCGGCCGGGCGCATCACCGCGCGCGCCCGCGCTTTCGACGGGCCGGCGGCCGACTTCCCGCGCGCAATCCGCGAAGGCGTGCCGAGCGCGCCTGCCGCCGCGCCATGACCGGCGGCCTGTACCGGCGGCTGCGGCGGGCGGTCGTCGTCGCGCTGCTGGTGGCCTTGCTCGGCGGCTGCGCGATCCTGCGTGAGTTCGGCCCCTCGGTCGCCGTCGAGCCGATGACGCCCGGCGAGACCATCGCGCTGCAACGGGGCGACATCCTGACCACCGGTCGTCTCAGCGCCGCCACGGCGCAGACGATCCGCGTCGCCGGCCTCGACACCGCCGCCTGCGCGCAGCCGTCGATCGCGTGCATCGACGCGTTGCCGGGGGTGGAGGGGATCGCGGACGAGCGCTTGCAATCGGCGGTGTCGGAACTGTGGCTGCAGCACGCCCTGGCGCTGGCCTCGCCGGTGCCTGGAAAGCCGGTCGACCCGGCAAGCGCGGACGCCCGGCTGCAGGCGCTGTTCGAAGCCGCGCGCCATGCCTACGTCTACCTGTTCTACACCGCGCGCTCCCCGGGGGAGCGTGCGTTCGAAGATCGCCAGACCCAGGTCCGGGACTGGTACAACCATGCCGTCCAGGCGGCGGCGACGCAGCTGTTCGATACCCGCTTGCGCAGCGCGCCGGCGGCCGACCGCATCGAGGTCGCTGGCTGGACGCTGCATATGGACGTGACCGGTGCGCCTGCCCGGCGGCACGGACATGCCGCAGGAACTGCTGCCGGCCGCATCGCTGTCGTTCAAGGGTCTGCGCAGCATCTACCGTCGTGATGGGTTCGGCGCTGAGATGGTGGCAGTGATGGACGACCCGGTGGCCGCCGCCGCTGCGGCCGCGCCCCAAGCGCGCGCCGGGCACGGCCCCGCCGTGCCGGCGTGGAGCGAGATGCCCTCGCCGAGCCTGACCCTGCTGTTCCGCTTTCCGGGTGAGGATGCGGCCCAAGTGCTGGCCACGCGCGAGGTGCTGGCCAGCGCGCACGCCCCCTACATCGAGGACACCGTCGTGCTGCGCGGCCAGCCGGTGCCGCTGGCCGCGAACTTCAGCGCCGGTTACGGGCTGTGGCTGGCGCGCTCGGGCTTCGCCGTGCAGTCGCTGCGCACCTTGCTGGGCCGCGAGCGCGGAATCGAGCGCCCGCACCTGTACATGATGCAGCCCTACGATCCGCAGCGGCGCATCGTGTTGATGATCCATGGCCTGGCCAGCAGTCCTGAGGCGTGGGTCAACGTCGCCAACGAAATCATGGGCGACGAGGCGCTGCGCCGGAACTACCAGGTCTGGCAGGTCTATTACCCGACCAACATGCCGATCGCGCTCAATCAGGCGGCGATCCGGCGCCTGGTGATCGATGCGCTCGCGCACGTCGATCCCGACGGACAGGCCCCCGCTTCGCGCGACATCGTGCTGATCGGCCACAGCATGGGTGGGGTGATCGCACGGCTGCTGGTGTCGTCGTCAGGCGATGCACTGTGGGACGCAGTCGTCGAGGCGCGCGAGATCGAACCGGCGCGGCTGGCGCGGATCCGCCCCAGGCTCGAACCGATGCTGCGTTTCGAGCCGATGCCGCAGGTCGGCCGTGCGGTGTTCATCGCCGCGCCGCACCGCGGCACCGAGGTCGCCGGGACCCGGCTCGGGCGTTGGATATCGGGCCTGGTGCGATTGCCACTGACCTTGCTCGAGGGCTTCGGCGACGTGATCCAGGCCTTGGCCGGCCACGATGCGGACGGCGACGCGACGCGCTCGCCCAACAGCATCGACAACCTGTCCAAGGACGATCCGTTCGTGCGCGCGGCGGCGCAGTTGCCGATCTCGCCCGCGGTGCGGCTGCACTCGATCGTCGCGCGGCGCAGCGCCGAGGGCGACTTGGCCGACAGCGACGATGGTCTGGTGCCGTACCGCAGCGCGCACTTGCCGAACGCGCTGTCGGAAAAGGTCATCGTGTCCGGGCACAGCGTGCAGGAGACCGCACCGGCGGTCCTGGAGATCCGCCGGATCCTGCACCAGGACATGGCGGGGCGCCCGGACGCCACGCCGGTGCGGCCCGGCCACGAAGCGATCGTCGATCCAGGCGCGTGACGCGCGCCCGGATCGGTCATCGGCACGACACCCGATCCGACCCCGCGTCCGGCCCAGCCAGTGACGGGCGCACCGCGTCCCACATCGGGCGATCGGGCGGCGCGCGAGGCGCTGCGTCTCACCGCCAAGGCGTTCAGGGAGGCACGAATTACTGTACTATTCGGTTCAGTCACTCCGCCTGTGTTCAGTTGCATTCCGCCAACCTTGACGGGTTTTTAACTTCGGCTGCTTGCGTGTCCTTCGATCCCGCTCCCGACATCGCCGTCCGTCTCGACCGGGTCCGTCTCGACCGCGGCGGCCGGACCGTGCTCGCGGACATCGACCTGACGGTGCCGCGCGGCAGCGTGACCGCGGTGCTGGGCCCGTCGGGGAGCGGCAAGTCGACGCTGCTCTCGGCGCTGACCGGCGAGCTGGTGCCCGCCGCCGGCAAGGTCGAGGTGTTCGGGCGTCCGGTGCCGCAGCGCCAGCGCGCGCTGTTGGAGATGCGCAAGGGCATCGGGGTGCTGCTGCAGGGCAACGGCCTGCTGACCGATCTCACGGCGGCCGAGAACATCGCGCTGCCGCTGCGCATCCACACCGACCTGCCCAAGCCGGTGATCGCGCGACTGGTCGACATGAAGCTGCAGGCGGTAGGCCTGCGCGCGGCCGCCGATCTGTATCCGCGCGAGCTGTCGGGCGGCATGGCGCGGCGGGTCGCGTTGGCCCGCGCGCTGGCGCTCGACCCGCCGCTGATGATCTACGACGAGCCGCTGACCGGCCTGGATCCGATCGCCTCGGGCGTGATCATGAGCCTGATCGCGCGGCTCAATGCCAGCCTGGGGTTGACCAGCATCGTGGTGACCCACCATGTCCACGAGACGCTGCCGGTCGCCGATCGCGCGGTGGTGATCGCCAATGGCCGGATCGTGTTCGCCGGCACCCCGGCCGCGCTCGAGGCCTCTCAGGACCCGCTGGTGCGGCAGTTCCTGCGCGGCGAGCCCGATGGGCCGATCGCGTTCGACCGTGCCGACCTCGTCCGGACGGAGGCGGCATGACGCGCACGATCCGCCCGTGTACCGCCCGCCATCGCTGCTCGGGATGCCGCCGATGACCGCCGCCATCCGTTCGCTCGGCCGCGCCGGGCTGTTCTCGTTGTCGGTGCTGCGCGCCTCTCGGCCGACTGCCGACTTCTTCGCCGAGTTGCTGCGCGAGGTCTACAAGATCGGCGGCCGTTCGTTGCCGATTATCGCCGTGGGCGGCGCCTTCGTCGGCCTGTCGCTGACGCTGCTGGGTTACCGCGCGCTGGAGACCTACGGCGCCAGCAACCAGGTCAGCGTGCTGATCGGCCTGGGCCTGTACCGGGAACTGGCGCCGGTGCTGACTGCGCTGCTGTTCGTGGGCCGTGCCGGCAGTTCGATCGCCGCCGAGCTGGGTCTGATGCGGGCCACCGACCAGATCACCGCGCTGGGCCTGATGGCGATCGACCCGGTCGCCAAGGCGGTCGCGCCGCGGTTCTGGGCGGCGGTGATCTGCGTGCCGCTGCTGACTGCGTTCTTTTGCAGCCTGGCGCTGTCGGCGAGCTGGTTCCAGGCGGTCCAGGTGCTGGGCATCGACAACGGCATGTTCTGGCAGACGATGCAGGATGCGGTCGACTTCCGCGGCGATTTTCTGACCGCGTTCCTGAAGTCGGCGGTATTCGGCGGCACCGCGGCGCTGGTCGCCTCCTATGTGGGCTTCCATGCCGAGCCGACGATCGAGGGCACCTCGGTCGCCACCACGCGGGCGGTGGTCAACGCCTCGCTGCTGGTGCTGATGTTCAACTTCGTGATGTCCGCATTCCTGTTCCGTTGATGCCCGATCCGGCGTCCGGTCTTTTCCTTCACCGCCGCGCAGGCGGCCCGCTGCAAAGGTGACACCCATGACAAGCGCCCGTGGTCCCCGTCTCGAGTTCGCCGTCGGCGCGTTCCTGCTGCTGGCGCTCGGCTCGCTGCTGGTGCTGGCGATCGCCTCGACCAACGGCAAGTTCGGCTTCGGCCGTGGCGGCACATACGAACTCACCGCGCGTTTCAGCAATCTCGGCCAGTTGCGCCCCAACGCCCCGGTGAAGATCGGTGGCGTGACCATCGGCCGGGTCGACAGGATCGACCTGGACCCGGTGAAGTTCGATTCGATCGCGACCCTGGCGATCGAGGACCGCTACGCCGAGATTCCGGCCGACACCTCGGCCGCGATCCTCACCGGCGGCCTGCTGGGCGAGAGCTACGTCGGCCTGTCGCCTGGCGGCGACCTCGAATCGCTGCAGCCCGGCGAGGAGATCGCGTTCACCTCGCCGGCGGTCGATCTGATCCAGATGGTCGGCAAGTACATGTTCAGCGGTGGCGGCGATGCCGCGCCGCCGGCGGACGACCCGCCCGCCGCCGCGTCCCCCGACGCGTCCCCCCGTGACGAAGGAGTGCTCCCATGATCCGCATGCCCCTGATCCGCCGTGTGCTGCCGCTGGCGCTGGCCGCGGCACTCGCCCTGCCGGTCGCGACCGTGTCCGCGCAGGCCCGTCCGGCCGCCGCGCCGGCCGCCGACGCCCAGGCCGGCTCCCCGAGCCAGTTGGTGCTGGCCAACAGCGAACGTGTGCTCAAGACGATCGAGGCCCGGCGCGCCGAGTTCAGCCGTGACCGCGCGGCGCTGCAGCGCTTCATCACCGGCGAGTTCGACACCATGTTCGACCGCGACTACGCCGCGCGGCAGGTGCTCGGACGGCATGGGCGCGGCGCCTCGGACGCCGACGTCAAGGCATTCGGCGATGCGCTGGCCGAGAACCTGATGCGCCGCTACGGCTCCTCGCTGCTCGATTTCAACACCCAGCTGCGCGTGCGCATCAAGTCCGAGGCGCCCCTGCCGCGCGGCCTGGGCGTGCGTGTGTCCAGCGAGCTGCTGCGCAGCGGCGGCGAGCCGGTCCCGGTGGATTACCTGATGCGCCAGAGCGGCGGCACCTGGAAGGTGTTCGACGTCATGGTCGAGGGCGTGTCGTTCGTGCGCACGTTCCGCGAGCAGTTCGACCCCGAGCTGCAGCGCAAGTCGATCCAGCAGGTCGCCCGCGAACTGCGCGCCGGCCAGATCCAGGCCGACACCGGCCGATGAGCGCGCCCGCCGCAGCCTCGGTCCGGCGCGACGGCGATGCCCTGGCGTTCGCCGGCGCGTTGTCGGCGGTGACGGTGCCGGCGCTGTGGCCGCGCGTGCAGCCGCTGCGCGCCGGCGCCCGCCGTCTCGACCTGACCACGGTCACTGCCGTCGACAGCGCCGGGCTCGCGTTGCTGGCCGAACTGGCCGGGGACGGTGCGCTCACGGTCCACGGCGAACCGCCGGGCCTGGCCGAGCTGCGCAGCGCCTACCGGCTGACCCCGGCGTTGGCCTACGTGCGCGCGTGACGCGCGGCGTGCAAGACGGCGGGTGTATCGTCGTCGTCGCCGACGCGGTCGGTTCTGCCCTGAGGTCGCGCCTGCGCGCGGCATCGGCGCCGGACCCCGGGGGGACGACGGCGAGACCACCGGCGCCCCTTCGATCCAGGGTTTCTTGATGTTCCATCGGCCCCCCCACCGGACTTCTCCGATGTCGACACCGCTTCGTACGTTCCGCCCGATCCTGCCGCTGCTCGCCGCGGCCACGCTCGTCGCCTGCGCCGGGACCGGCGCGCCGCGCGATCGGGTTCCCTCGCCGGTCGCGGTCGATGCGCCTGCCCCGAACGGGGTGCCCGACGCGGCCCAGGCCGATGCGTCCGAGCAGCCGGTCGCGCCCGATCAGGCCACGGTCGTGGCGGCCTTCGACGAGGCTGCGCGCATCGCCGGCGATGCCACGCCCGCGGACGGCACGCCGGTCGCCGACATGCCGACCCAGGCTGAGCTCGATTACGCCGCGCTCTACGGTGAGCAGGTCTACGACCCGGTCGCCGACCCGACGCTGCCGGCGGCCGCGCAGATGCCGCGCAGCTACGACCCGTGGGAACCGTTCAACCGCAAGATGTTCGCGTTCAACAGCGCGGTCGACCGCGGCGTCGCCAAGCCCCTGGCCAAGGTCTACGCGAAGATCGTGCCGCGGCCAGTGCGGCTGGGCGTGACCAACTTCTTCAGCAACCTCCGTCAGCCTGTGTCGGCGCTCAATGCGCTGCTGCAGGGGCGGCCGAAGGACGCCGGTCAGTCGCTGGGCCGGTTCGTCGTCAACAGTACGCTGGGCATCGGCGGCATCTTCGACCCGGCCACCGACGCCGACATCCCGCATCGCGATGCCGATTTCGGCCAGACGCTGGGCGTGTGGGGCTGGCAGAACTCGCGCTATGTCGAGCTGCCGCTGTTCGGCCCGCGCACGCTGCGCGACGGGTTCGGCATGGTCGGCGACGCGCCGCTGTCGCCGCTGCGCCAGCTCAGCGACGACACTTGGCGCTATGGCCTGCAGGGTCTGCAACTGGTCGACCTGCGTACGCGGCTGTTCGTGGTCGACAGCATGCGCGAGGGCGCGACCGACGAGTACGCGCTGATCCGCGATGCCTGGATGCAGCGCCGCGCCTACCAGATCGAGTCGGTGCGCCGCCATCGCAGCGACGACGACGACCTGCCCGATTACCTCTACGAAGACGACGCGATGCCGACCGTGCCGGTCGATGCGATCCCAGTCGTGCCGGGCATCTCCAACCCCTGAGTCACAGCGGGGCCGCATGCGGTCCCGCCGTCGATCGTGTGGGCGGGGCGAACCCGCTCAGCCCGCCAGCGCGGCCTCGACCGCCGCGCGCAGCCGCGGATCGTCGGCGGTCACGTCCGGCGCGAAGCGGTCGACGACGCGACCGTGGCGGTCGATCAGGAACTTCTCGAAATTCCACAGCACGCCCGGCGCCGGGTTGGGGGTCATGCCGTGGCCGCGCAGGCGTTCGCGCATCGGACCCTCGCCGGTCGCCTGCGGCTGCGCCGCGGTCAGCGCGGCATACAGCGGATGCGCGTTTGGCCCGGTGACCGCGATCTTGGAGAACAACGGAAATCCCACGTCGTAGTGGAGCGTGCAGAACTGCTGGATCTCCGCGTCGCTGCCCGGCTCTTGGCCGGCGAAGTCGTTGGCCGGAAAGCCCAAGATCTCCAGCCCCGCCGCGTGCTTCTTGCGATACAGCGCTTCGAGTCCGGCGTACTGCGGGGTCAGCCCGCACTTGGAGGCCACGTTGACCACCAGCAGCGCCTTGCCGGCGTAGGCGCCGAGTGTCGTGGTCTCGCCATCGATGGTCGTGAGCGGGATGTCGGTCAGTGCTGCGGTCATGGCAGGCGTCGGCAGGTGGGGGAGCGCCGATCATGCCACCGCCGCGCCGTCATGGCGGCGGCGATGCGGGCGCCGGTCAGTCCTGCGCGCCGTCGACGCTGTCGTCGAGCGCATCGCCCAGCAGCGCCTGCGCGTCCGGGCCGGGCAGCGACTCGACGCCGCGCAGCTGGCGCTCGATCGCACGCGTGCGCACACCCGCCGCCTTGATGCTGTTCTGCACGGTGTCGAGCTGGCTGGTGGCGCGCTCGAGCACGGTCGCGAACTTGCCGAACTCGGTCTTGACCGCGCCCAGCACCTGCCACACCTCGCTCGAACGCTGCTCGATCGCCAGCGTGCGGAAGCCCATCTGCAGGCTGTTGAGCAGCGCGGTGATCGTCGTCGGCCCGGCGACCACGATGCGGTGCTCGCGCTGCAGCAGATCGACCAGGCCGGCGCGGCGGATGACCTCGGCGTAGAGCCCTTCGGTCGGCAGGAACATCACCGCGAAATCGGTGGTGTGCGGCGGGCACACGTACTTGTCGCAGATCGATTTGGCCTGCACCCGGATTGCGCGTTCGAGCTGGGCGACCGCGGTCTTCACGGCCTCCGCGTCGCCCTGTTCCTGCGCATCGAGCAGGCGCTCGTAATCCTCGCGCGGGAACTTCGCATCGACCGGCAGCCACACGACGGCGTCGGCATCCCCGCGGCCCGGCAGGCGGATCGCGAAATCCACGACTTCCGCACCGCCCGGCTTGACCCGCACGCCACGGCCATACTGCTCCTGGGTCAGCGTCTGCTCGAGGATGTTGTCCAACTGCACCTCGCCCCAGCCGCCGCGGTTCTTGACGTTGCTCAGCACGCGCTTGAGGTCGCCCACGCCGGTCGCCAACTGCTGCATCTCGCCCAGGCCGCGCTGCACCTGCTCGAGCCGCTCGGACACCAGCTTGAACGACGCGCCCAGGCGCGCCTCGAGCGTGGTCTGCAGCTTCTCGTCGACGGTCGCGCGCATCTGCTCGAGCTTGGCGGCGTTGTCGGCCTGCAAGGCGCGCAGCTGCTGCTCGAGCGTGGCGCGCATCTCACCGATGCGCTGCTCGTTGCGCTGGGTCAGTTCGTTCAGGCGCGCGCCCAGCGCGTCGGCGAACCGCTGCTGCTGGTCCGCACTTTCGGTGCGGGCCTTGCGCGCGTCCTCGCCCAGCGCCGCGCGCAGCACGTCGAGGCGTTCGTCGGTGGTGCGGGTGAATGCGTCGAGCCGTGCATCGGTGCGCACGGTGAACTCATCCAGCCGCTGGTCGGTGCGTGCGGCGACCGCCTGCAGCTGCGCGCCGAACGCGTCGATGCGCTGCGCCTGGGCAGTGGCGAAGCCATCGAGCTGCTGGCGCAGCTCCGTCCGGCCCGCGCGCTGTTCCTCGCGCAGCGCGCGCTCCAGCGCCTCGCCGCCCGCGCCGGGACGACGCAACAGCAACAACACGAGCAGGCCCGTCGCGACCGCGACGAGGACGAGGATCAAGGCGAGCAGGACGACATGCGGGTTCATTGGCGCCAAGTGTAGCCAGCCCGGTCGCATGCGGTGCGTCGGCGGTGGCGATGGCCGCGCGTCTGCGATCAGGGCGGGCCTGTGCAGGTATGGCCACGATGCGTCGAACCTTGCTCGCGCTCGGGCAAGCGGCTGTTGGTGGCGCCGGCCGGTTACTTCCGCAAGGGCGACCTGGACATCATCGCCGCGCGCTAGGGCGTGCCGCGCGTGGAGACCCTGCCGGCGTTGATCGCGGCCGTGCGCGCCCGGCTGGCCGCCTCGCACTCGACGCCGTAGCGCCGGGGGCGGGCTGCATCAGCCCGCTGCAGGCACCGGCGCGTTCGCAGCGACGATGCCGGCGCGCCGCAGGTCGTCCCAGACGCCGCCGGGAATCGCCACCGACATCGAGGCAATGTTCTCCTGCACCTGCCGCGCGTTGCGTGCGCCGGGCACGATCGCCGAGACGACCTCGGGTGCATTGGCGAACTGCAGGGCGACAGTGCGCAGGTCGACGCCGTGCGCACGCACGATTTCTTCGGCTTTCGCGCGTTTTTGCTGGGCATCGGCCGGCACCGGCTGCGACCCGTACAGGTAGCGGTCGCGACCGGTCAAAAAGCCGGCCAGCAGCGGTGAGCCGACGATCACCGAGATGTCCTTCGCGGCGAGCTTGGGGAAGGTGTCGTCGAGCGCGCGCTGGTGGTCGAGCAACGAGTATTGGCAGGCGAGCAGGAAGAGATCCGGGTCGGCCACCTCGATCGCCCGCAGCGCCGGGTCTGGCGTGTTGACGCCCATGCCCCAGGCCTTGATCAGGCCTTCTTCGCGCATCTTGGTCAGCTCGACGAAGGCGCCGGTGCGGGCCTGCTCGAAGTACTCGGTCCAGCGTTCCTTCATGTCGCCGTTGTCGGGCGACAGGTCGTGGATCAGCACGATGTCGATCGCATCGATCCCCAGGCGTTGCAGGCTGTCCTCGATCGAGCGGCGCGTGCCGGCCGCGCTGTAGTCGTAGCGGTAGTCGAACGGCGGCGGGTCCTTCCAGCCGACCTTCGGCGTTTCCTTCGTCGCGGTCAGCAGGCGGCCGACCTTGCTGGAGATGACGTACTCGTCGCGTGGTTTCTGGCCCAGCACATGGCCGAAGCGACGTTCGGAGCGGCCCAGGCCATACCAGGGCGAGGTGTCGAACAGGCGCATGCCGCCGTCCCACGCGGCCTCCAGTGTGGCCTGCGCGTCGTCCTCGGTGACGACCGCCCAGTTGTTGCCCAGTGGCGCGCCGCCCAGTCCGACGCGCGCGCGCGGGCGGTATCTGCCGCTGCTCGCGGGATTGGTCGGCAGCGCAGCGGACCGGCGACGGCCCTGCGTCGGCAGGACATCGCCGGGGGCGGTCTGGGCGCGCGCGGCCAGCGGCGCGGCGGCGAGGGTGGCGGCGCCGAGGGCGGCGGCGGACAGGAAAGCGCGTCGGGAGGACATGGCGGGCTCCATCGTGCGGGGAACGGGCAGCACCGCCCCGCGCGCGGGCGCCGAGGCGATGCCGTGATCCCGCACCCTGCCAGCCCGCGCGGCTGTGGACCGTGAACCGAGCCGGTTCAGCGCAGCGTGTGATCGAGCCAGTCGAGCACGCGCTGCTGCAGATCGATCTCGTGGGCCTGTTCGTGGAACCAGTGCGGGCCGCGCGGATAGGTGACCAGCTCGACCGGCGTGCCGTTGAAGCGCAGCGCGCGATGGAGCATCTGCGCCTGCGACAGTGGCACGCGCGCGTCGGCCTCGCCATGCAGGATCAGGACCGGGACGTGGATGTCGCGCGCGTGATGCACCGGCGATTGCGCGTCGTAGGTCGCGCGCTCGCGCAGCGGATCGCCGAAGTAGCCGGGCAGGTAGTCGGGCACGTCGTTGGTCAGCGCCGCGCTCGCCAGGTCGAGCACGCCGGCGCCGACGATCGCAGTGCGGAACCGGTCGCTGCGTGCGACCGCCCAGGCCGACAGGTAGCCGCCATAGCTCCAGCCACCGATCGCGACGCGCGCCGGATCGGCGATGCCGTCGCGCTCGAGCAGGTCGAGGCCGTCGAGCACGTCCTGCAACGGGCCGTCGCCCCAGTCGCCACGGGCGAGTTCGGCGAATTCGCTGCCGTGCCCTTCCGAGCCGCGCGGGTTGGGCAGCAACACGGCGTAGCCGCGTGCGGCGAGTATCTGCGCCCATTCGTGCCACGAGCCCTGCCAGCCCGACCACCAGGCCCAACCCGGCCCGCCGTGGATCTGCACCAGCGTCGGCAGCCGCGTCGCACCGTCCCAGTCGGGCGGGGTGACCAGCAGGGCGCTGATCAAACGGCCATCGCGCGAGGCGGGCCATTCGAGTTCGCGCACCCGACCCAGCCGCCAGCCGGCGACCTGCCGATGGTGGTCGCTGCGTTGCGCCAGCCGAGTGCCGTCGAAGGTCCAGACATTGCCGGGGCTGTCGTCGCGCAAGCCGAGGTAGGCGGCGCGGCCATCGGCGGCGACGGTGAAACCGCGGAACGGAATCTGCGGCCGCGCGCGCTCGGTCGCCGCGCCGGTCGCCGCATTGAGCTGCACCAAGGCGCCGCGGATGCCGCGCTGGCCCTGGCCGAGCAGGGTCGCGTCATCCTGCCAGCGCGCCAGCCACAGCGTGCCCGGCCAGTGTTCGCCAAGCGCGACGCGGGTGTCGCGAGCGATGTCGTGCACGATCGGTGTGGCGACCATGCCGTGCGTGCCCAGGCGGCCGTACAGCAGCCGGGTGCCGTCGGGCGACCACTGCAGCGGATGCGCCGAGGCATGCGGTTCCAGCGGCGCACCGATGCGTCCGCTGGCGACGTCGAGCAAGACCACTGCCGAGTCGTACCAGTAGTCGTTGAGCGTGGTGCCCGAAGACGTGCGCAGCGCCAGCGTGCGGCCGTCGGGCGACCACGCCAGGTCGTGGACCTGCAGCCCGACCGGCGTGAGCGCGCGTGCCGCGCCATCGGGCAGCGCACGCAGCCACGCGCGCGAGAAACGTGTCGGCTGCTCGACCACGACAGCATCGTCCTTGGCCGCCAGGCGCGCGGCCTCATCGGGCGAGGATGGATCGGTCTGCAGCCAGGCGAGCCGGGTGCCGTCGGGCGACAGGTCGAACGCGGTCACATCGGTGGGCGTATCGGTGAGCGGTGTCGCCGCATCACCGTCGGCGTCGACGCGCCAGACCTGGGTCGGGCCGGTGGCGTCGGCGCCCGGTGGCCGACGGTCGGACAGGAACAACAACTGCCGGCCGTCACGCGACCAGCGCGGCTGGCGGTCCTGGGCGTCGTCCGGCACGGGCAGGGCACGCGGCGCAGTGTCGCCGTCGAACGCCACGCGCCAGACCTGCGTGCGTGGCGCTGCGCCGCCGGGCTGCGGCGTGCCGACGGTGTAGGCGATGCGGCGTCCGTCGGGCGCGATCTGCGGATCGTCGACGGCGGCCAGCGCGGCGATGTCTTCGGGGGTCGGCAGGTGGCCGTGCGCAGGGACGTGCGCGGACGCCAGTCCGGGTAACAGCAGCAGGCCCAGCGCCAGACGGCGGATCATGCGCCCGCTCCGGCAGGCGCCAGCCGCGTGCGCAGCCAGCCGGCGCCGCGCGCCAGCGCATCGCGCGCGATGTCGGACACCGACATGGCCTCCAGGAAGCTGTGCGGCGCCCCGGCATACGCCTGTGCGTCGACCTCGACGCCGCTCGCACGCAGGCGCGCCGCCATCGCCGCGTTCTGCGCCGCGAGCACGTCGCGTTCGCCCCAAAGCAGCAGCGTCGCGGGCAGGCCGTGCAGTGCGGCATGCGCGGGCACGGCCGCGGGGTCGCGGCAGCGGTCCGCCGCCTCACCGAGATAGGCGCGCCAGTAATCGGCCATCTCGTCCGCGCCGAGCATCGCATCGGCGCCGCCCAGCGTCGTCGCCGAGTCGGTGTCGATCGCGGTGTCGAACGCGCCGTAGTGCAGCAGCAAGCCGGCGAGTCCCGTCTGCCCGTCGGCGTCGCGCAACTGCAGTGCGCTGGCGAGTGCGAGATTGGCACCGGCCGAGTCGCCGCCGATCGCCAGTCGCGTGGCATCGAGGCCGAAGTCGTCGGCGCGCGCGCGCAACGCACGCACCGCATCCACACATTGCCGCAGTGCGGTCGGATAGGGATGCTCGGGCGCAAGCGCGTAGTCGATCCCGACCACGACGATGCCCGCGCGCGCAGCGAGTTCGCGCATCAGCCGGTCGTGGGTGTCGAGGCTGAAGAGACACCAGCCGCCGCCGTGTACGTAGACCAGTGCCGGAGCCGGGTGGCTCGCGCCCGCCGGACGGTAGACGCGCACGTCGAAGGCGTCCGCCGCGCTGTCGATGCGATGCGTGGTGGTCTGCGCCATCGTCGGCCCACCCGCGCGCCACGGCGTCCGTACGGTCTCGGCGATCGCACGCCGCTGCGGCCAGTCGAGCGTGCGGCCGCCGGCCAGGCGGGCGCCTTCGCTACAGATCGCGGTCACGAAGCCGCGCAGCATTGGGTCCAGCGCGTCGGGCGCGGCGCTCATGCGTGGCGGTCCGCGGCGAAGTCGCGCATCCAGTCGACCAGCGCGTGTTCGCCGCCGCGGGTCAGGCCCGCGAGCAACTGCGCGAAGTCGTGCGGCGCTTCGTCCTGGCCGAGCTTGAACGTGGCGCGGGTGGCGACGATGTGGCCGCGGATCGCGGTCACTCCGCTCGCCAGCCGGGCGTAGCGTTCGCCCATTTCCTGCATCGACCAGGCAGCCGGGCGGCCCGCTTCCATCGACGTCACCAGCGCATCGAGCTCGTCGGCGATGTCGGCCTGGCTGTCGCTGCAGGCGACGTCCAGCGTGAACGCAGCCGCGGCGTAGTTCCAGCTCGGGGCCTGGGTGCGGTCGTCGAGCCAGCTCGGCGACACGTAGGCGTGCGGACCGATGACCAGGGCATGGGCCCGCGGATCGCGTTGCAGCCTGGCCACGTGCGGGTTGCGTCGTGCCAGGTGGCCGCGCAGTGCGACCAGCCGCCCCTGGGCATCGCATTCCACGCGCAGCGGCAGCGGGGTGAACGCCGCATCGTCGCCGCCGGGCGACACCAGCCAGGCGAAGGGTTGCGCCTGGACCAGGCGCACGATGTCGCCGTCGTGGCGGGGCGCATAGCGGGTGTCGCGGGCGTGACCCATCAGCGTGTGTCCTCGTGGTTGGCCACCGACGTCGGTGGCCAGCGATCTTGCCAGGGTGCGGCCGCCTCCAGTTCGTAGGCCAGCGCCAGCAGCAGGGCTTCGCGGCCGCGGTCGGCCGCGAACTGCACCCCGATCGGCAGGCCGCTGTCGCTGTGCGCCAGCGGCAGCGAGATCGCAGGCGTACCGGCAAGGTTCTGCAGCGGCGTGTAGGAGATCCATTCGAACATCGCCGGCAACAGCGCGGCGAAGTCGCGGTCGGGCGCCAGCGTGCCCAGGGTCGGTGGCGGCGTGCGCAGGGTCGGACACAGCAGCACGTCGTAGTGCGCGTGGAAGCGCGAGAACAGATCCGGCAGCGCGGCCATGGTCGTCCAGGCGCGTTCGAGCTCGGCGACCCCGCAGTGCGCTTCGTGCCACTGCGCCAGGCCCTGCGTCCACGGCTCGAGTGCGCGCTGCGCGAATGCGGCGCCGCCCTGGGCGGTCGCCAGTTCGACCGCGTCCACGCCCAGCCGCGACCACAAGGTGTGCAACGCCGCCCAGACCGCCTCGCCGTCCAGGGGCCAGGTCACCGCCTCGACCGCATGGCCCAGCGATGCGCACAGCTGCGCGGCCGACTGCGTCGCCGCCGCGACCTCGGGAGCGGGCGCCAGCCCCGGCAGCGATTCGAGCACCAGCCCGATGCGCAGGCGTTTGCGATCCGGCCCGGTCACCGCGGCCGGGCGGTCGGGATGCGCGGTGGCGAAGGCCCAGGCGGTGTCGCGAACACTGCGCGACATCAGGCTGTCGGCGACGATCAGGTCCTCGATCGCATGGCGGCCGCGCACCTGCACGCAGGCCCCACGCCCGGGCTTGAGCCCGACGACGCCGCAGGCCGAGGCCGGAATGCGGATCGAGCCTGCACCGTCGCTGCCGTGCGCCAGCGGCACGATGCCGGCCGCGAGTGCGGCTCCGGCGCCGCCGCTGGAGCCGCCCGGCGAATGCGCGCGCGACCACGGGTTGCGCGTGACCGGGCCGAGCAGCGGTTCGGTCGAGCCCATCAGGCCGAACTCGGGCATCGCGCTCTTGCCGATCGCCACCAGGCCCGCAGTGTCGAAGCGCTGCACGAACGGCGGCGCCTCGGTCGCCGGTTCACTGCTACGGCTGCGCGAGCCGCCGCGCGTGGGCATGCCCGGTACGCGCAGCGAATCCTTCGCCAGCCATGGGACACCGGCCAGCGGCGCGGCCGGGTCCGGGCCTGCGGCATCGAGTGCGCGCGCGCGGCGCCGGGCATCGTCGAATGCCGGATGGCTCAACGCGCCGAGCGCGGGATCGATCAGTTGCGCGCGGACGATCGCCGCCTCGGTGAGTTCGAGCGCGGACACCTTGCCGCTGCTGCGCAGCGCGGCCTGCGCGTGCGCGTCCAGCCGGCCCAGCGCCAGCGCATCGGCGCGCCCGGCCGGGGAATCGAATGACGTCATGGACTCGTGCATCTCCTGTCGCGCCGTGCCCGGGTTGGGCCGGCATGAAGAATTGCGACGCGGCGCAGCCGCGTCGGATCAGTAGCGCCAGTGCACCGTCACGCCGAACGTGCGCGGCCGCACCAGGCCCTGGCCGATGCCGTTGACCTCGGACACGCTGCGGGTGATGCCGCGCACGTCGCCCAGGTTGCTGCCGAACAGGGTCAGGTCGGTGCTGCCGAAGGTCATGCGATAGCGCAGGTCGACGGTGTTGTAGTTGCCCTGGGTGTGACGGACCGCACCGGGCACGGCCGATGCCAGGTCGCTGATGCCGCTGCCGATGTACTGGTGGGCGAGCGTCAGCGTCGGCGCGAAGCGCGCGTCGAACTGGTAATTGAGCACGTTGCTGACGGTCCAGTCGGCCGAGCCTGGCAGCTGCGCACCTGCCGGCGCGGTGCCGGCCCAGAGGATCTCCAGGTCCTCGTCCAGTCGGGCCTGTTGCCAGGTCGCGGACAACTGCCAGTCGAAGCCGGCGACCGGTCGCCAGGTGGTCGCCAGTTCGACGCCGCGGCTGTAGGCCTGGCCGCCGTTGCTGGCGTAGTTGTAGAAGTCGGGCGTTTGCAGGCGCAGTTGGATGTCCTTCCAGTCGACGTAGAACAGCGTGGCGTCGACCAGCCAGCGGCCGTCGGCGAAGCTGCTGCGTGCGCCGAGCTCGTAGTTGACCAGGCTGTCGCTGCGCGAGCCGGCGGGAATCGGGTAGGCGCTCAGGCCCCCTGTATTGGGTTCGCCGAAGCGGAAACCTTCCGACACCAGCGCGTAGACCATCAGGTCCTGCGACGGTGTCCAGGTCAGCGAGGCCTTCGGATTGAAGCCGTCCTCGTCGGTGCGCGCCCGGGTGACGACCGGGGCGCCGGGCCAGGTGGAGAACCCGACCTGGGTGCTGCGCGACTCGACGCGGGTGCGGAAGAAGCGGCCGCCGAGCGTGGCTTTCCACTGGTCGTTGAAATGGAACGTGCCCTCGCCGAAGACCGCCAGTTCGGTGCCGTCGAGATGGCTGTAGAACGCGTTGAAGATCGCGTCGTCCGGCGCGATGACCGCGCCGCTGCCCGGTCCGAACAGCGGCGAGCGGTCGAACGCCCCGGCCGCCCCCTGCGCGCCGAGCGCTTCGTAGGTGGCCTTGTCGGTCTGGAACACCATGCCCCCCACCAGCCACTCGAGCCGTTGCGCACCGGACGAGGCCAGCCGCAGTTCCAGGCTGCGTCCGGTGCTTTCGCCGCCGGATGCGATGTACAGCGGGGTGTCGAGATCGAGCCCGAGGTCGGCGTTGTAGGCGCCGCGGATCGGGGTGTAGTCGAACTGCCAGTCCTGGCGCTTGTCCTGCTGGGCGAGCAGCGCGGTCAGGGTCGCAAAGCCCAGGTCCTGGTCCAGCCGCAGGCTGTGCACCGCGACCCGCGTGTCGGTGAACTCGGGAATCGCGGTATTGCGCTCGAACTCGCCGAGCCCGGCGATGCGGTAGCTGTTGTCGTCGGCATCGGTGTTCTGCCACAGGCTCAACCAGCTCAGTGTGGTGGCCTGCGATGGCGTCAGCGTGACCGACAGTCGGCCGCCGGCGGTCCGGCTGTCGTTGCTGCCGTCGCGGCCCAGGCCGATGTTGTCGAGGTAGCCCGGGTCCTCGCGCAGCTGCGCGACGGCGCGCACCGCGAGCACGTCCTGCGCGATCGGCAGGTTGACCATCGCCTTGGCGCCGAAGCCGACATCGGCATTGCGGGTCTGGCTGGCGGTGAGTTCGGCGGCGGCGTCGAAGCCCGAGGCATCGGCGAGGTTGGCGACGTAGTTGATCGCCCCGCCCATCGACGCCGAACCGAACAAGGTGCCCTGCGGTCCGCGCAGCACTTCGACGCGATTGATGTCGAAGGCGTCGATGTCGGGGACGACGATCGTCCAGCCCGGCTCGGTCAGCGGCACTTCGTTGAGGAAGTAGCCGGTCGTGGTCTGCCCTTGCACGTTGCCCGAGCTGGTCGCGATGCCGCGCATGACCACATGCGAGACGCCCGGCTGGTAGTTGTTGAACACCACGCCGGGCGTGCGCTGGATGTAGTCGCCCAGCGACTGTGCGCCGAGATCCTCGAGCTGCTGCCCGGTGACCGCCGACACCGAGCCGGCGATCTCGCGCACCGACTCCTGGCGTTTGCCGGCGGTGACGACGATGGTGTCGAGCTCGGTGGTCGAGGGTCCGGTTGCTGCGGCGTCCTGTCCCAGGGCCACGGCCGGGGCCGTCAGCAACGGCGTACACAGACAGGCCAGATGAACGGCGCGGGTCAGGCGTGAGACGGTAGGCGGCTGCATGGGAATCCCCGTTTGGCGGTGGCTGGACACGGATACGTCCGTGGCGCGGCTGGGCGTCCCCTTCCCGGCGCGCTGCGACGCGTTTCGAGTATTAGAAGACGTGCGCGACCGCGTCCAGCAGATTCCACGGCCGCCAATCATCGGCCAAGTCATTGAATCCAAACGGGAGGGTGCGGGTCCGCACCGCATATGCGACGGTATGGGGCGGCCAATTTCGCAGAATCTGCGTCCCGACCACCAAAATTCGGTACGTTGTACCGTCCATTGTCCCGACACCACCCCATCGTCCCGCCCATGCCGTCATGACGATCCGTCCGCCCGACCGCACCGACCTGAGAATCCTCGACGTGCTGCAGCAGGACGCGCGCATCACCAACCATGCGCTGGCCGAGCGCGTCGCGCTGTCGCCCAGCGCGTGTCTGGCGCGGGTGCGTGCGCTGGAGCAGCGCGGCCTGATTCGCAGCTACCGCGCCCAGGTCGCGGTCGATCGCATCCGCTCGGCGACGATCGTCATGGCGCAGGTCAGCTTCCGCCAGCATGCGCTCGAGGGGTTCACCGAGTTCGACCGGCGCATCCTGGCGATGCCGGAGATCGTCGAGGCCAGTCGCGTGTCCGGTCCCTACGACTACATGCTGCGGGTCATCGTCCGCGACGTGCACCACTGGAAGGACGTCGCCCGCGCGCTGCTCAGCGGCGACGACGGCGTGGAGAAGATCGTCTCGCACTTCCTGATGGACGAGGTCAAGGCCTTCGCCGGCTATCCGTTGACCGACGACGCGCCGGCGCTGCGCTGATCGGGGCGCCGCACGCGCCTCAATGCAGCCGCAGCGGCAGCGCGCGCGTGGCGGTGTTGCCGCTGGCATCGCGCACCACTGCGCGCAGCACATAGTCGCCGGCCGTCAGCGTCGCCGGATCCCACAGCGCCGGTTCGAGGCGGCCGTCGCGCACCACGTTGTTGACCGCATAGCGGAAGCGCGTGCGTGAGGCGCCGTGCACGGTGATGCCGCTGTCGGCCGCGTAGGCCACGCGCACCGCCTCGCGATGCGGCGGCATGCGGTCGAAGTCGATCGTCATCACCGGGGTCTCGAAGCCGGGCAGCGGCGTGCCGTCGGCCGTCAGCAGTTGCCAGCCCAGCGCGTGCAGGCCCAGGCGCCGGCGCGCCAGGTTGCCGTCGACCTGGTCCCAGGCCTCGACGACGATCTGCACGCCACCGCCCGCGCGCGGCACGCGCAGCCGGCCGTCTTCGCGCGCGACGATCGGCTGGTCGCTCGCGTCGAGCAGGGCGAGGTCATCGATGCGCGGCGCGACGGTGTCGACGAAGTTGCGGAAGCGCAGCCCGATCGCATTGCGCTGATAGCCGGGGGGGCCGACCATGAGGTGCACATGCGCCTGCGCGTTGATCGTGCCGATCGCATCGCCGGCGCGCAGCCGCGTGCCGCGCGGGATGCGCACGCGCGCGGTGCGCCCGTCGTCGCCCGCGATCAGTTGAAAGCGCGGATCGAGCGCCTCGCCGCGCGGCGTGCGGCCCACGCGCATGTGCATGTAGGTCAGCTCGTCGAGGACCAGATGCTCGGCCTGGTCGCCGAATCCGGCGGCGGCGAACGGGCTGGCGACCTTGGCGTCGGCGATCACCAGCACCGGGGTGCCGACATCGCCACGCACGTCGAACCCCGCATGCAGGTGGTTGCGCGACTCGCCGCGGAAGTTGCCGCGGACCTCGCCGAGCGTGCCGACGACCTCGTGCCAGCCGTCCTGCGGCGCCAGCGGCCAGCGGCCGCGGGTGTCGGGCAGCGCGATGTCGGGTGCCGGACCGACGGCGGCATTGGCGAGGTTCTGCTTGGCGCGTTGCGGGCGCACCTGCACGATGCGGTGCACGCGATGCGCGGCCGCGTCGGCGACCCACAGCCGGCTCCAGGCATCGAACGCGAGCCCGGCCGGTCGCGCCAGGCGCTGGTCCATGTCGCGGCCGATCAGCACGTGCGTCTGCCCATCGGGCGCGACTTGCAGCACGCGCCCGCGCGCGAGTTCGCCGAGGTAGAGCCGGCCCTGGGCATCGATCGCGACCGAGATCGGCGCCGAGGGCGCGTCGCCCTGCAGGAGCGGCGTCGTCGTGCTGCCGTCTGGCGCGATGCGCCGCAGCGCGTGGTTGCCGGTATCGGCGACCCACACGCGGCCGTCGGCGTCGACGGCGACTCCGCTCGGTGTGTCGAAGCGCGCCTGCGCCCCGGCGCCATCGGCGAAACCCGGCCGGCCGTCGCCGGCCAGCGTGCGCACCTGGCCGTGCTCGATCACACGGATGCGGTCGTTGAAGCCATCGGCCACGAAGATCCGGCCGGACGTGTCGACTGCAACGCCGGTCGGCGCATGGAAGCGCGCTTGGCTCACCGGGCCGTCGGCAAAACCGGCCTCGCCGGTGCCGGCGAGGGTCGTCACCGTGCCGTCGGGCGCGACGGCGCGGATCGCGTGGTTGCCGGTGTCGGCGACCAGCAGCGTGCCGGCGGCGTCGATCGCCAGACCCGAGGGCGTGTGGAAGCGCGCCCGCGCGCCGCGGCCGTCGGCGAATCCCTCCGCGCCGCCGGCGAGGGTGTCGACGCGGCCGTCGGCGCCGATCCGCCGGATGCGGTTGGATGCGCCGCCCTCGGCGACGAACGCCGTGCCGTCGGCCGCGATCACGATGCCGTAGGGGTCGTCGAAGCGCGCCTGTGCACGATCGTCGTCGACCGCGCCGCGATGCCCGTCGCCGGCCGCCAGCTCGAGGCGTGCCGGCAGGCCCGCCGGTGGCGGACCGAGCAGTGGCGGTTCGCTGTGCCGACGCTCCCACCAGACGCTGCCCGCGAGCGCGGCGAGCGTCAGTGCCGCCACGCCCCACAGCGCCCGGCGTGCGCCGGGCCGCAGCCGCGCCGTCACCCTAGTCGAGCACGCGGCAGAACACCGCCTTGAGATAGCGCGATTCCTGCACGTGCGCCAGGAACGGGTGATCGGGGCCGGCGCCGGCGACCTTGAGCACCTGGATCGTGCGGCCGGCGTAGAACGCCGCGCGGCGCAGCATGTCCAGGAACTGCTCCTCGCTGACCAGCCCGGTGCACGAGAACGTCGCCAGCAGGCCGCCCGGCTTCACCACGCCGAGCGCCAGCTTGTTCATGTCCAGGTACTTCTTCAGCGCCGGGATCACCTGGTCGCGATCGCGGGTCATCTTGGCCGGGTCGAGCACGACGACGTCGTAGGCGTCGCCCGCGTTCCCCGCATCACGCAGCCACGGGAAGATGTCGGCCTGCACGAAGCGGATGCGCACATCGTTGAGGCGGGCATTGCCCTTGGCGATCTCGATCACGTCCTCGTCGATGTCCACACCGACCACTTCGCTGGCGCCACGCACGGCTGCGTAGACACCGAAGCCGCCGGTGTTGCAGCACAGGTCGAGCATGCGCTTGCCCGCGACCTGGCGGCTGAGCCATTCGCGGTTCTCGCGCTGGTCGGCGAAGAAGCCGGTCTTGTGCGCCCCGGCCGGGTCGGCGCGGAAGCGCACGCCGTGCTCGGTGATGATCGCAGGCTCGGCGGGCGTGCTGCCGCGGAAGTCGAAGCTCTCCTGCTTCTGCACATGCTCGTCGGCGAAGCTGTGGAACCGGCAGCCGGGGAACTGCTCGCGCAGCGCCTCGAAGATCCAGTCGCGGTGGCGGAACGCGCCGGCGCTGAAGAACTCGACCACCAGCAGGTCGCCATAGCGGTCGACGACCAGGCCGCTGATGCCGTCGCCTTCGCTGTGCACCACGCGCCAGGCGTCGGAGACGGCGTCGAGCCCGAGCACCTCGCGGCGCAGCGCGACCGCGTCGGCGATCTTGCGCGAGAACCAGCCCGCGTCGACCGGGACATCGGGATGGGTTTCGAGAATGCGCACGGCGATGCGCGAATGGCCGTTGTAGAAGCCGCGGCCGATCCATTCGCCGTCGACGCCGACGACCTCGACGATGCTGCCGGGCTTGGGCCGCTGCGCGGGCTTGTCGACCAGGCGCTGAAAGATCCAGGGATGACTCGAACGCCAGGCGTTCTTGAGGCGGACGACGGGGTTGGGCGTGTTGGTCATCGCGGCATTCTACGCGCTCGCCGCGCAGCGGCCGCTCGCAGAAGGGCGCGCGACTCAGCGGCGCAGCGCGTCGGCCGGTACCACCAGCTCGGTCGACAGCGCCAGGTGATCGGAGAACGCCGCCGGCAACGCCTGCATGTTCGTGCACTGCAGTGTGCGCGTGGCGAGGATGTGGTCGATCGCGCGCTGCGGTCGCCAACTGGGGAAGGTATGCACGGCGCAGGCCGGTGGTTGCAGCTCGGTGCCGCGGTAGAGCACGTCCATCTCCGGGCGGTCCCAGGTGCAGTTGAAGTCGCCCATCAGCACCGCGTTGGGATAGTCCTGCAGCACCTCGGAGATGAAGGTCAGCTGCGCGCGCCGCGACTGTGCCCCCAGCGACAGATGCGCGATGGCGACCACCAGGCCTTCGGTGCCCTCGCCGAACCGGCTCAGCAGCAAGCCGCGGCCGCCGATCCGGCCGGGCAGGGCGTGGTTGATGACCTCGACCGGCTCGAGCCGGCTCAGCAACCCGTTGGCGCTGGAGGCGACCGCGCCGACGCGGCGGTTGGGCTGGTGGCTCCAGAACGCGAAGCCGCCGCGCTCGGCGAGGTAGTGGGTCTGGTTGGTGAAGCCCGAGCGCCAACTGCCTGGGTCGGCCTCCTGCAGGCCGACGATGTCGTGACGGCCGGCCAGCGCCGCGATCGCGTCGAGCGCGGTGCGCTTGCCGGCCGGCAGCACGTGCGACCAGCTGCGGGTCGCATAGTCGCTGTAGCGGCGCGTACTCGAACCGGCCTGGATGTTGGCGCTGAGCAGCCGCAGGCGCTGCGGTGCGGGTTCGGACACTGGGGCGGGCGTGGGGTCGGGCTGCGACATCGGCCCTAGCGTGCGGCACGCTCCGTTGCGATCAGGTGATCGGCAATGCGCAGGACGTCCTCGAGCGAGCGGCCGCCGATCACGCGGTACTTGCCGTCGATGATGATCGTCGGCGTGGCGTCGACGCCACTGCGCATCGCGAACTGCCGTGCCCGGCCCAGGTTCGCATTGACCGCGAAGCTCTGCATCGTGCTGCGGAAGCGCTGCGGGTCCACACCCAGGCTGCCGTAGAACGCCACGATGCTGTCGGCATCGGCGTTCTGACGCAGCTTGCGTTCGATGTGGACGGCGTTGAACGTCGCATCGTGGGTGCGCGCCAGCGTGCCCATCGCCTCGGAGGCATAGAACGCACGCGGGAACTGGTCGCGATCGTCGAACGTCGCCGGCACGGCGACGAAATGCACGTCGTCGGGCAGCTTGGCCTTCCAGGCGTTGAGCAGCGGCTCGAACGCCGCGCAATGGCCGCACCAGTACGCGAACACTTCGGCGACCTCGATCTTGCCGGCGGTCTGCGCGAACGGCTGGCCGTTGTCGATCACGACGTAGTCGGTGCCGGCGACCGGGGCCGGGCCCTCGGGCGCGACGACCGGATTGTGGTTGGGGGCCGGTGCGGCGGCCTCTGCCCCGGGGCTCGGCTCGGCGGCCGGCGGCTGGGTCGCGTCGGGCGCGGGCGTCTGCTCGCTTGCGGGGGCGCTGGCCGGCGCGGTCGGCGCGGCGTCGGGCGTGGCGGCCGGGTCGGGCTGCTGCCCGCAGGCGGCGATCAGGACGGGGGCGAGCAGCACCAGCAGGGAATGGCGGATCTTCATGGACGGTCTCTCGATGTGAGCGGTCGGTACGGGGGCCCGGTCGCCGGTGTGGCGGCGGCGCGTCGGCTCAGGGCCGGACGCGTTCCCGGGCGATGAGCTGGTCGGCGATCGTCAGCGCGCCCTCGAGGGTACGCGCCTGGACCCGGTAGCGGCCATTGATGATGAGCGTCGGCGTGCCCTGCAGGCCACTGCGCCGCGCGAAGGCCTGCGCCGCGTTCAGTCGCTCGTCTGTCTGTGCGCTGGTCATCGCGGTCTTGAACGCGGCCTGTGACGGCGCGCCGTGCGCGGCGTAGAACGCCGCCAGCGCATCGAGGCTCGCACCGCTGCGCGGCAGCTGGCCGGTCTTGTGGACGGCGTCGAACACCGCGGCATGCGCGCGCTTGTCGATGCCGAGCGATTGCGCGGCGAAGAACGCCCGCGCGAACGGGTCGCCCGCGGTGAACACCGCCGGCAGATAGGTGAAGCGCACATCGCGCGGCTGCCGGGCCAGCCACGCGTCGATCATCGGCTGAAAATGGAAGCAGTGGATGCAGCCGTAGGAGAACACCTCGACCACCTCGATGTGACCATCGAGCGGCTGCCACGGCGTGCCGCCCTCGATCACGGCGTAGTCGACGTTCTCCACCGGCGCGGGCGACTGCGCGGCGGCGGGCAGGGCGGCCGCCAGCGCGAGCAGCGCGCAGGCCAGCCAGCGGCACCAGGCGGAAACGGAGCGGGAGACGGACATGGCGGCGTGGACTCCTGGAGCGGCGCGGCGCAGGCCGGCCGGGAACACGGGGATGGACACAGGGTGGGGCAGACACGCGAACGCCGGCGCGGGAAGCCCGGCCGGCGTTGCGGACAATACGGGATCGGGCGGGACCGTGCATGGCCCCCGCCCGGCGGCGCACTCACTCGGTCGCGGGCGCCGGCTCGGCGGGCGCGTCGGCAGCCGGGGCCGTATCGGCGGCGCCGTCGCCCTGTTGGGCCTGGTCGGCAGTCTCGTCGGTCGGCGGGACCGGCTGCTCGGCCGGCGGCGTGGCCGGTGCCGGCATCGCCGCGGCCTGGGCCTCGATCGCGGCCAGCATCTTCGGGTCGGGGCGTTGGTGCAGGCCCTGCATGTAGCTGGCCAGTGCCTCGATTTCCTGGTCGGTCAGCGGCTTGGCGACCGTGGCCATGATGTCGAACAGATGGCGGTCGGCCTCGTGGGTCTCGCCGGCACGGTAGGCCTGCAGGCGCGCGGCGCTGTACCAGGCCTGCTGGCCGCCGACGTGCGGATATGCCGGGCCCGGGTTGCCGCTGCCCGCCGGGCCGTGGCAGGCCATGCATGCCGGGATGCCGCGCCTGGCGTCGCCGCTGCGGAACAGCGTCTGGCCGATCTCGTAGAAATTCATGCCGTCGTAGGGCCCGCCTTCGACGACCGCATCGTCGGCGATGCCCGCACCGCTCTTCTGCAGCGCGTAGTGCGCGCCCAGGTCGCGCATGTCCTGCGCGCTGAGCATCGCGGCGAACGGCTGCATGATCGGGCTCATGCGCTCGCCGCTCTTGAACAGCGCGAGTTGGCGGGCGATGTAGCGCTCGCCCTGGCCGGCGATGCGCGGATAGACCGTCGGCGCGGCATCGGCATTGCCGTCCACGCCATGGCAGGCGGCGCAGGTGCCGGCCAACTGGCCGCCCTTCTGCGCATCGCCCGGACGCGCCTTGGCCAGCGCGGCGACCGCGTTGACGTCGGGATGGCTGTCCAGATCGACGGCCTCCACCTCGGGGGCATCGGGCAGCGGCGCCACGGTGGACTGGGCGAACGCGACCGCGCCGACCACGAGGGCGGCAAGGCCGGCGATAGCAAAGACGCGAGCGTGGCGCATGGCTGGGCTCCGAGAATTCTCGACGCTGCGGCCGGCGGAATGCGGCTCGCGAGGGTTGAAATTATGTGTGGCGGACCCGAAGCGGTCAAACCGCGACCGGACGCCGCAGGGGCGGTGTGCCAAGCTATGCCGATGGCCAATCCTTTCAACCGCGCCGCGTACTTGCTCGCCGCGCACGTTCCGCGCCAGCTTCCGCCCGACGATGGCTTCGAGGTCGCGTTTGCCGGTCGCTCCAACGCCGGCAAGTCCAGCGCGCTCAATGCGTTGTGCCGGCAGAACGCGCTGGCGCGCGTGTCCAAGACCCCGGGCCGCACCCAGCAGCTGGTGTATTTCGAGCTGCCGCCGCACGAGCGCCGGTTCCTGGTCGACCTGCCGGGTTACGGCTACGCCAAGGTGCCGCGCGAACTGCAAGCGCACTGGCAGGCGTTCATCGCCGACTACTTCGCCCAGCGCCAGGCGCTGCGCGGCCTGGTGGTGGTCATGGATATCCGCCACCCGCTCAAGGACTACGACCGGCAGATGATCGAGTTCGCGGTCCGCAACGGCACGCCGGCGCACGCGCTGCTGACCAAGGCCGACAAGCTCGGCCGCGGCGCGGCAGGCAACACCTTGCAGGCGGTGCGCCGCGAACTGCAGGCCCAGCACGGCGATCAGGTCAGCGTGCAGACCTTCTCGTCGGAGTCCAAGGCCGGCGTCGACGAACTGCGCGCGGTGGTCGCGCGCTGGATGGAGATCGGCGCACCCGCTGCCGGCGCCGACTAGCCGGTGCGAGGCGCCCGGTGCGAGGCGCCCGGTGCGTTACTGCGGCGCGGTCGGACGCGCCACGCCGACCCGCGGCATCGCTTCGAGTTCGTCGATCACCTCGCGCGGCGCGCGCAGGCGGATCTGCACCGGGAACGATTCCTGTATCACGACGTCCTTGACGACGCCGCGCCGTTCCAGCGCCTGGACCCGCTCGAGCACCGGATCGGGCGATTCGGCGCTGCCCGCGATCGTCGCCGCTTCCAGCGGTGCGCGCTGGGTGGACGGGGGCGTGGCGCCGCAGGCGGTCAGCAGCACCGGCAGGGCGAGGGCGGCAAGCATCGATTTCATGGCGTCTCCCGTGGCGTCTGGAAGGAACGCCATGGCGCCCGTGCCCGGGACGCCATGGCGGTTGTCGGCCTGCAACGGCAACGCGCCGGTCAGGGGTTGGCGGAGATCCAGTTCTGCACCGTGTTCTGCACTGTGGCAGTGATCCGTGTCCCGCAGTTCTGGCTCGACGAGCCGGTCGTGTGCACACCGCGCACGACATAGCCGCTGTCGTAGATGCCGCTGCCGCTGTTGCCGCCGGCGGTGTCGATCGTATAGCAGAGTCGGAACGAGCCGCTGGTGTTGACCGTGCCCGAGTGCCGCCACATCGTGCCGAACGGCTTGTCGCCCGGGTAGCCGGTGATGGTGTGCGTGCCGCCGCCGTAGGTGCCCCAGGCCGCGTAGCCGCCGTGCGCAGGCGCGCTGAGCACGATCAGCGCGTAGTCGTAGTTGGTGTTGCCGCCGTTGTGGTATTCGGCGGTCGTCATGACCCGGCTCCAGGACGTCGTGCCCCAGGGCTGGTAGCTGCCGTTCTGCGCCACAGTGAAGTTGAGGCTGGAATAGAAACTGCCCGCCCCGTTGGAGACGCAATGCCCGGCGGTGAGCACATGCTTCGGCCCGATCAGCGTGCCGGTGCAGCCGATGCCGATGCGGCCGATGTTGTAGAACGGTGCAACGGTGGTGTTGGTCACCTGCACGCGATTGTCGGCGCCGATGACGACCTTGGGCGAAACCGTCGGCAGGCCGTCGGTCCGGGGCAGCGAGGGGGGCATCCCGGGCGTTGCGGCGGGGGTGCGGCCCAGGACCTCCAGGGCCTCGATCGCCTGCTCGAACAGTGCGACGTCGCGCGGGTCCATCGTCGCGATGAACTGGTCGCCCTCGCGCGTGGCCATGATCGTGGTCAGGCCCGCGGCCTTCTGCAACAGGGTCGGAGGCCGGCCGGTGGTGGCGTTCTCGGGCTGGATGCCCGTCACCAGGTCGTCGCCGTGGATGAACCGGGCCTTCTCGCCCAACCTTTCGAACTTCAAGGGCTCGGCGCTCGCGACGCTGGCGCTCAGTGCGCCTAGCGCGAGGGTCAACCCCAGTACGGTCACATGCTTCATCGTAAAACTCCTTGTGTCGATGGATGGTCCTCGAGAGGGAATGCGCCGGAAAGAGCGTGTCGCAAGTACCCCGGGCCGCCCGGCGGTGCGGTCCGGCATGGCGTCGAAGGCGATGCAGCATCGATGCGGGTCGACGCGCAGCCAATGCGATGCGTCGATACAGCAATGACCTCGGAGCACCTCCCTGTCCTGCGTCGCGACATGCGGCGACTGGCATCCAGCCGATACGGCGTGCGACAGCGCGGTGCGACACGATGTCGCAGCGATCGCGAGCGACCACTATGGGCGCAAACCCGGTGCCTGGCTGTGATTGGAGTCACGGATGATCGGACGCGCCTGCGCCTGCCCACATTCATCTGGACGTGAATGCGACCGCGCCACGCGCCGGGCATCGTGCGGTCGCCCCGGCAGGCGTCCAGCGTCGCCGGGGCGAGCGCTGCATCGGCGGAAATCTGCGGCCCGATCCGCTCAACGATCGCCGCCGAAGCAACCGGTATAGTGCGCGGATTCCGCGGCTGGCCTGCGGCTGTCCCCGCCATTTCCGCCGAGCATCATCGCCTTGTCCAGCCCCAGCCACGTCGCCGATACGCCGATCACCGACCGCAACGCACTGGTGGAGGTGCTGGCCTCGGGCGAGAAGCCGGCCGCCGACTGGCGCATCGGCACCGAACACGAGAAGTTCGGCTTCCGCCTGTCCGACCTGCGCCCGCCGACCTTCGATGGACCGCAGGGCATCGAGGCGCTGCTGACCGGGCTCACTCGCTTCGGCTGGGCGCCGGTCGACGAGAACGGCCGCACTGTCGCCCTGCTCAAGGACGGTGCGTCGGTGACGCTCGAGCCGGCCGGACAGCTGGAGCTGTCGGGCGCGCCGCTGATCGACATCCACGCCACCTGCAGCGAGGTGCACACGCACCTGCGCGAGGTGCGCGCGGTCGCCGAAGCGCTCGGCCTGGGCTTTCTGGGCATGGGCTTCCAGCCCAAGTGGCGGCGCGACGAGATGCCGTGGATGCCCAAGGGCCGCTACCGGATCATGCGCGACTACATGCCCAAGGTCGGCACGCTCGGCCTGGACATGATGACCCGCACCTGCACGGTGCAGGTCAACCTGGACTACGCGTCCGAAGCGGACATGGTCAAGAAGTTCCGCGTGTCGCTGGCGCTGCAGCCGGTGGCGACCGCGCTGTTTGCCGATTCGCCGTTCACCGAAGGCAAGCCCAACGGCTTTCTCAGCTACCGCTCGCACATCTGGACCGACACTGACGCCGATCGCACCGGCATGCTGGACTTCGTGTTCGAGGACGGCTTCGGCTACGAGCGCTACGTCGACTACCTGCTCGACGTGCCGATGTACTTCTCCTATCGCGATGGGGTTTACCACGACGCCAGCGGTCAGAGTTTCCGCGACTTCCTGCGCGGCCGGCTGCCGGCGCTGCCCGGTCAGCTGCCGACGCTGCGCGACTGGTCCGATCACATGACCACCGCGTTCCCGGAGGTGCGGCTCAAGAAGTACCTGGAGATGCGCGGCGCCGACGGCGGCCCCTGGAGCCGGTTGTGCGCGTTGCCCGCGTTCTGGGTTGGCCTGCTCTACGACGACACCGCGCTCGATGCCGCCTGGGACCTGGTGCGCGACCTCACGCTCACCGAGCGCAACGCGCTGCGCGACGCGGTGCCCCGGCAGGCGCTCGCCACGCCGTGGCGCACGGGCACGCTGCGCGATCTCGCGGTCGAGGCGCTGAAGATCTCCGCCGCCGGCCTGCAGCGTCGCGCCCGCCACAACGGCGACGGCCAGGACGAGCGCGTGTTCCTGGACACGCTGATCGAGATCGCCGAGTCGGGGCAGACCCCGGCCGAGCAGAAGCTCGCGCTCTACCACGGCCCCTGGCAGGGCGACATCGATCGCGTGTTCCGCGAGTTCGCCTACTGACGCGCGGCCGTCACCCACCACGGGCCCGGCTTGTGTAAGTTGTCGGGATGACGCCAGACGCCACCCGAGAGTCCGCCCTGCCGCTGCGCGAAGTCGAGTTCGCGCGTACCGATACCCTGCTGCGCGACGATGTCCGCCGACTCGGCGCGATGGTCGGCGACATGCTCGCCGAACAAGCCTCGCCGGCGCTGCTCGAGCGCGTCGAGGCGCTGCGGCGCGCGGCGATCGCACGGCGCGAGTCCGGTACGCCGGTCGATGCGCTGGCCGAGGGGCTGTCGCAGGTCGCCACCGACGATGCCGAGGCGCTGGTGCGCGCGTTCGCCGCCTATTTCGGTGCGGTCAACCTCGCCGAGCGTGTGCACCGCATCCGCCGTCGCCGCGACTACCAGCGCGCCAGCGACGCGCCGCAGCCCGGTGGCTTGGAGGCGGCGGTGCGCGCACTGCACGACGATGGCGTGACGCTCGACGACTTGCAGGCCTGCCTTTCGCGGTTGCACGTCGAGCCGGTGTTCACCGCGCATCCCACCGAGGCGGTGCGCCGGGTGTTGCTGGAAAAGGAGCGCACGATCGTCGAGCGGCTGATCGCCGACATCGACCGCGAACGCACCCCGACCGAACGCCGGGCCGACGATGCCCGGATCGGGCTGGCACTGGCGTCTGCCTGGCAGACCTCCGAGTCGCCCGCGCGCAAGCCCACCGTCGCCGACGAGGTCGACCACGTCGGGTTCTATCTGTCGAATGTGCTCTACCGTGTACTGCCGGTGTTCTACGAAGCGCTCGGCGACGCGATCGAACGCGTCTACGGCACGCGTCCGGCGCTGCCGCAGGTGCTGCGCTTCGGGACCTGGGTCGGCGGCGACATGGACGGCAATCCCAACGTCAACGCCGACACCATGCGCGCCGCGCTCGGCGCCCAGCGCAGCCAGGCGCTGGCGCAGTACCGCCGCGACCTGCGCGGGCTCGGCAATGTGCTCACGCAAACACTGGGCCGCGCCACGATCGACGAAACGATCATGGCGCGAGTCGACGACTACCGGCGCCGCCTGCCCGACGCCGAGGCCACACTCAACCCGCGCCATGCCGACATGCCGTACCGGCGCCTGCTCGATCTGATGCAGCTGCGACTGCGCCTGACCGATGCCGATCACCGCGCCGGCTACGCGGATGCCGACGCGTTCCTCGCCGATCTGGTGTTGATGGATACGAGCCTGCGCGGCAACCGTGGCGATCACGCCGGCCTGTTCGCGCTCGAACGCCTGCTGTGGCGTGTGCGTACGTTCGGCTTCCATCTCGCCGCGCTCGATCTGCGCCAGGATTCGGCCGTGCACGACGAGGTACTCGGCCGCATCGACGACAGCGACTGGTCCGCGCTCGAGGTCGAGGCGCGTGTCGAGCGTCTGCACGCCATGCTCGATGCGCCCCCGAAGGCCAACGGCGCGCTGTCCAACGCGACCGTCGCCTCGACGCTGGGCGTGTTCGATGCGGTCACCGATCTGCGCCGCAGTCATGGTGAATCCGCGACCGGCCTGTACATCATCTCGATGGCGCGCAGCGCCGCCGATGCGCTGGCGGTGCTGGCGCTGGCGCGCATCGCCGGCTGCGTCGAGAACGGCGACGTGCCGCTCGACGTCGCGCCGTTGTTCGAGACCGTCGACGACCTGGAGGCGGCGCCGGCCGTCATGCGCGCGCTGTTCGACGATCCCCGCTATCGGGCGCACCTGACTACGCGCGGCAATCGCCAGACGGTGATGCTCGGCTATTCGGACAGCGCCAAGGACGGCGGCCTGCTGGCCTCGCGCTGGGCACTGCAGCGCACCCAGGTCGAACTGACCGCACTGGCCCAGGCCGCCGGGGTGCGCATCGCGTTCTTCCACGGCCGCGGCGGCTCGGTCAGCCGCGGCGGCGGCAAGACCGGACGCGCGATCCATGCCGCGCCGCGCGGCTCGGTCGACGGCGTGCTGCGGGTGACCGAGCAGGGCGAAGTGATCCACCGCAAGTACGGCATCCGCGCGCTGGCGCTGCGCAATCTCGAACAGACCGCCGCCGCGGTGCTGCAGGCCACACTGCGACCACGCCCGGCCGACCCGCGCGAGGACGCCTGGCGGGACCTGGCCGGCGACCTGGCCGGTGTGTCGCGCACGCACTACCGCGCGCTGGTGCACGAACGCGAGGACTTCCCCGACTACTTCCGCGCCGCCACGCCGATCGATGTCATCGAACGGCTGCAGATCGGCTCGCGGCCCTCGCGCCGACGCGAAGGCGGCATCGCCAACCTGCGCGCGATTCCCTGGGTGTTCGCCTGGGCGCAGAACCGTTCCGGCCTGACCGGCTGGTACGGCCTGGGCACCGCGCTCATGCACGGCATCGAGCGCCACGGTCGCGAAGCGATGAGGGAGATGGCGCGCGACTGGCCGTTCTTCCGCGCTGCGCTCGACGATGTCGAGATGCTGCTGGCCAAGAGCGACATCGATATCTTCGAGCGCTACTCGCAGCTGGCCGGCGATGCCCATGCGGTGTTCTTCCCCGAGATCGCGGCGGAGTTCTGCCGCACCCGCGACGCGATCCTGCTGCTCAAGGACCAGGACACGCTGCTGGCCGACGACTATCGCCTGCAGCTGTCGATCCGCCTGCGCAACCCCTACGTCGATCCGATCAGCCTGCTGCAGGTCGAACTGCTGCGCCGCTGGCGCGCGGCCAACCGCGAGGACGACGACCTGCTGCGTGCGTTGATCTCGACCGTCAACGGCATCGCGGCGGGCATCCAGAACACCGGGTGAGCCGGCTGTTTGCGGTGCATGCGCCTGCCGTGGTCAGTTCGACGCGCCGCCTTCGGTCTGTGCATCGCGCAACAGCAGTGCCTTGGCGTAGTCCTCGAACTCGACCAAATGGCGGGTGATGACCGCGATCGTGATCGGAAGTTGCAACGTCTGGTATTCGTGAACTGCAATATTGCGGTAGCCCACCATGCGTTGAAGCGCGCTGGCGAGATCGCCATCAATCCAGTTCGCGGCTGCGAGTAGGGCGAAGACATCGCGAGCGCTCTGGGGGATGCCGATGCGTTCGCGCCGGATCACGTGCTGACCCATGTCCAGCGCCGCCTCGCAGGCGCGCTGGATGTTCAGGATCGCGGCATCTTGGCGCGTGTAGTCGTCACCGAACGTCGCGGGATTGTGCGCGTACTCTTCGCGCGCCCTGCGGACGCAGCGCTCGATCGTCGCCGCCTTGTTCAACAGCACGTCATCGGCCATGAATGCGTCCCTCCCTGCGGATGTCCGACAGCAACCCGGCGCGCGCGCGATCGAGCTCCAGTTTCTCGCCGAGGACGGCGCATTCGAACAGACCCGCACGTACATCCGAGGCCCACCACCGTTCGCCGCGGGTCAGCACCTGGTGCTGCATGACCGTCGATGCACGTCGCAGGTCCAACAGATCCACATCGCAGCCGACCGTCCCGGCCAGATCGCCTGCCAACTGCCACAAGGCCACCGGCTCGGCATAGCCCTCGACCAGGACGGCGAGGTCCAGGTCGCTGTGCGACTCCGCCTGTCCGTTGACCCGGCTACCGAAGGCATAGATGCCGAGCAGACCCGGCACGCGACGTCGAAGCGTCTCGATGATCGATTGCTTGTCCATGCTGTGGTACGAGGAGCGGGGCACCAGTGTAAACAAGCCGGTCTGTAAGCGGGGGTTACGGCGCTGCGAGCGGTCCAGGGGTCGACCATGCGGTCGAAGCCGCGTGAGTTCGATGAACATCAAGCATGGTCGACGCATTGGGCGAGGGCTTGTCGTCGTGAACAATGCACGTCTGGGGCGAAGCCACGACATCGAGGCGAAGAAGTTCGTGCCGCAAGCAGTCCTATCGATGGCGGCGCTACAGCCTCTCGGCCACGTGCAGTCGCACGGCCTGAGGTGGCCAGAGGCATGCATGCCAGGGCGGCTTGCACGCGCCTGTCGGCTTCGCGATATACTCCACCCCAGTACCAAGCCCGCAGGCCGACCATGCCCCATTCGCCCGAGGAAAAGAAGCGTGTGCTCGCCCGTGTGCGCCGCATGCGCGGCCAGCTCGACGCGCTCGAGCGCGCGCTCGAAGCCGGGACCGATTGCGCGCCGGTGCTCCAGCAGCTCGCCGCGATCCGCGGCGCGGTCAACGGCCTGATGGCCGGTGTGCTCGAAAGTCACCTGCGCGAAGAGCTCGCCGGGGCCAGCAGTGCCGACCGGCGGCAGGCCTCGATCGACGACGCCATCGCGCTGGTCCGCTCCTACCTGCGCTGAGCGGCCCATCGCCTGCGTGTTCCTGTCCTGACGTTCCCTGGAGTCATCGCCATGAAATCCCGTGCTGCTGTCGCCTTCGCCCCCGGGCAACCGCTGAAGATCGTCGAGATCGACGTCGCGCCGCCCAAGGCCGGCGAGGTGCTGGTGAAGATCACCCACACCGGTGTCTGCCACACCGACGCGTTCACGCTGTCGGGCGACGATCCGGAAGGGCTGTTCCCCGCGGTGCTCGGCCATGAGGGCGCGGGCATCGTCGTCGAAGTGGGCGAGGGCGTGACCTCGGTCAAGCCGGGCGATCACGTGATTCCGCTCTACACCGCAGAGTGCGGCGAGTGCTTGTTCTGCAAGTCGGGCAAGACCAACCTGTGTGTCGCCGTGCGCGCCACGCAGGGCAAGGGCGTGATGCCCGACGGCACCACGCGCTTCTCGTACAACGGCGAGCCGATCTACCACTACATGGGCTGTTCGACGTTCAGTGAGTACACCGTCGTCGCCGAGGTCTCGCTGGCGAAGATCAATCCCGACGCCAACCCCGAACATGTCTGCCTGCTCGGCTGCGGTGTGACCACCGGCATCGGCGCGGTGCACAACACCGCCAAGGTGCAGGAAGGCGACAGTGTGGCCGTGTTCGGCCTGGGCGGCATCGGCCTGGCGGTGATCCAGGGCGCGCGCCAGGCCAAGGCCGGGCGCATCATCGCCGTCGACACCAATCCGTCGAAGTTCGAACTGGCGCGCGAGTTCGGTGCCACCGACTGCGTCAACCCGAAGGACTTCGAGCAGCCGATCCAGCAGGTGATCGTCGAAATGACCGGCTGGGGTGTGGACCATTCGTTCGAGTGCATCGGCAACGTCAACGTGATGCGCGCCGCGCTCGAATGCGCGCACCGTGGCTGGGGCCAGAGCGTGATCATCGGCGTCGCCGGCGCGGGCCAGGAGATCAGCACGCGGCCGTTCCAGCTGGTCACCGGGCGCAAGTGGCTCGGCACCGCGTTCGGTGGGGTCAAGGGCCGCTCGCAGCTGCCGGGCATGGTCGAGGACGCGATGAAGGGCGAGATCGAACTCGCGCCGTTCGTGACCCACACCATGGATCTGGACGCGATCAACGACGCCTTCGACCTGATGCATGAAGGCAAGTCGATCCGCTCAGTGGTCCATTACTGAGTCGCGGCCGTGGGCTGGTTCGACGCCCGGCGTAGACCGCGTGAGGTCGATCCGCGCGCGGCCCTGGTCGAGCCGATCGAGCAGGCGCTGCGCGCGCTGGGCTGGGTCGAAGGCGAGGTGGGCGCGCCGCGCGCAGTGGATTCACCGTTCGGCCTCGACGAGATGCCGTTTGAGCATTGGTTGGCGCAGGTGTTCCTGCCAAGCCTGCACGAGGCACGCGCCGGTGGCCAATGGCCACCGCGCAGTGACGTGGTAGTGGCCGCCCATCGCAATCTCGACGGGCAGCCCGATACCCAACCGCTGCTGCGCCTTCTCTCGCAGCTCGATGCACTGATCAATACACGGGTCGGCTAAAGGCCGGCATGCAGGAGCGCCTCATGCAACGCAACGAACATCGCGCCAGCTTCGGCGGCTGGCAGGACGTCTACGAACACGCCTCCGACACACTCGGCTGCACGATGCGGTTCGCAGTGTATCTGCCGCCGCAGGCCGAGCGCGGCCCGCTGCCGGTGCTGTACTGGCTCAGCGGCCTGACCTGTAACGAGCAGAACTTCATCACCAAGGCCGGTGCGCAGCGCTATGCCGCCGAGCATGGCGTGATCGTCGTTGCGCCTGACACCAGCCCGCGCGGCGAGGGCGTGGCCGACGCCGAGGGCTACGACCTCGGTCAGGGCGCCGGCTTCTACGTCGATGCCACGCAGGCGCCGTGGGCAGCGCACTACCGCATGCACGACTACATCGCGCGCGAACTGCCTGCGTTGATCGAGGCGCACTTTCCGACCACCGACGCACGCGCGATCAGCGGCCATTCGATGGGCGGCCACGGCGCGTTGGTGATCGCGCTCAAGCACCCCGGGCGCTACCGCAGCGTGTCCGCGTTCTCACCGATCGTCGCGCCCAGCCAGGTGCCGTGGGGCGAGAAGGCGTTCTCGGCGTATCTGGGCGACGACCGCGCCGCCTGGCAGGCCTGGGATGCGACCGCGCTGGTGGCCACGGCCAGCGAGCGGCTGCCGTTGCTGATCGACCAGGGCGAGGCCGACGAGTTCCTCGACAGCCAACTGCGTCCGCAGCTGCTGCAGGCCGCCTGCGCCGCCGCCGGCCATCCGCTGGAGCTGCGTATGCAACCCGGCTACGACCACAGCTACTACTTCATCGCCAGCTTCATCGGCGACCACATCGCCCACCACGCCCGCGCGCTGCGCGGTTGACGGCCGGGCGTTGGCGGCGGGGCCGTGCGGTCGCCCCCACCCCAGCCCTCCCCTGCAGGCGGGGGAGGGAGCAATGCGCGCGCATTGCGCACGCCATCCAGTCCTCCTCGCCCAATCGAGCGCTCTCCCAAAGTGCGCGCGCTTCGCTCCCTCCCCCGCCTGCGGGGGAGGGCTGGGGTGGGGGCAGCTACCGGTCGTCGCCGACCACCAACGAGCGACGCAGGCGTTCGGCGTCCTCGAGCGTGTCGGTCGACACCTGGAAGCCGTCAGAGAACGGGCCGGCGATGCGTGCGGTGATCAGCAGTCTGTCGTTGGCGACCAGGCCCAACTGCCGGGCGATATGGTTGGTGGTCAGTGCTTTGAGTCGGGCGGCGCCTGGCGGGGTGAGTTCGACCACGATCGCGGGACGATCGCCGAGAACCTCGGCGCGGACCGAGCGGACATCGGCGCCGGGGATCGTATCGACGTGGCGCAGGTGAAGTGTCCGGCCGTCGTCGGTGGTCCAGGCGCGGGTCGTCTCGCTGCCCGGCGGCGCATCGCGCGCGGGCTCCAGGTGCAATTCAATGTCGACATAGCGCTCGGAAACCGCGGACTCGGCGGGTCGCTCGACGCAACCGGACAGCGCGCCGAGCGCGGACAGGGCAAGCAGGAGGGGCAGCAGGCGTGCTCTCGACATGGGCAGGACCGTGTGGGGACGTCGGCCCATCCTACCTGCCGCGCTCACGGCACCCGCGCGCAGACCCAGGCATCGACGCGTGCGATGCCCAGGCGACGCAGCGCCAACGCGGCCGCGCGCAGGGTCGCGCCGGTGGTCATGACGTCGTCGACCAGCGCGATGTGCGCGGGCAGCGGGCCACGGGCCGTGGCCACGAATGCGCCCCGGACATTGCGGCGCCGGCCCGGCGCATCGAGGCGGGACTGCGGCGCGGTCGCCCGGGACCGGCGCAACAGGTCGGTGCGCAGCGGCAGCGCCAACGCACGGGCCAGCGGACGCGCCAGTTCGAGCGCCTGGTCGTAGCCGCGCCCGCGCAGCCGCGCCGGATGCAGCGGCACCGGCACCAGCGCGTCGGGCCGGGGCCGCGACGCCAGCGCCCGCGCCATCGACGCCGACAGCAGGGCGCCGGCGGCGAGGTCGCGGTGGAACTTCAGCCGCGGCAGCAGGCGGTCGACCGGGAAGCCGTAGACGAAGGCCGCGTAGGTCGCATCAAGCGGCGGCGGGCGACGCAGGCACCCGCCGCATAGCGTGTCGCCGGCCGCCAGCGGGACGGCGCAGCGCGCGCAGGCCGGCCCGGTCCACGGCAGCGCCGCCGCGCAGGCCGCGCACAGCGCGCGGCCGTCGTCGCCGCGTGCCTCGCATACCAGGCAGCGCGCCGCGAACAGCCGCCGCAGCCAGCGATGGGCACGGCGCTCGTCAACCGGCGAGGCCGGCATCTGGTTGACAGCCTGCGTCATGCTTTCCAGACTGCCGGCCCTATCCCGCCGCGACCGTCGGAAAACCGCCATGTCCGTTGTCAGCCACGCCCGCGATACCGCCGGCCAGCCCATCCTGCGTCACGACTGGAGCCGTTCGGAGGTCGAGGCGCTGTTCGCGCTGCCGCTGACCGAGCTGCTGTTCCGCGCCGCGCAGGTGCATCGTGAGCACTTCGATCCGGCCGAGGTCCAGGTCAGCACGCTGCTGTCGGTCAAGACCGGCGGCTGCCCGGAGGACTGCGCCTACTGCCCGCAGGCCCAGCGTTACCACACCGGCGTCGATGCGACCAAGCTGATGGCCACCGAGGCGGTGCTGGAGAAGGCGCGCCAGGCCAAGGCCGCCGGCGCGACCCGCTTCTGCATGGGCGCGGCGTGGCGCTCGCCCAAGGACCGCGACATCCCGAAGGTCGCGGCGATGATCCGCGAGGTCAAAGCGCTGGGCCTGGAGACCTGCGCCACGCTGGGCATGCTCAGCGGCGAGCAGGCGCGCGCGCTCAAGGACGCGGGCCTGGACTACTACAACCACAACATCGACACCGACCCCGAGTACTACGACGCGATCATCCGCACGCGCGAGTTGCAGGACCGCTTCGACACCCTCGAGCACGTGCGCGAGGCGGGCCTGAAGACCTGCTGCGGCGGCATTGTCGGCATGGGCGAGAGCGGCCGCCAGCGCGCCGGTCTGCTGCGCACGCTGGCCAACCTGCCGGCGCATCCCGACTCGGTGCCGATCAACCGGCTGGTGCAGGTCGAAGGCACCCCGCTGCATGGCACCGAGCAGATCGACCCATTCGACTTCGTGCGCACGATCGCGGTCGCGCGGATCCTGATGCCGCGCTCGATGGTGCGGCTGTCGGCCGGGCGCCAGGACATGAGCGACGAGCTGCAGGCGATGTGCTTTTTGGCCGGCGCGAACTCGATCTTCTACGGCGAGCAGCTTCTGACCACCGGCAACCCCGACACCGAGCGCGACCTGGCGCTGTTCGCGCGCCTGGGCCTGCGGCCGATGCAGGTGATGGTCGATGCCGCCGATCACGACCACCCGGGCACCGTGCACGCCGACATCATCGAACTGCCGCAGCACCCGGCGAGCTGCGCGGCATGACGCCGGCACGCGCGGACGCGGGCGGCGATGTCGCCTGAGCGGCCCGACCTGCGCGAACGCGCGCGCGCGGCGCGGCTGGCGCGCGAGGCCCGCCACGCCCGCCGACGGCGGCGCACGGTCGCGCGCCGCGACGGCATGCGCTGCGAGGTCGATGGCCGCTGGCTGCTGAACTTCTGCGGCAACGACTACCTCGGCTTGGCCCAGCATCCGGGGGTGGTGGCGGCGCTGCGCGATGCGGCGACTGAGGACGGCGTCGGCAGTGGCGGCTCGCACCTGGTCTGCGGTCATCACGCCCGCCATGTCGCGCTCGAGCGCGAGGTCGCCGACTGGCTGCAGGTGCCGGCGGCGTTGCTGCTGGGCAGCGGCTTTGCGGCCAACCTCGCGGTGCTGCAGGCGCTGCTGGGCGAGGACGATGCCTGCGTGCAGGACCGGCTCAACCACGCCAGCCTGATCGACGCTGCGCGGCTGGCCGGTTGCCGGCTGCGCCGCTACCCGCACGGCGACGCGCAAGGCGCGCTGCGCCAGTTGCAGGGCCTGCCGGGCGGCGCGGCGCTGGTGGCCACTGACGGCGTTTTCAGCATGGACGGCGACATCGCGCCATTGCGCGCATTGGCCGCGGTCGCGCAGGCGCAGCAGGCGCTGCTGTACGTCGACGACGCGCACGGCATCGGCGTGTGCGGGCCCGATGGCCGCGGCAGCGTCGCCCAGGCCGGCCTCGGTGTCGACGCGGTGCCGCTGCAGTTGCTGACGCTGGGCAAGGCGCTCGGCGGCTACGGCGCGGTGGTGGCCGGCGATACCGACCTCGTCGCGCACCTGGCCGAAACCGCGCGGCCCTACGTCTACACCACCGCACTGCCGCCGGCGCAGGCCGCCGCGACGCTGGCCGCGGTGCGGCTGGCGCGCCACGAGCACTGGCGCCGCGAGCGGCTGGGCGCGCTGGTGCAGCGCTTGCGCGAACGCGCCGCGCGCGCGGGCCTGGACCTGATGCCGTCCGACACACCGATCCAGCCACTGCGCTGCGGCGACAACGCGACCGCGCTCGCGCTGTCGCAGGCACTCGATGCCGCCGGCTTCTGGGTCGCGGCGATCCGCCCGCCGACCGTGCCCGAGGGCCAGGCACGACTGCGCATCACGCTCGCCGCGACCCACGAGGACGCCCAGATCGACGCGCTGGTCGATGCGCTCGCCGCCGCGCGCGATGCGCTGGCACCGACAGCGTCTGCGATCCCGGCATGAGCACGCAGCCCCAAGACACCCGCCGCGCATTGCTGGCGGTGGCGATCGCACTCGCTTCGGCGCTGTTCTTCACGCTGACCTATGTGCTCAACCGCGCCAGCGCCAGCGGCGGCGGCCACTGGGCCTGGACCGCCTGCCTGCGTTACTTCATCACCCTGCCGCTGCTGTTGCCGCTGATGCCCTGGCAGGGCGGTGCCGCGCCGGTCCTGCGTGCGATCGCCGCACATCCCTGGGCGTGGCTGCGCTGCAGCGCGATCGGCTTCCTGCTGTTCTACTGCATGCTGTCGTTCGCCGCGTCCAGCGGCCCGGCGTGGCTGGTCGCCGGCAGTTTCCAGTTCACCGTGATCGCCGGCATGTTGTGCGCGCCGCTGCTCTATCGCGACGCCCGTCGCCGCGTGCCGCCGGCCGCGCTGGCGGTGGCGGCGGCGATCCTGGTCGGCGTGCTGCTGATGCAGTTCGGCCACGGCGGCGCGGGCCTGGATGCGGCGGGCTGGATCGCGCTGGCCTGCGTGCTGACCGCGGCGATCGCCTATCCACTGGGCAACCGCCTGTTGTTGCTGCACCTGGAGCGCACCGGCGAGGACCTCAGCGCGACCCAGCGCGTGTTCGGCCTGACGCTGGCCAGCCAGCCGTTGTGGCTGGTGGTGGCGGCCTTCGCCTGGCACCAGGCCGGCCCGCCCGCGCTGTCGCAGGTCTGGCTGGCGGCGGGCGTGGCGCTGAGCGCCGGCGTGATCGCGACAATCCTGTTCTTCCAGGCCACCGGCATGGTCCGGCACAACCCGGTCGCGCTCGGCGCGGCCGAAGCGATGCAGGCGGCCGAACTGCTGTTCGCCGCGCTGCTGGGCGCGCTGTTCCTGCACGAAGCCTGGCCGCAGGGCCGGGCGCTGATCGGCGCGCTGGTGGTGACCGGCGGCATCGTCGCGTTCGCGCTGCTGGTCGCACGCCCGGCGGCCAGCAGCCCGCGCCGCACACGCGCGCTGCGCGGGGACAAGGGCGCATGACCCACGAAGGCACACCGACGATGCACGACATGTCCCCCGCGGCCACGCTGCCCGACGACGGCAGTGGCCTGCACATCGAGGTCGGCGGCGACGGGCCGCCGCTGGTGCTGCTGCACGGCTGGGCGATGCATGGCGGCGTGTTCGCGCCGCTGGTCGCGCGCCTGCGCGCTCACCGCACCGTTTACTGCGTGGACCTGCCGGGTCATGGACGCAGCCGCGAGGCCACCGTGCCGCTGGCGCTCGCCCTGGTGGTCGATGCGCTTGCGTCGCGGTTGCCGCCAGCGCCGTGGCTGGGCTGGTCGCTCGGTGGATTGTTCGCGCTGCAGGCTGCGGCGAGCCGCCCGGACACGGTGACCGCACTGGCCATGCTGTGCGCCAGTCCGCGCTTCGTGCGCGGCGAAGACTGGACCCACGGCATGGCGCCGGAGGTCTTCCGCGACTTCGCGCGCGGCCTGCGCGAGGACTACCGCGGCACGCTCGACCGCTTCATCGCGCTGGAAGCCTTCGGCTCGGACGATGCGCGCGGCGAGGTGCGCGCGCTGCGCGCTGAAGTCTTCGCCCGCGGCGAGCCGGCCGCGCATGCGCTCGTCGACGGGCTGCAGCTGCTGCGCAGCGTCGACCTGCGTGCGGCACTGCCCGGGCTCACCGTGCCGAGCCTGTGGCTGGCCGGTCGGCGCGACCGGCTGGTGGACCCGCAGGCGATGCACGCGGCCGCTGCGCAGGCCCCCGGCGCGCAGGCGCACACGATCGCGCACGCCGGCCACGCGCCGTTTTTGACCCACGCCGATGCCGTGGCCGAGCATCTGCTCGCGTTCCTGTCCACGGTCGCGGCCTAGCGCGCGCCGTTTCCCCGCCCCGAATCGCCGACCCCATGACCGCCATCTTCGATCGCACCCACGTCCGCCGGGCGTTTTCGCGCGCCTCGTCGAGCTACGCCGGCGCCGCCGCTCTGCAACGGCAGGTCGAGGCGCATCTGCTCGAGTCGCTGGACTATCTCGACGACCGCGTGCCCGGCTGCGTGCTCGATGTCGGCAGCGGCCCGGCGCATGCCGCGCTGGCGATGCGCGCGCGCTGGCCCAAGGCGCGCATCGTGGCGGTGGACCTGGCCTTGCCGATGCTGCAGCAGGCGCCGGTGCGCGCCGGCTGGCGCGACCGCCTCGGCCTGCAGCGCCCCGTCGACCGGGTCTGCGCCGATCTGCGCGCACTGCCGATCGCCGAGGACAGCGTCGACGTGCTGTTCTGCAACCTGTCGCTGCAATGGGTCGAGGACCTGGCGGCCGCGTTTGCCGGCTTTCGTCGGGTGCTGCGCCCCGACGGCCTGCTGCTGTGTTCGACCTTCGGCCCGCAGACGCTGATCGAACTGCGCGAGGCCTTCGGCCATGCCGACGAGGTGCCGCACGTCAGCCCGTTCGCGTCGATCGCCGAGTTTGGCGACGCGCTGATGCAGGCCGGCTTCCGCAATCCGGTGCTCGACCGCGAGGTCGCCGTCCACCATCACCCCGACATGGCCGCGCTGATGCGCGAGCTGCGCGCGGTCGGTGCGACCAACGCGCTGGCCGGTCGTCGTCGTGCGTTGACCGGACGCGCGCGCTTCGCCGCGGCCGCGGCGCACTACGAACAGTTCCGCGAGGCCGACGGCCTGCCGGCGAGTTGGGAATGGATCACCGCGATGGCCTGGGCGCCGCAGCCGGGGGCGCCGATCCGCGACGGCGGCGAGGAACTCGCGCGATTCCCGGCCAGCGCGATCCCGGTCCGCCGGCGACGCGACTGACGCCGCGCCGCCGGCGCAGGCTCAACCGGCCTCGGCCATCCAGGCCTCGGCGTCGGCGCCGGCCGCGATCCGCATCGGTGTCCCGGGCTCGGTCGTCGCCCGCCAGATCGCCTCGGCCACGTCCAAGGCCTGGGTGACCGGGCCGTCGGTCTCGCGGAAGCCGGTGAGCACGCGTTCGACCAGCGGCCCGTATGCGGGATGGTCGACGCCGCGCAGGTGCGCGCGTGCGTTCTCGCCGAAGCGCGTCTCCGGTGCCCGGCCGGGCAGGACCAGCCGCACGCGGATGCCCAGTGGTTCGACCTCGACGGCCAGCGATTCGGTCATCGCCTCGACCGCTGCCTTGCTGGCGCGATAGACGCCCAACAGCGGCAGCGGCCGCAGCGTCACTGACGTTGACCACGACGCGGGCGGGGTGCCGCGCGCAATGACGGCGATGGCCCGCAGGCGTTATGCTGCGCTGCAACAATATCCGGATCTCCCTTCTGTGTCCGCCAATTCCCGCCCTGGCGCGTTCGACCCCGTGCCCGACGCTGCCGAGGTGGCCGCGGCCGTGGCCGTGGCCGCCCCGGCGCCGCTGCCGCAGCGCCATACCGTCGCCGAAGATGTGCAGGGCCTGATCCTGGCCAGCCTGGTCAGTGCGCTGGGGATGTCGATCCTGGCCACCGGCGGCCTGATGGTCGGGGGCGTGGCCGGCATGGCGTTGTTGGCGCACTACGCGACCGGCGCGCATTTCGGCCTGTTGTTCGTGCTGCTCAACCTGCCGTTCTATTGGATCGCGGTGCGGCGCATGGGCTGGGAGTTCACCCTCAAGACCTTCCTCGCGGTCGGCGTGACCGGCGTCGTCGCCGACCTGATCCCGCGCATGGCACCGTTCGACTCGATGACGCCGCTGTTCTCGGCGGTGTTTGGCGGTGCGCTGGTCGGCATGGGGATCCTGTCGTTCATCCGCCACCGCGCCAGCCTGGGCGGCGTGGGCATCGTGGTGGTCTGGCTGCAGCGCAGCCGCGGCTGGAGTGCGGGCAAGCTGCAGCTGGGCTTCGACGCGGTGCTGATGCTGGTCTCGCTGACCGTACTGCCGCCCTCCAAAGTGCTGTACTCGGCGCTCGGCGTGCTGGTGCTCAACTTGGTGCTGCTGTTCAACCATCGGCCCGGGCGCTACATGGGCGCCTGAGCGCGGCGTTCATCCGCCGCCGCGCGCCACCGCCTAGACTCGGCGCCTCCTTCCCGCTACGTGGATGCCTTGATGCGCTGGCGCCCGACCGCTGTGCTGCTGTTGACCGCGTTGTGGCTGCCGGCGTCCGCGCAGCAGTACGAGATCGACCTGTCGCAGATCGATGCTGCCGCGGTGCTGTCGACGGGCAGCGATGTCCTGCGGCGCGCCGCGCCCGAGGCCATCGACGGGCTGTTCCAGGCGGTCCTGCACGCCTCGCGCGAACCCGGCGAAGCGCGGGCGTTGTGCGATCTGTTCGAGCCCGACGCTGCGCGCGACCTGGCCGCGTTCCAGCGCACCGTCGACCGGCTCGGACCGGCCAGCCGCAATCGCTTCGCCAATGCCTTCACCAACGTCGCGCTGACCGGCCTGCAAGGTCAGCCGCAGGCCTTCGATCCGGCCGCCGCGCAACAGGTGCTGCGCGCCGCGGCGGTGACCGCGACGCTGCTGCACGACGGCTTCATGCTCGGGCTCACTTCGACCGGGACCGACGAGGCCAGCCGGGCAGGGCGCTGCCGCGCATTCCGGCAGATGGTCGACGTGCTCAAGGACCAGCCGCAGCCCCAGCGCGTGCTCGCGACCCGCTGGCTGCTGGCCGAGGGCCTGACCCTGGTGGCCGACGGCCAGCCTGCACGCTGACGCCCGCAGCGGCGGCCTGCTTCGCCATCGACGGTGCGCCGACGCGGGACGGGTCAGCGGCGCGTCGCGCGTCCGCTACGAGCACCGGGCCACATGCGCAACAGCACGTCGTCGCGGCGGATCCAGTGGTGATGCAGGGCGGCTGCGACATGGCCGAGCACGATCACCCAGACCACCCACTTGCCCAGCGCGTGGTGGATCACGTCGATCGGCGCCTCGAAGGCCTCCCACGACAGCTGCCATGTCGATGACAGCCACTGGAAAGCGGCGGTCTCGTTGAAGCCAGGCACCACGAACAGGCCGAAGTCGGTCGGCGCCCCGGTGCCGAGATAACCGGTGAGCGGCATGACGATCATGCAGGCGTAGAGCAGCCAGTGCGCGGTTTCGGCAAGCCAGTGCTCGGCCCGCGAGGCCGCCGGTGGGGCGGGCGTGACATTGCACGCCCGCCACAGCAAGCGAGGGAGGACCAGGAAGCCGACGAGCAAGCCGAGCGCCCAGTGGATGTTGAGGACGGGCAACGAGGCCGGCGAGGTGTCGTCCATGCACCAGATCACGACGTACACCACAAGGTAGGCGCCGATGAACGCGGCCGCGGTGGTCCAGTGGAACAGCTTGGCGATCGCGCCGAAGCGCGTCGCGGTGTTCGACCATTGCATCATCGAATCGGCCCTTGGGGCGGTGGGAGAAGGATCGCGTCGAGCACGCGATGGAGTGTTCGCAGCGCCTCCGCCAGGCGGTCTGCCTGGGCGTCGTCGGACTCGGCGATCCAGAACGCAGCTTCAGTGACCGCGCCGTAGATCATTCGCGCCGCGGCGGGGGCCGCCACGGGCGCCACGGTGCCCGCGTCCACCAGCGTCTGCAGCGCCGTTTCGAGCGTGAGGATGGCCGCCGATTGCGCGGCCGCCGGGACATCGCCAAAGACTGCGCGGGTGTCCTGCAGCACGATTCGTCGGATCTCCGGTTCGAGTGCGAATTCCAGGTAAGCGCAGCACCGGCGCCGGAACCCCTCCAGGGGCGTGCCGGCGGCTGCACCGATGGCCTCCAGGCGCAGCGCGACCTCGCCCTCGATTTGCTCGACCACCGCGCGCAGCAACCCTTCCTTGCTGCCGAAGTGGTGATAGAGCGCGCCCCGCGTCAGGCCTGCCTTGGCGGTGAACGCATCCATTGAGGTCTGCGCATAGCCGACCTGTGCGAACGCCTGACGCGCGCTGGCAATCAGCAGTGCACGGGTCTGCGCCATCATGGCCTGGCGGGTCTGGCGCGGCATCGCGACGGGTCTGTGGGATTGGGATGCGGATCATCTTTCACATACGTTGCGTATGTCAAAGGGGCGGCGCCGATCCTCGCGCGTGACGTTCAGCGGCGGCGCGGTCGATCGACACGCATCTGCGGGCCACAGCGAAGCCGGCGATTGACCCACAACGCCCGGTGCGTGGAGCGCGCCTGTGCGTCGCGCCTCAGACGATCTGCGCGCCGGTGCTCAAGTTGTCGCTGCCTTCAACCAGCGCGAGTACCGCGGCCGAATGGGTTTCGGTCATGCAGCTAGCTTGCGAACGATCGACTCGTAGAGATCGCGGTGGAAGAAGTACACCTCGCGCAGCAGGAACTCGCGTTGGGTGCGGAAGGTGCGAAAACGCGTCGACGGGGTCGGCGAACCGAGCGCGTCGATGCCGAGTCGGCGGCTGGCGCGCAGGGCGCGCGCCATGTGCAGCGGGTCGCTCACCACGATGACCCGATGCAGGTCGTGCTCGCGCATCAGCCGCTGCGCTTCGACCAGGTTCTCGACCGTGGTGCGCGAGCGCGACTCGGTCAGGATCGCCGAGGCCGGGATATCGCGGCGCAACGCATAGCGGCGTGCGACCTGCGCCTCGGAGAACCGTGCCTTGGCGCCGCCGTAGCCGCCGGTGAAGATCAGCACCGGCGCATGGCCGGCGCGGTAGAGATCCAGGCCATGGTCGATGCGCGCCTCGAACACCGGCGAGGGCACCGCGTCATAGGCGGCCGCGCCCAGCACCACGATCGCGTCCGCCGGCCCGGCCTCGTCGCGGCTGCCCACATGCACGATCCAGCCCGCGACGCCGGCCAGCCAGGCGACCAGCAGCAGCGCGATCCAGACGCACAGGCGCAGCAGCGGGCGACGTCGACGCCGCTGGCTCATGGCCGCCACGGCAGCCGGTCCGGATCGACGTTGCCGCCGCTGAGCACGATGCCGACGCGACGGCCGGCGAAGCGCGCCGGCGCGCCCAGCACCGCGGCCAGCGCGATGGCCGACGACGGCTCGACCAGTTGCTTGGTGTGCACGGCGATCCGCCGTGCGGCAGCCACGGTGTCGGCATCGTCGACCGCCAGCACCTCGACCGGCTGGCCGCGCTCGATACCGTGGCGCGAGAGGATCTCGAAGTTCGGCGCGCCCAGCAGCCCGCGCAGGCCGTCACAGACCGTATCGGGCACCAGGTCGTGCACACGCGTGCCCTGCTGCAGCGAGCGCAGGGTGTCGTCGGCGCCGCGCGGCTCGGCCAGCACCAGCCGGGTCTGCGGCGCGGCGTGCGCGATCGCCAACGCGGTACCGGCCGCCAGCCCGCCGCCGCCGACCGGCACCACCAGATCGTCGAGTGGCCCGGCCGCATGCAGCAGTTCGAGTGCGGCCGTGCCCTGGCCCGCGATCACCTGCGTATCGGCATACGGATGCACGAGTGTGGCGCCGGTCTGTGCGCGGACCTGTTCGCAGGTGCGCTCGCGGTCGGCCAGCGTCGGCGCGCAGTGGTGCAACACCGCGCCGTAGCTGGCGATCGCCGCCAGCTTGGTCGCCACCGCACCCTCGGGCACCACGACATGGCAGGCGATGCCGCGCAGATGCGCGGCCAGGGCGAGTGCTGCGCCGTGATTGCCGGACGAATGGGTGACCACCCCGCGCACCGCGATCGAAGGGTCCAGCGCCAGCACCGCATTGCAGGCGCCGCGGAACTTGAACGCGCCTGCGCGCTGCAGATGTTCGGCCTTGAAATGCAGCGCGCAACCGGCGGCTGCGTCGATCACCCGGCTGCGCAGCACCGGTGTGAGATGGGCGACCGGCGCGAGCCGGGCAGCTGCGGCGAGCAGGGCGTTGGCGTCGGGCAAGGGCAGGGCGGCATGCATCGCGACAGCGTAGCCGAGCGGCCTTGCGGATTCACGATCCAACCTGACCGTGTCGCGTGGCGGACCGGCGCCCTTAAGGGCCGATTCAATGGGCGCGGCCGAAGCTGGACCCCTTATCGACCGGGGGACCGCCATGATCCGCAAGGGATTGATCCTCGTCGCCTGTCTCACCCTCGCCGGTTGCGCCAGTTATGGCTACCGCGGCGGCAGCGGCGACTACTACTACGGCGCGCCCGGCACGGTGTATCGCAGCTATGGCGCGCCCTATGGCAGCGTCGGCTATGGCCGCTATTCGGGCTGGTACGGCGGTGCGGGGTACGGCGCGCCGTACTACGGCACCCGGCCCTACGGGTATGGCTACGGCGGCGGTTACTACCGACCGCCGCCGGTGATCGTGCGCCCGGTCGTGCCCGGTCGCCCTGGGTACGGACACGGACGACCCGGATACCGGCCGCCGCACGGCCACGGGCCTGGCCGCCCGGGCTGGGGCGATGGCCGACCCGGTGTCGGCCGCCCGGATCGGCCCGGACGCCCCGACACCGATCGCCCGGGTCGCCCGGGTGGGCACTGGGGCGGCCGCCCCGGCGGCGGCGACGGCCGTCCCGGCCACAGCGGCCCGCGTCCGGGCTATCGCCCGCCGCCGCAGGCGCGCCCGCCGGAGCAGCGTCCCCCGAGCCGTCCGCCGAGCAGCGACACCCCGCGCCCGGCCCCACGCGAGCGCGCCGGCTACCGCCGCCCCGACCAGCGCATCCCCTGATCGGCCCAAAAACCGGGGTCAGAGTCGCTTTTCGCGCATGCGTTGCTGACGACATGGCGCGATGTCTAGGCGAAAAGCGCCTCTGACCCCGGTTTTCCCGGTCCTCCCGGTTTTGCTGCGCTTGGCGGCTTTCGTGAACTCCGGCCCATTCCGGGAAGTCGGCCTGCATTGGGGCTTGCGCCTTTGGCATTCCCGGGCGAAGCTTGGCCCCGCCTGACCGATTGCGTCGGTTTGCGACGAAAAGGTCATACGACTGTCGATGCCCGGCGGGGGACTCTCGGATCCCCCCTGTTCCGCCCTCCGCCGGGCGTCGGCTCTTCGCTCTGCCGCGCACGATGCGTGTGTAGCGCGACGAGCCAATGAAAAAGGGGCCGGATGTCCCCCGACATCCGGCCCCGCGCTTCCCCGGGACGTACATGGCCGGCCCTGTTCCAATCTCCAGCCGCGCCCCCCTTTCAGACGCTCGCCGTCCCGGGTGCAGTTCTAACGTACGCAGAAATCGTGCCAAGCACCGGCTCGCCGGCGGCGGCCGACCTGCCGGATAATCCGTCGATGCCCAACGACTTCCATAGCTACGACGTCATCGTCGTCGGCGGCGGCCACGCCGGCACCGAAGCGGCGCTCGCGTCCGCGCGTGCCGGCGCCCGCACCCTGCTGCTGACCCACAACGTCGAGACCATCGGCGTGATGAGCTGCAACCCGGCGATCGGCGGCATCGGCAAGGGCCACCTGGTGCGCGAGATCGACGCCCTGGGCGGGGTCATGGCCCGCGCCGCCGACGCTGCCGGCATCCAGTGGCGGCGGCTCAACGCCTCCAAGGGTCCGGCGGTGCGCGCCACCCGCTGCCAGGCCGACCGCAATCTCTACCGTGCGTTCGTGCGTCGGGCCGTCGAGGCGCAGCCGAACCTGACGATCTTCCAGTCGGCCGTCGACGACCTCGTCATCGAGGGCGACGCGGTCCGCGGTGCCATCACCCAGACCGGCCTGCGCTTCGACGCGCCGGCCGTGGTGCTGACGGCCGGCACGTTTCTTGGCGGTCGCATCCATGTCGGCGAAGCCCAGTCGGCGGGCGGGCGTGCGGGCGATCCGCCGGCGACCACGCTCGCCCAGCGCCTGCGCGAGCGCCCGTTCGTCGTCGATCGGCTCAAGACCGGCACCCCGCCGCGCATCGACGGCCGCACGCTCGACTACGACGCGATGGCGATCCAGCCCGGCGACGATCCGCGCCCGGTGTTCTCCTTCCTCGGCTCGCAGGCCGACCACCCGCGCCAGGTGCCGTGCTGGATCACCCGCACCACCGAGCGCACTCACCAGATCATCCGCGGCGCGCTGCATCGCTCGCCGATGTTCTCGGGCCAGATCGAAGGCATCGGGCCGCGCTACTGCCCGTCGATCGAGGACAAGGTGGTGCGCTTCGCCGACAAGGACAGCCACCAGATCTTCGTCGAGCCCGAGGGCCTGGACGTCGCCGAGATCTATCCCAACGGCATTTCGACGTCCTTGCCGTTCGACGTGCAGTTGGCGCTGGTGCGCAGCATCGTCGGCTTCGAGCAGGCGCACATCACCCGCGCCGGCTACGCGATCGAGTACGACTTCTTCGACCCGCGCGGGCTGCGGGCGTCGCTGGAGACGCGCGCGGTGGCGGGGCTGTTCTTCGCCGGGCAGATCAACGGCACCACCGGCTATGAAGAAGCCGCCGCGCAGGGCCTGATCGCCGGCCTCAACGCCGCGCGCCACGTGCGGGGCCTCGATGCCTGGACCCCGCGCCGCGACCAGGCCTACATCGGCGTGCTGATCGACGACCTGATCACCCACGGCACGAAGGAGCCGTACCGCATGTTCACCAGCCGCGCCGAGTACCGGCTGCAGCTGCGCGAGGACAATGCCGACCTGCGCCTGACCGGCATCGGCCGCGAGCTGGGCGTGGTGGACGATGCGCGCATGCGACGCTTCGACGCCCGGCGCGAGGGGCTCGAGCGCGAGACCGCGCGCCTGCGCGGGCTGTGGGCATCGCCGCACAACGCGTTGGGCCGGGCCGCCGTCGAGACGTTGGGCATCGAGCTGCGCCGGGAGAGCAACGCGATCGACCTGCTGCGCCGCCCCGGGCTCGATTACCCGACGCTGATGCGCGTGGCGGGCATCGGGCCCGGCGTGATGGATGCGCAGATCGCCGAGCAGGTGGAGATCGAGGCGACGTACTCCGGCTATCTGGAGCGCCAGCGCGTGGAGATCGAACGTCAACAGCGTCAGGAAGGCACGGCGATCCCGGACGGCTTCGACTATGCGGGTGTGCGTGGGCTGTCGGCGGAGATCGTGCAGAAGCTCGGCCAGGTGCGGCCGTTGACTGTCGGTCAGGCCCAGCGCATCCCGGGCATGACCCCAGCGGCGATCTCGCTGCTGCTGGTGCACCTCGAACGCGCGCGGCGCGGGCGCGTGGCCGGCGCAGCGTAACGGCGCGCGCGCGTCACCTGGGGGGAGGTCGACGCCGCAGGCATCGGGTGAGGCTGGGCTTGCCGCGAACAGCGCCCCCACCCCAGCCCTCCCCCGCGATGCGGGGGAGGGAGATAAGCCGCGCGACTCGCGCGCGTAGCGCGGACGCGCCACTTCCTTCGCAGCGCAGACGGGGCCACCTCCTCCGCAGCGCGGGGGAGGTCGACGCCGCAGGCGTTGGGTGGGGTTGGGCTTGCCGTGAACAGCGCCCCCACCCCAGCCCTCCCCCGCGATGCGAGGGAGGGAGATAAGCCGCGCGATTCGCGCGCGTAGCGCGGACGCGCCACTTCCTTCGCAGCGCAGACGGGGCCACTTCCTCTGCAGCGCGGGGAGGTCGACGCCGCAGGCGTCGGGTGGGGGCTGGGCTTGCCGCGAACAGCGCCCCCACCCCAGCCCTCCCCCGCAATGCGGGGGAGGGAGATAAGCCGCGCGATTCGCGCGCGTAGCGCGGACGCGCCACTTCCTTCGCAGCGCAGACGGGGCCACTTCCTCCGCAGCGCGGGGGAGGTCGACGCCGCAGGCGTCGGGAGGGGGCACGGGCCTGGCGCGAGCAAGCATCCAGCGCGCTCGCGGCGTCGTCTCCGCTCCGCTGCCGCGCGCTCGTCGGACGCGGCCTCTGTCGCGATCGCTTCCGTCGCTTGCGTTCTCGCGATCTGTCGCCACCTTGGACCGATGCATCTGGACATGCCCGAAGCGCCCGAGGATTCGCCCGCCCAGCGCGCGCGCGACAGGCAGCGGCTGTCGCGCGCGCTGCAGGCCAGCATCGGCTTCGTGCTGCTGCTGGTCATCGCCTTCGGCATCCAGGCGATGGTCGACTGGCGTGCGCTGGCGGTGCGTCCCGGCGACTGGGCGGGCCTCATGGGCCTGCTCGGTGCGCCGCTGCTGCACGGCTCGCCGGGGCACCTGATCGCCAACGCCAGCGCGCTGCTGGTGCTCGGCACGCTGGCGCTCGCGGTGTATCCCAAGGCGACGCTGCGTGGATTGCCGCTGATGTGGCTGGGCTCGGGGCTGGGCGCCTGGTTGCTCGGCGATCCGGGGTCGCACCACCTGGGCGCCAGTGGCGTGACCCACGGCCTGATGTTCCTGATCTTCGTGCTCGGCCTGCTGCGCCGCGACCGGCCGTCGGTCGCCGCGGGCATGATCGCCTTCCTGTTCTACGGCGGCATGTTGCTGACGATCCTGCCGCAGGAGCCGGGCGTGTCGTGGCAGTCGCACCTGGGCGGCGCACTGGGCGGCGTGCTGGCGGCGTTCTGGTTCCGCCGTGCCGACCCGCAGCCGCCGCGCCGCCGCTACAGCTGGGAGATCGAGGAGGCGGAGGCCGAACGCGCTGCGCGCCTGCAGGCCGAAACGCTGGAGCCGCCAGCCCCGCACGATGTGCCGGTGCTGTGGCAGCGCCCGCCGGCCGATGACACGCGCGGCGTCGTGCTGCCGTTCCCGGCGCGCCCCCGGGCGCGCGACCTTGACGACGACACGCCGCCCGCGTCGCGTTAGGCGCGCCCCGTTCTGCCAGCGCTCAACGATCGTTGTCGCGCGCGTCTTCGTGTTCGAGCCAATGGGCGGTCGTTTTGGGATCCGCATGCACGAAGGCGACGCGAAGCCCGAAGAGATGTCCGATGCTTTCGAGCGTCTCGACCGTCGGGTTTCCTTTACCGCTCTCGATACGCTTGAGCGTCAGTAGACTCATGCCGCGATGTTTGGCGAACTGCACCTGGGTCAATCCGCTGATCTTGCGCATGCGCTTGACGGCTTGCGCAAGGTCGAGACGACCGTAGGCAATGTCGACCGCCAGCGCGTCTCTGAGCAGGCGGACCGTCTGGCTGTCAGGGCGTCGGCGTTGCATGGGCAATGGCCTGAAGCTTGGTGATCTGAAATCCGATCGCGGTCTCGCACGCCTCGACGATATCCGCATCGGCATCTCGCATGCGCAGTTCCTGGGCGAGTTTCGGCAGGTGTTCCTCGCCGAAGGTCTTGAGCGCGATGGCGACTTTCACTTTGACGTCGTCGTGCAGCGCCAATCGCTCCAGGATCACGTTCCAATCGTCGGTGATCCTGCCCTCGGGCAGACGCCAGTCGCAGGTGCGGGTGATCAGCTCGCGATCGAGATACATCGGGCCGATGTCGTACAGCGGGGTCAGTTGCACGGTCCCGTCCGGACATTGCTGCACGGAGGTGTTGCGCACGTGGTTGTCCGGGTTGCGCAGCGCCCGGTTGAGGACGTCCCGGCACAGGAATTCCGCGACGGCCTGGGCCGGATTCGACGCCATGTCCGCCAATCGTTCGGTGAGCGCAAAGAGCGATGCGTTGCGGCCGAAGCCCGGTAACCCGGCCAGTGCCGACAGCGTCTCCTGATGGAGACGATGGACGACACCATCGGGGCCGACCTGTCGGTCGAACCGGCGAAGGAACAGCATGCCGTCCTTGAAGACGGGCGTGTCGATCGTACGCAGGCCACAGGCGCCAACGGCCTGCAGATAGATGGATTCGTGGCGAAGAATCCGCTGATCGCTCGGGTCCCGGCCTCGCGGCAGCTTGATGATCCAGTGCTCACGTGCCCGCGCATCGGGCAGCGCTGCATCGGGATACCAACGCCCTTCTTCGTCCTGAGTCAGCAGAAACTTCGGGGCCACGCCCTGCACGCCGGGTGTGCCGGCCGCAAGCATGTTGTGCAACGCGAGCTGCGCAAGAAATGCATCGGTTCGTTCGCTGATGTCTCGCGTCGTGAAGCCCTCCGCCGGAGCGCCGCCGGTCTGACGCTGGTAGAACTCGACGGCGGTGTCGATACGAAGACGTCCAATGGGCGCAAAGGCGCCGTGTTGGGCCAGGAAAAAATCCTGTGTGGCGTCCTGGGCCGAAACCCCCAGCAGGCCGGCCAGGTGCTCGCGGCCGCGCCCTTGCGGCACCAGATCCCACAGGAAGGCCAGAGGCGTCTGCGAAGCGCCCGACCAGGTGTGGATCTCCATACTGACCGGGAGCGAAAGCGCCACGGGCGGCGCGTGCTCAAGGTGGCCGAAGACATAGTCGGGCAGGTACTCAAAGCGCACGGCGCGTTCGTTCACCGCGATACGGGCAGCGCAGTGCCATGTGCCGTTGATATAGAGCTCGATGGCGCTGTCCATCGGTCGATAATGGTCTATCAAAGTAGACATTTCAAGCTAGTTTGGCAGTAAATGGAACATCTAAGTAGTCCAAATTGCTCAATGGTGCGCCTTGATGTGGCGTCATTGCCTCGACCAGCCTTTCCGCCCAGCTCGCGCCTGACCGGCCAGTTGTCGACTGCGCATGGGGTCGCACCGGTAGATCGCGCCAGGTGTCGTACCCGGGCGCCTCGAAGGGACGCGGCGCCACACCCAGCGCGCGTCCGCCCCCCGACCCGCTATGGGTGCCAGCCCGAGTGCGCTGCCGAGCCCTCGCGGCGGACAGCGTCCTCAGGTGCTCGCGTTACCATGCGCGAGGCCTCGAAACAGGACATCACCGATGCAGGATGCATCTGCGGACAATCTGTACGCGCCCCCCACCGCGGACGTGGCGCCGATGCCGGCCACCGCCGCCGACGCGCAACCGTTCTACGTCGTCTCGGCGACGAAGTTCTGCGTGCTGTTCTTCGTCACCTTCGGCCTCTACGTCCTGTACTGGTTCTACGTCCACTGGCGCCGGTGGGGACGCGCCCACAACGCGACCGTGTGGCCGGTGCCGCGCGCGCTGTTCTCGATCTTCTTTGCCCATGCGCTGGCCCGGCGCATCGATCAGCGCCTGCGCGCGCTCGGCATCGTGCGCGCCTGGTCGCCGGCGCTGGCGGCGACCGTTTACGTCGTGTGTCAGATCGGCAGCACGGTGACCTCGCTATTGGCCGATGGCGGGATCGGCGTGCCGATCACCGACTACATCTCGCTGCTGGCGCTGGTGCCGATCGCGCTGTCGATGTTGGCGATGCAGCGCGCCGCGAACGCCGCCTGCGGCGATCCCGACGGCGCGGGCAACCGGCGCTTCACCTGGGCCAACGGGGCGTGGATCGTGATCTTCGGCCTGATCTGGGCCTTGGCCGGCGCGGCGATCCTGCTGCCGGCCTTCGTCGTGGATCTGTCGCAATGAACCCGATGCTGCGCGCGACGCGCGCCGGCGGCGGCTGACCGGCATGCACGCGCCGGACGATCCGTTCGCCCCGCCGCAGTCCGACGTGCGCGCACCCGCAGTGACGGGCGATGCGTTCTACGTGGTCTCGCCGCTGAAACTGGTGGTGCTCTACGTCGCGACGTTCGGGCTCTACCAGATGTACTGGTTCTACCGGCACTGGAGCCGCTGGCAGGCCGTGCATCGCGTCAAGCTGCGCCCGGTCGTGCGCGCGTTGTTCGCGTGGCTGACCGTGCATGCGCTGGCGCGTCGGATCGACGAGGCGCTGCGCGCGTCGGGCAGTGCGCGGCGCTGGTGGCCGATGGCGGTGGCGAGTGTGTTTGCGCTGTGCGAGGCGGTGTCCTGGGGCACCGCGTTCGTCGGTCCGTCGGTGGCCGAGCGCTGGCCGGCGACGACGCCCTGGGTGGACTGGTCGGGGATCGCGCTGATGCCGCTGGCCTGCGCCAGCCTGGTCCGGCTGCAGCTGGCCGCCAACGCCGCCTGCGGCGACCCGCAGGCGCTGCGCAACCGGCGCTTCACGGTCTACAACCTGCTCTGGATCGTGGGCGGCGTGTCGGTGGTCGCGATCGCGACTGTCATCGTCTTCCGCCTGCGCGCGGGTTGAGGCTCAGCGCCGCGCGGCCAGCCGCAGGCCGCGTGGCACCAGCGCGCGCTCGGCCAGTTCGAACACGCCCTGCACCGCCAGTGCCAGCAACGCAGCGGGCACCGCGCCTTCGAGGATCAAGCCCAGGTCGTCGAGCCGAATGCCGGTGAGGATCGGCTGGCCGTAGCCGCCGGCGCCGATCAGGGCACCGAGCGTCGCGGTGCCGACATTGATCACCGCCGCGGTCTTGATGCCGGCCAGGATCGTCGGCAAGGCCAGCGGCAGTTCCACCCGCAGCAGCCGCGTCGCCGGTGGCAGCCCGATCGCCGCCGCGGTCTCGCGCAGCTCGCGTGCGATGCCGGTCAGCCCAGCGTGCGTGTTGCGCACGATCGGCAGCAGGCTGTAGAGGAACAGCGCGGCGATCGCCGGCCCCGCGCCGATGCCAAACAGCGGGATCATGAAGACGAACACCGCCAGCGACGGCAGCGTCTGCAGCACGCCGGTCAGTGCCAGCACGCCCTGGCCCAGCCGCGGCCGCCGCGCGGCGACCACGCCCAGCGGCAATGCGACCAGCAGCGCCGCGCCCAGCGAGATGCCGACCAGCGCCAGATGCTCGCCGGTGCGCTGGGCGATGCGCGCCACGCGACCGTCGCCCGCGCTCGGCGCAACCCCGAGCCAGTCGGCCGCGACCGTCGCCTCGCGCACGCCGTCGAGCTTCACCCGCGCATTGAGCCGTTGCATCGTCGCCGCATCGATCCGACCTTCCAGCCCGCGCAGCGCGGCCAGCACCGCCGGTGCGCGCGTGCCCAGGTCCGCCCGGTACAGATAGACCGCGGCATACGACGGAAAGTAGTCGCGGTCGTCGTCGAGCACGACCAGGTCGTAGTGCGGAATCTCGGCGTCGGTCGCGTACAGGTCGGTGGCGTCGATCGCCCCGCTGGCCAGCGCCCGATACGCAAGATCATGGTCGAGCCCATCGGGGCGCTGGGGCAGCGCGTAGGCGGTGCGCAGCCCCGGCCAGCCGTCGCCGCGCGACATGAACTCGTTGCTCAGGCCCAGCCGCAACTGCGGGTGCCCGGCCAGGTCCGACAGCCGCGCAATCCCCAATTGCGCGGCCTGCTGCCGGCGCATGCCGATCGCGTAGCTGTTGTCGAACCCCAGCGGCGCGGTCATCGCCAGTCCGCGTTCGGCCAGCGCCGCATCCAATTCGGCGCGCTGCGCACGCGGCATGCGCAGCAGTTCGTCGGCCAGCGTGCCGGTGTACTCGGCGTAGGCGTCGATCTCGCCTTCGAGCAGCGCGCGCCACAGGATCCGGCTCCCGCCGAGCTGACGGCGATGGGTGACCTCGGCGCCGGCCTGCCGCGCCGCCAGCGTGGCGATCTCGCCCAGCACGACGCCTTCGGTGAAGTTCTTCGAGCCGATCGTGGCGGCCTGCGCGGCGGCCACGATCGGCAGCAACAGACCGACCAGCAGTGCCAGCATCGCGAACAGCGTGCGCCGCGCGCTCACCGTGCCGCCTCGTCGACGCTGCGCTGGGCGCGCATGAAGGCCTGCACGAAATCGTCCGCGGGCGCGTCGAGCAATGCGCGCGGCGGGCCCTGCTGCACGATGCGGCCGGCACGCAGCAGCACCACCGTGTCGGCGAACCACACCGCCTCGGCGATGTCGTGGGTCACCAGCACCACGGTCTTGCCCAGGCGCGCGAACAGCGCGCGCATCTGCGCCTGCAGGTCGTGGCGCACGATCGGGTCGAGCGCGCCCAGCGGTTCGTCGAGCAGCAGCACGTCGGGATCGAGCATCAGCGCACGGATCAGCCCCACACGCTGGCGCTGCCCGCCCGACAGCTCCGCCGGATAGCGTCGCAGCGCATCGGCCGGCAGCTGGCACAGCGCGGCGAGCTCGGTCATGCGCGCCTCGATCCGCGCCCGCGACCAGCCCAGCGTGCGCGCCAGCAGTGCGACGTTGCCGGCGGCATCGAGATGCGGGAACAGCCCGCCCTCCTGGATCACGTAGCCGATCCGTCGGCGCAGCGCCGGCAACGTGTCGCGGCGCAGCGGCGTGCCGTCGAAACGCACCTCGCCCGTGTCGGGCCATTCCAGGCCGACAAGCATCCGCAGCAGCGTCGACTTGCCCGCGCCGCTGGGGCCGATCAGCGCGGTGGTCGCGCCGGGCGCGATCTGCAGGTCGACGCCATCGAGCGCGGTGGTCGCGCCGTAGCGCCGGTGTACATGGTCGAGGTCGTACATCGCGGCAGGCTAGCAAGCCCGATGTGCAGGCCTCGCGGCCGCGCCGGCGGCCTGTGCTACGGTCCGGCCTCGCCCGCTCGGACCCGTGTCATGCCCCGTTTCGCGCTGCTCGTCTGCCTGCTCGCACTGCTGCCCGGCTGCGGACGCGAGCCGGCCCCGGCCTCGGCCGAGGCGATGCCCGCCACCGCCGCGGTCGCCAACGACACGCCGGCCGGCCAGCGCATCGAGGCCGACGTGCGCATCCTGGCCGACGACCGCATGGAAGGCCGCTTCACCGGCAGCGCGGGCTATGCGCGGGCTGCCGAGCATGTCGCCGCGCGCTTTGCCCAGATTGGCCTGGAACCGGCGGGAGACGGCGGTGGTTGGCAGCAACGCGTGCCGCTGCTGCGCGCCGTCGTCGAGCGCGAGGGGGCCCGGCTGGAGGTCGAGCGCGGCGGGCGGCGCATCGCGCTGCGGCCGTTCGAGCAGTTCCTGCCGCTGCCCGATTTCGCCGCGCCGCGCAGCGAGGCCAGCGCGCCGGCGGTCTTCGTCGGCCAGGCGATCGACGCCCCCGAGCTCGACCACGACGACTTTCGCGGCGTCGACCTGCGCGGGCGCATCGCAGTCGCATTCGGCGGCGCGCCCGCCCGCTTCCCGGGCACCCAGGCTGCGCACTACGGCAGCCTGCGCAGCAAGGTCGAGGCGGTCGCCGCCCACGGCGCGATCGCGCTGGTGCTGGTGCACACCGCCGCCGACGAGGCCGGCACGCCCTGGGCGCGCACGCTCGAGCGCGGGCTGCAGCCGGCGATGCGCTTGCGCGGCGACGACGGCCGCGCCTTCGACGACGGCCCGCCACTGCGTATGATGGCGGTGGTGTCCGCGGCCGCCGCCGACCTGGTGTTCGCCGACGGCCCGCGCACCGCGGCCGAACTGGCCGACGCCGCGCGCGCCGGCACCGCGACGCCGTTCGCATTGCCCGGCACGCTGACCTTGGCCGCGCGCACGCGCATCGACACGCGCGAGGGCCACAACGTCGTCGGTCGGCTGCCGGGCCGCGATCCGGCGCTGGCCGGCGAGAGCGTCGTACACACCGCGCACCTCGATCACCTGGGAGCCAGCGCGGACGGCGAGGGCATCCACAACGGCGCGCTCGACAACGCACTGGGGATTGCGATCATGCTCGAGGCCGCGCACGAACTGGCGCACAACGGCCGGCCGGCACGGCGCTCGACCGTGTTCGCCGCGGTGACCGGTGAGGAGCAGGGCCTGCTTGGCGCCACCTGGCTGGCGCGCCGACCGTCGCCGGCTGCCGGCCGTGCGGTCGCCAATCTCAACATCGACATGCCGATCCTCACCGCGCCCACGCGCGACATCGTGGCCATCGGCGTCGAGCATTCGAGCCTGAAGCATGCGGCCGAGCGCGCGGCGGCGGAGGTCGGCGTCACGCTGTCGCCCGATCCGTTCCCGGAGGAGGCGACGTTCGTGCGCAGCGACCAGTACGCCTTCGTGCGCGCCGGCGTGCCGGCGCTGTACCTCGACGGCGGCGTCACGTCGGCCAGTGCGGGCCAGGACCCGCGGGTCGCGGCGACCTGGTTCCTGCGCAACTGCTATCACCGGCCCTGCGACAACGTCGACCTGCCGATCCAGTACGGCGATGCCGCCCGCCTGGCGCGCGTGAGCGCCGCGATCACGCGCCTGATCGGCGACGACGACACGCCGCCGCGGTGGAACGAGGGCGATGTGTTCGGTACGCGTTTTGCGACATCGCGTGGGGATGAAAAATGAACAAGACCGGGGTCAGAGTGCACTTTCGCCGAGCGAGAATTCCCAGTGCCCCCCGTGTGTGCGAAGGGCTCAGCCCCGCGTGCGCGGCGGCGCGTCGTCGTTGGCGGCGGTCGGCAGCGCGCGCTCGGCGGCGACTTCGGGTAGCTCGATGATGAAGCGCGCACCGCCGCCTTCGCGGTCCTCGTACCACAGCTGCCCGCCGAGGTTGACGATGATCTGCTTGGCCAGCGACAGCCCCAACCCGCTGGAGCGTCCGTCGTCCTTGCCCGCGTGGGCCAGCCGCTGGAACGGCCGGAACAGCGCGTGCTGCAGGTCGCGGGCGATGCCCGGCCCACGGTCTTCGATCAACAGTTGCCAGAACCCCGGACCGCCGCCGCGCAGCGAGATGTCGACGCTGCTCGATGGCGCGTACTTGATCGCGTTGGTGATCAGGTTCTCGGCCACCTGGCGCAGCACCAGCGTATCGACCGCGACCATCGGCGAGGCCGACGGCAGCCGGGTCTGCAAGGACACACCGCGGTCCTCGAACTGCAGCGCGTAGCGGTCGACCAGCCAGTCGACGACCTCGCGCAGTGCGGTGGCACTGTCGGCCGCCTCACCCTTGCGCGAGGTGTCCTGGGTCTCGAGGTAACGCCGGATGTAGCCCAGCGCGTCCTCGGCGCTGTCGTGGATCATCCGGTGGTAGCGCGGCACGCGCTCGGGCTTGGTTTCGCCCTTGAGCAGCATGTCGCTGGCGAACCAGATGCTCGACAACGGGTTCTTCAGGTCGTGCGCGACCAGGTTCACCAGCTCCTGGCGTTCGCGGGCGATGCGCTCGAGCCGGTCGCGGGTCTGCTTCAGGCCGACGTGGGCATTCACGCGCGCCAACAGTTCCTCGGGCATGAACGGCTTGGTGACGTAGTCCACCGCGCCGGCATCGAATGCGCGCAACAACAGGTCGCGGTCCTGGGCGACGGTCAGAAACACCACCGGCAGCCGCAGCAACTCGGGGATCTGCTTGATCTCGCCCAGCAGCGCGAAGCCGTCCATGTTCGGCATCAGCATGTCGAGCAGCAGCAGGTCCGGACGCAGGTCCGACAGCAGCGCCAGCGCTTCGGCTCCATCGGCCGCAGTCGTCACCTCGTAGCCGTGACGGCTCAGCAACGAACTGACCACGCGCAGGTTCGCCGGCTGATCGTCGACCACCAGGATGCGGCCGCTGACGGGACTGGAGTACGGCATGGAGCTCCGTGGAAAAGCCTGGCGGGTCGGGGACGCGTGCAAGTTCACGCCGAAAACGACCCAGACGTTAACAGAAATGCACGTGACGTGATGGGCGCCGGTACAGGGGCGGCGTCGTTCAGCCCGCTTCCGCTCGCCATCCGCCCGGAGGCAGCTCGGCCAGTTGCCAGGGACCGATCGCGACGCGCACCAGCCGCAGCGTCGGCAGCCCGACCGCAGCGGTCATCCGACGGACCTGGCGGTTGCGTCCCTCGCGGATCGTCAACTCCAGCCAGGCGTCGGGCACGGACTTGCGGAAGCGCACCGGCGGATCGCGCGGCCACAGTGCGGGCGGTGGATCGAGCAAGGCCACCTGCGCCGGCCGGGTGGGCCCGTCCTTGAGCGTCACGCCGTCGCGCAGCGCCTGCAGTTGCGCGGCCGTCGGCGCGCCTTCGACCTGCACCCGGTAGGTCTTGGGCAGCTTGTGCCGCGGGTCGGTGATCCGGTGCGCCAGCGGCCCGTCGTCGGTCAACAGCAGCAGACCTTCGCTGTCGTGGTCCAGCCTCCCGGCCGGATACACCCCGGCCGGCAACCCGAACCCGGCCAGCGTCGCCCGCGGCGGCACGCTGCGGTCGGTGAACTGGCACAGCACGTTGAAAGGCTTGTTGAAGGCGATCAGCATGGAAACGAAGGGTCGGAACTTGGGCGGGGGCACGGCAGGCGGACGGCGGGACGCGCGGCTGCGCATCCCTAATGTCAATGCCGAGCCTCAATCCCGGTCGATCAGGGCTTCACGAAGCGCAGCGTCATCCGGTCGCTTTCGCCGATCGCCGTATAGCGGGCCGCATCGCCCGGCTCGTGGCGGTTGGTCGGAGGCAGGGTCCACACGCCGTCGGGATGGTCGCGGGTGTCGCGCGGGTTGGCGTTGATCTCGCTGCTGCCGTCGACCCGGAAGCCGGCCGCCTGGGCCAGCGCGATGACCTGCGCCTGGCCGACGTAGCCGCTGCGGTCGTCGGTGGGCACATCGCCGGCCGCGCGATGCTCGACCACACCCAGCACGCCGCCGGGGCGCAATACATCGAAGAACGCCTTGAACATGCCCTCGGCCTGGCCGCTGCTGCGCCAGTTGTGGACGTTGCGGAACGTCAGCACGACGTCGGCCGAGCCGGACGGCCCCAGCTGCGGCGCCGCCGGGTCGTAGCTCACGATCTGCGCCCGGTCGAAGTGCGCCGGATCACGCGCGAAGCGTGCCTGCAGGCCGTCGCGCTGGGCCTGCTGGTAGTCGCGCCCGCGGCCGGCGGGCACCGCCGCCGGGTCGACCATCGCCGCGACATAGCGGCCGCTGCCGCGCAGGTACGGCGCCAGGATCTCGCTGTACCAGGCGCCGCTGCCGGGCGTGATCTCGATCACGGTCTGGCCCGGACGGACACCGAAAAACTGCAGCGTCTCGCGCGGGTGGCGGGCGCCATCGCGCGCGGCGTTCTCGGGCGTGCGCCCGTCGCCGGCGATCGCCGCCTCCAGGCGCGCCACGTTGGCGGCGTCGAGGTCGGCCGAGGTATCGGCCCGGATCTGCGCACCGCCGCAGGCAGTCAGCGCGAGCAGGACGGCGGCGCACAACGACAAGCTGCGTTGCATGGGTGGAACTCCGGTGGACAGGTGCCGCCAGCGTGCCACAAGCCGCGCCGCTGCGGGCCCGCACGGTCCGGACACACGTGGCCGGAACACTGCTTTGCAGCGCATGGACGCGCACGTCGCCGCGCGCTGCCTATGCTGGCAACCTCTTCTCTGGATGAAATTCGACCATGGCCGAACGCGAACTCGGACAGTCCGGACTGCGCATTTCGCCGCTGGCGTTCGGCGGCAATGTGTTCGGCTGGAGCGCGGACGAGGCGACCTCGTTCGCATTGCTCGACGAATGCGTCGCGCTGGGGATCGACCTGATCGACACCGCCGACGTCTACTCCGCTTGGGCCGAGGGTAACGCCGGCGGCGAATCGGAAACGCTGATCGGCAAGTGGCTGCAGCGCAGCGGCAAACGCCAGGCGGTGACCATCGCGACCAAGGTCGCCAAGTGGGCGCAGCGCCCGGGCCTGTCGCCGGCCAACATCCAGGCCGCGTGCGACGACTCGCTGCGCCGGCTCGGCACCGACGTCATCGACCTCTACCAGGCCCACGAGGACGACCCCACGGTGCCGCTGGAGGACACCCTCGGCGCGTTCTCGCGGCTGATCGAGCAGGGCAAGGTGCGCGCGATCGGCGCCTCGAACTACACCGCGCCGCGTCTGGCCGAAGCGCTGGCGATCTCGCGCCGGCACGGGCTGCCGCGCTACGAGACGCTGCAACCGCAGTACAACCTGGTCGATCGCGCCGGCTACGAGCGCGAGCTCGAGCCGCTGGTGCGCGAGCACGGCCTGGGCGTGATCAGCTACTACGCATTGGCCAGCGGCTTCCTCAGCGGCAAGTACCGCAGCGAGGCCGACGCCGCCAAGTCCAGCGCGCGCGGCGCGCAGGTGGTCCAGCAGTACCTCAACCCGCGCGGCAAGCGCATCCTCGGCGCGCTCGACGATGTCGCCTGCCGCCATGCGGCGACCGTCGCCCAGGTCGCCCTGGCTTGGCTGATCGCGCGCCCTGGCATCACCGCACCGATCGTCAGCGCCACCAGCCTCGCGCAACTGCGCGAACTGGCGGCCGCGCGGACGTTGCTGCTGTCCAAGGCCGACATCGCTGCACTCGACGGCGCCAGCGCCGGCTGAGCCATTCCATCGTCTCGACGGGGCATACCGCCCCGATGCGGTATGACACCCCCTTCCATCCAGAGGTATGCGCCGATGAAGCCCACCACCACCACCCGCATCGTTCTGGCCGCGCGCCCCGAAGGCGCGCCGACCGCTGCCAACTTCCGCATCGAGCAGGCCCCACTGCCGGCCCCGCGCAACGGCCAGGTGCTGCTGCGCAACCGCTGGCTCTCGCTCGACCCCTACATGCGTGGCCGCATGAATGCCGGCCGCTCCTATGTCGCCCCGATCGAAGTCGGCGAGGTCATGGATGGCGGCACCGTCTCGGAAGTGGTCGAGTCGCTGCATCCGGCCTGGTCGCCCGGCGACCTGGTGCTCGCGCACGCCGGCTGGCAGACCCATGCCGTGGTCGACGGCGAGGGCCTGCGCCGCAAGATCGACCGGGACGGCCCGGCGCCGTCGCTGGCGCTGGGCGTCTACGGCATGCCGGGCTTCACCGCCTACGCCGGCCTGCGCGAGATCGGCAAGCCGGCGAATGGTGAGACCCTGGTCGTGGCCGCAGCCAGCGGCCCGGTCGGTGCAACCGTCGGGCAGATCGCCAAGCTCCAGGGCGCCCGCGTGGTCGGCATCGCCGGTGGCCCCGACAAGGTCGCGCATGTGCGCGACGACCTCGGCTTCGACGTCGCCCTCGACCACCGCGCCGACGACTTCGCCGCGCAGTTGCAGGCGGCGTGTCCGGACGGCATCGACGTCTACTTCGAGAACGTGGGCGGCAAGGTGCTCGACGCCGTGCTGCCGCTGCTCAACGACTTCGCCCGCGTGCCGGTCTGCGGCCTCGTGGCGCACTACAACGACAGCACGCCACCGCCCGGCCCCGATCGCCTTTCGCAGTTGATGAGCCTGATCCTGTCGCGACACCTGACCGTGCGCGGCTTCGTCCAGCGCGATTTCATCGCGTTATACCCGGAGTTTCTGCGCGAGATGGGCGGCTGGCTGCGCGACGGTCGCATCCGCTGGCGCGAGGACGTCGTCGACGGCCTGGAGAACGCGCCCGACGCCTTCATCGGCATGCTCGAGGGCCGCAACTTCGGCAAGCTCGTCGTGAAGCTCACCGACTGAGGCTGCGTCTGACCGCCCCCACGCGCGCCGAAGTTCCCCCCGCGCGCGCGAGGTGGGGCCAATGACAGCCCCATTCCGAGCAGCGGCCTGCGCTTTTCTCCCTCCCCCGCCTGCGGGGGGGGGCCGGGGCGGGGCCGAGCGCTCGCGCTGACGTCTGTTCCCACAATGAAAAAACCCAGGACGCGATGTCCTGGGTTGCATACGACTGAAAGCAGCCCCCCACCCCAACCCTCCCCCGCGTGCGGGGGAGGGAGCAAGCAACTCCGTCCCGAACAGTCGCCTGTGCTTCTTTCCCTCTCTCGCTTGCGGGGAGGGAGCAAGCAACTCCCTTCCGAACAGTCGCCTGTGCTCCGTTTCCTCCCTCCGCTTGCGGGGAGGGAGCAATGGCAGCTCTCTCCCGAACCGCCGCCTGTGCTCTTCTCCCTCCCCCGCCTGCGGGGGAGAGAGCAAGCAACTCTCTCCCAAACCGCCGCCTGCGCTCTTCTCCCTCCCCCGCTTGCGGGGGAGGGCCGGGGAGGGGGCGAATGCAGCCCGGACGACCGACTCAGCCCTGCAACGTCGCCAGCGCGTCGTTGAAGGTGGCGCTGGGGCGCATCGCCTGCGCGATCTTCGCCAGATCAGGGTGGTAGTAGCCGCCGATCTCCACCGGCTTGCCCTGCGCGCCGTTGAGCTCGGCGACAATCGCCGCTTCGTTGTCCGACAGCGCCTTGGCCAGCGGCGCGAACGTCGCCTTCAGCTCGGCATCGTCGTCCTGCGCGGCCAGGGCCTGCGCCCAGTACAGCGCCAGGTAGAAATGGCTGCCGCGGTTGTCCAGCTCACCCACCTTGCGCGCAGGCGAGCGGTTCTCATCGAGGATGCGGCCATTGGCCGTGTCCAGCGTTGCCGCCAGCACCTTGGCCTTGGCGTTGTCGCGCGTCTGGCCCAGGTGCTCGAGCGATGCGGCCAGGGCGAGGAACTCACCGAGCGAATCCCAGCGCAGATAGTTCTCTTCGACGAACTGCTGCACGTGCTTGGGCGCCGAACCGCCGGCCCCGGTCTCGAACAGCCCGCCGCCGGCCATCAGCGGCACGATCGACAGCATCTTCGCACTCGTACCCAGTTCCATGATCGGGAACAGGTCGGTCAGATAGTCGCGCAGCACGTTGCCGGTCACCGAGATGGTGTCCTCGCCCTTGCGGATGCGCGCCAGCGAGAACGCCGTCGCTTCGACCGGCGGCAGGATGCGGATGTCCAGGCCGCTGGTGTCGTGATCCTTGAGATAGGTCTCGACCTTGGCGATCACCTGCGCATCGTGCGCACGCGCGCTGTCGAGCCAGAACACCGCCGGCGTCGCCGACAGGCGTGCACGGCTCACGGCCAGCTTCACCCAGTCCTGGATCGGCGCGTCCTTGGCTTGGCACATGCGCCAGATATCGCCGCTCTCGACCGCGTGCTCGAACACCACGTTGCCGTCGGCGTCGCTCACCCGCACCGTGCCGTCGGCGGGAATCTGGAACGTCTTGTCGTGCGAGCCGTACTCCTCGGCCTTCTGCGCCATCAGGCCGACGTTGGGCACCGAGCCCATCGTCGCCGGATCGAACGCGCCGTGCGTGCGGCAGTCCTCGATCACCGCCTGGTAGACGCCCGCGTAGCAGCGGTCCGGGATCACCGCCTTGGCATCCTGCAGCTTGCCAGCGGCGTTCCACATGCCGCCCGAGTCGCGGATCATCGCCGGCATCGACGCATCGACGATCACGTCGCTGGGCACATGCAGGTTGGTGATGCCCTTGTCGGAGTTGACCATCGCCAGCGCCGGGCGCTGCGCGTACAGCGCATCGATGTCGGCGCGGATCGCGTCCTGCTGGTCCTGCGGCAGCGACTGGATGCGCGCGTACAGATCACCGATGCCGTTGTTCGGATCGAAGCCCACCTTGGCCAGCGCATCGGCGTACTTGGCCAGCACGTCGCGATAGAACTCGCCTACGACCACGCCGAACATGATCGGGTCGGAGACCTTCATCATCGTCGCCTTGAGGTGCAGCGAGAACAGCACGCCCTGCGCCTTCGCATCGGCGATCTGCGCCGCGACGAACGTCGCCAGCGCCTTGCGCGACAGCACCGCCGCATCGACGATCTCACCGGCCTGCACCTTCACCGGATCGCGCAGCGCAGTGACCGCGCCATCGGCGCCGACCAGCTCGATCGTCAGCGCACCGGCCTTGGCGATCGTCGCCGAGCGCTCGCTGCCGTAGAAATCGCCAGCGTCCATGTGCGCAACGTGGGTCTTCGAATCCGACGACCACTTGCCCATGCGGTGCGGATGCTTGCGCGCGTACGCCTTCACCGACGCCGGTGCCCGGCGATCGGAGTTGCCCTCGCGCAGCACCGGATTGACCGCGCTGCCCTTGACCCGGTCGTAGCGCGCCTTCGCGTCGCGCTCGGCATCGTCCTTCGGCGTATCGGGGTAGGCCGGCAGGTCGAAGCCCTGCGCCTGCAGTTCAGCGATCGCCGCCTTGAGCTGCGGCACCGAGGCGCTGATGTTCGGCAGCTTGATGATGTTGGCCTCGGGGGTGGTGGCCAGCGCACCGAGCTCGGCCAGGTGGTCGCCGATCTTCTGCGCGTCGGTCAGCCGCTCCGGGAACTGCGCCAGGATGCGCCCGGCCAGCGAAATGTCGCGCGTCTCGACCGCGATGCCCGCCGTGCGCGTGAACGCCTCGACGATGGGCAGCAGCGACTGCGTGGCGAGGAACGGGGCCTCGTCGGTGAGCGTGTAGAGGATCTTGGGGGTATCGACCATGTCGGGCGTGTCTCGTCGGAAGTCGTCGGGGAGAAAACGCACCATGGCCACCCGGCGCAGCCCGCGGCTGCCCCGTGGCGCTGCATCCGCAAGGGGACAAGGCCATGGCACGCGCGTCGCGAACGACGCAGCGCCCCGCATTGTCGCGTGTTTGCCGGGGGCGCGAAAGGCGACGGGCGCGTGCGGGACATACGGGACAGGATGGCGCCCCGGCGAGTGTTAAGAGGTCAGGCCGCGCGTCGCGTTGCGCCGTCGTGCGAAACGGGCCTCCACGTCCTCGTTCGAGGCCAAGCCGCCTCGGGTCGCAGACTCGATAGCGCGCTGAACTTCATTGCGAAACCAAACCTCGTAACTTGCGGAGGTCTGCGTTTGGCGAATGAACTCGCCCATGAAGCTTCGCAGCAGCTGTGCGCTGCTACAGCCGATGGCCTCGGCAGCCTTGGCGAACTCGATCTTTAAGGCGGTATCGACCCGGAAGGTGATCTTCGCTTCTTTCATGACAGCCTCCTCGGGCTGAGGTGAAACAGGAGTCCTGCATCGCGTCGGCACGAATACCCCATGCGCCTGGGCAAGCTCGAAGTGCCTGTTCCATCGACATCGATTGGATTCGGGCTGCCACTGTCTCGCGATCACGCATCCGTGCTGGAGGCGGGCGGCTTGCGCCTGGCATTGCCCGATGATTCGGGTGACGGCCCGGCATCGATCCTCTGTCTGGGGCTTGCGGCTGACGCGGTATCGGGGCACAGCGCATCGATCAAGATGCGCCGGGCCTCGTCTTCTATCGAATGGCCGTGTTGCGCTGCCAGGAGGCGCAGACGCGCGAGCATGTCGTCGTCCAGGTCATGGAGAGTCAAGCCGTCCAAGCGATCGTCTCCAAGCCGAGGGTGATGTCATGGATCGCGCGGTATCGGCGCATATCAGGTCTCCGCACCATCGACCGTCAGCATCAATACGCCCTTGCCAGCGGTGATGCGCAGACGCGTACCGACGTTGAAGCCCAGTGCGTCAAGCCAGAGCCCGCTCAAGCGCAGGTAGGGCACCTCGTCGTCGCCCCGGTAACGATCGTGCACTGCGTAGTGGTGATAGCCGACCGTGCAACGCCGTGGCCGGCGCGAGCGACGGGGCTTGGCGGGGTGGTCGTGACCGAAATGACGTGGGGTGCCCGCATCGGTAGGTGATGAGGGCGCGCCGGCTCGGGCTCCGCTAATGGAAATGTCGAGGGTGTCGGTGCGGCGGTACATGGGATCCTCCATGACGAACGTGCGCTCACAACAGCGCAAAGGGCAGCGACAACGGGAGCGGGCCCGCCGCTGCGCAGCAGCGCAGCGGCGAACCCGACCCGTCAGCCGATCAGTGCAGGGCGAGTTGTTCCGACACACGCGCAGGCGATGCGACGCCGTACGCCGGCCGGTCCTCGCGCACGCCGCTATGCGACTTGGCGCTGCGCTCGATCAGCTGATCCTGCACCTGCTCCAGAATCTCCCGGACGGCATCGGCGCCCTCCGAGATCGCCAACCCCAGCGTCGGCACCGTGGCATCGGCCAGATCGTCCTCATGGCCCGACGCCAACACGTCGCCATGGGCCATCAGCGTTTGCACCAGCCGGTCGAGTGCGTCTGCCTGATCGATGGTGACGCCGAAGACATACGCCTCCGGGATATCGATGGCACGTGCCGGCGAATCCGTCGTGGCGTACGGCGTTGCATAGGGCGTCGCTTCCGGGTCGTCCGCAGGCTCGCTCGGTGGCGCGGCAGCGTCGTTGGTCGCCGTTGCGGCACGCGGCTTGGACGGCGCGTCCGGACGTGGCCGCCACGCCATGGCCTCCAGTACCAGTTCGGCTTGCTCCGCCAACATCGCCAGGCACGTGGCGAGTTCGCCGTGGCTGACCTCGGGCGGGTCGTCCAGTTCCTCATCGCGCGTACGCGGCTCCGCCAGACGCGACAGAAACTCCATGTGGTCGCGCAGCTTCGCCAGCCGCGTGCGGTCGTCCTCCGGCAGAAAGTAGCCAGCCCGCTCGGTGTCGTGCGTGTCGTGGTTCGACATGATGTTGCCTCCTTCAGTCCATCGAAGTGACCCGCCAGCCGGAAACGGCGACGGGAAGTCGGGAGGCTAGAAACCGCACACAGACGGCGGGCGTATTTCCCCGAAGGGTGTTGTATTAGCCGCCCTCCCGACGCAGGCAACGCGTCGGTTGTGCTCGAAAGGATCTCGGGCACAAAAAACCCACCGGTTTGTCGGAGGTGGGTACCGCTGTGTGAGGAGTTTCTAGGCTCCGGGGTTGAGTGTGCGAGGAGGATGCGTGATTGTCAAGCGGTCTGGCCCCTTTTGGCCAGAAACCGTCTTTCACTGTAGATGGGGTGAATGACCGGTATCGAAATAAGTCGTCGTCTTGCTCGTTAACAGCAGACGCTCATACTGATTTGTCGTGGTCGCTCAACCGAGAGAAATCGGAATCCGGAATTTGAAGCCGGTTCAAGACACGTCGTGCTTGGTGGCCGCGCACGGGCCCGCCAATCTGCGTTCCAAATCCTACGTGTAATCCAACTCGCTGCCCAGTGCTCGAGGAGCCATATATATCAAGCTATGAAGGCACCTTCCTCGGCTCATCTAGCTTTCATTTCCAGCAGGAAGCAGGTGTGCGATGCGCTCGCGGTCGATCTTAGACAGGGGCGTAGGCAGTTTAAGCGAGACCACAACGTCGGCTCCATTCCACTCACTCAGCAATTCAAGCCACTCCCGGCGTACCGCTTGCGGAACCTTGCCCCACGCGATTGTGACGACATTGGCAGCACTGCCAGCGGCTTCTGGCACCCTGGTTGTCGATGCCTGGTCTACAATGCTCGCCTCCGAGTTGTATTCGCACGCGTTCACTGAATCCGGTTGCCCCAACCGGTCCGCGTCTACGGCGCTGACTAGATGGCCGATGTCAGGCGCTCCATCCTCCCGACGGCGGGAAATCCGGCGAGCGCCGACACTGGCAAGTGCCTCGCGCATGTGCATGGGCGTGGTCTCGTAGTGGATATAGGAAATCTGTGTCTGTGCCCATTTGCCGATGCCTTTGGCGGTCAACCAGTCCGCTTCCGGATCCGAGAGCAGCATCGCCGCAGCGTTGGCACAGAGCAGATCCTGCGCCTGAGCGAACAGGTGGCGCGACCATTTCGCGTTAGCAGGCGCAGCAGAAGCTAGCGCCGGTGATCTCACTGGGTCAATAGCCGGTCGCCTCGCGATCGCTTTGCGGGTGAGCACGCCGAACGGGAGAAGCAACAGCGTGTTGATGCCTTGGTCGACAAATACTTGGGCAATTTCCTCACTCACCTTCGCGCCATGAACCAGCGCCACTGTCGCCGCGCTTTCGGAGCGTGCGAGCTCGCCTGCGACGGCATGAAGCGCCTGAATCTCGCGCGCCCCCGGTGTGCGGGAGGGCAAGAGCGCGATCCACTTGCGCGACAGCGACTGCTCCTTGCCGATCAGGTAGATCGGGCTATGCAGTTGCAGCGCCGGCACTGCGCCGGGCTCCACCAGCCGATAGCCGAGCTTCTCGGTGCTTTCGAGCTCGTCGTCCGTTGGCACCTCGATAGCCGAGCGTCCCGCCTGCCGCGATGCGGATGGTGCAAACACCAACACGCGTGCATCTATGTCGCCGAGCTTGCTCTGGATCATCACTGAGACCCGGCCCCAGTCTAGCCCGCCGTGTCCGCATCCCAGCGCAGGCAGCGCGACGGTTACCGGCCCCATGCTGTCAAGATAAGCGCGAAGATCGTCGAGGCCAGCGTCAATATCCTCGTAACGAGACGGATCGCGCCAGTCGCGCTTGGTGGGGAAGTTTATGATCCAGTCGCCTTCTAGAGACTTCCAGACGTGCATCCTCCCTGGGCGAACCCGGCCATCCTTGCAGGCGTACAGATAATCCTTGAACATTGCGGGGTAGCGCTGCTTAAACGCGAGGGCGACGCCAGCGCCCATAACGCCGACACAGTTCACCGTGTTGACGCGGATGTCCGCCGGAGTATCGAACATGTCGCCTTGCGTGAATTCCAGCATAGCGCGCTTACAACGCCTCCTCGATCGCTTTCAGGCAGCGAGCATAGAGCGCCTTTGCTGCCAGTTCTTTCCACCAATGTTCAACAAGCACGGTAGTGTCAGCCTTGCCAAGGGCAAAGAGCATGTCGAGTTCTTCCTTGCTATCGATAACATCGACAATCTGCTGTTCGTCCCGCTCTTTGCCAAGCACGTCGCCGACAAGGTCATGGTAGCAGACCAGTTTCATCAGCTTCCTGACCGACACTTTGCTAACCGTGCCGACATGCTTGATGAGGATCGCCACCATCATCGGCATTGCTCCAACCGGATGATTGGGATCGACCTTCTGCAGCCCGTCATTCGTGTCCCACCGCGCCCGTGGCCCTTTGCCGATGTCATGGAGGTAGCCGGCGATCTCGACTAGGAGCTGCGGCTCCTCCTCGAGTGCGGCGAATTCCGGCAGCGACAAGAGTCTCTCGACCACCTCCTTGGTATGGACGTCAACCGTCCGCTTGTGCACGCCATTTTCGGATTTGAGTCCGACGAGTTCGGCAGTCTCGGGCAGGCAGCCGAAGTCCGCGCGCAGCCCGTTGCGCAGTTCCTTCAGATTCGTGAACTTCGCGGTGCTGGCATGTGAGCCCGCATGCTCGTTCACAGCGGCGCAAGCCTGTTTGAAGGTCATCGCGATCTCGCCTGGACCTTTGACTACACTTGCAGTGCCCCCGTTGGCGAAATCGGTGAACCAATGCGGCCTTTCCCTGTTGTTCTGAAACTGGATAGCAGGAAATGGCGTCGCTCCGACGATCGCTTGGACCCGCTTCTTCACGTCTTCGTTCCAGACAACGCAACGCGTGGCGGCGGTGACAGGAAGCTGCCCCCGAACGAGCAGCTCCGCCATGCGCCGGTGCCGAAAATTCTCGTCAACATTGCCCCACTTGCGGCAGTCGATCGCCGCCCAGTCGAGTTTGTGGAGGTCTGCGGGATCGCTGTAGAAGGTGGGCGGAACCTGCGTGTTAGCCGAGGCGTTTGAGAACACCGCGCAAGGCTGATCGACCAGCGTGATCGGAAACTCGAAATAGAGGATGTCGTATTGGTCGACATTCTTTGCGTTGACCACGCCGAGAAGCATCGGACTGACCGAGCCGAAGTAAAGCGGCACATAATCATGAACACATCCGCCGGGCGCGCAGGTGACTTGCATCGCGGCACGACGTTTCTGGATGCCAGAAGAGGCGATCGAGCGGTGCTTCTTCGGGAACTGGGGGTGATTATTTGATAGAAATCCGTGCTTCAGCAGACCGGGCAAATTGTCGATGTGGGAGAAATGGTAGACGTAGCGATGCGCGTGGGCGGCTGGAATTCGCATTGGTATCATCCATGTTGTTTTATGTACCGCGTCAGTTTTCCTTGAGGCTTGAGCCGCTGAGATATTTCGCTACTTAATTGCGTCTGGCGCAGGAAAATACAGATCCGCGAATTTGAAACTTTCGTGCTCGCGTTGCAGGATTTGCCAGAAGGTAGGAAGAATCATGCTCGAATGCCTTGGGGCGGATTAATCAAAATATGCTATATGCCTGGCAGCTTGGCTTAGTCAACCAGTGTGCTTCATCGATTCTCTCCCAGCTTCTGTGGATAAATGAATCCGAAATTCTGAGGATGGGTTCGTGAAAGAGACTCGCATCGAATCCTTGGATTAAGCATCGCCACGCCGCGAAGCGGCGTTTGCTTGGATGATGGAATGGACTCCCTGCCTTTCAAGAACCGTCGAGATGCGCGCTGCCATCGAAGGCTCGTTCCCGACTCTCTTGTCGTTGTGCAGGCGCTCGACATGATCAAAGGACGGTTTCGGCCGAATTGGCCCGCCGTTCAGAGAGAAATCCCCGTTGGATTGATTGAGTTCATGCTACCGCTTTCCCTCCGCGGCGCTTTTTGCCCGCTTCTCGAAATCATCGATCCACGCCCGAAGCGCAGTGGCGTCGGCGATGATCTCGTCGGGATCGGGCAAGCGGGCAGGCGTTTCGTCCGGCTGGGAGTGCTCAAAGGCAGAGTACTTCGACATCAAATCATCGATGTAGATGCAATCTGCAGGTTCGATGGCCACCAGCTTCTTGAGTACTCCCATCGTTTTTATCTCGCGGCGGAAGCGCCCAACGATATTCGCGCACAAGTGAATTTCCACCGTGCGTTCCACCAGGATGCGGAAGGTGCTGCAGGCATCCTTTAATGCCATTTGCTTGAACTTCGGTTCCAGGTTTTTAGCCGCGCCCATGTCACTGACGAGCTGGCCTAGCCCGGGCTTTGGCTTCAGTGAGAACGTGTCTACCGAGGATGGCACGCCCGTCTGATGCCCTTCCCGCCTGATCGCGATGACCTTACAGCGGACCTTGGAGCCCTTCTCGACGCGCTTCTCGTGCGCGTCTTGCAGTAGGGCAATAAGCGACAACCGGTGGGTGAACACGATGACTTGACGGCTCTCTGCAAGCTCGGCGATCCGCGCGGCTACCGCCTCCTCGAACCGCTGGTCCAGCGATGAGATAGGGTCATCGAACACGATAGGAATAGAACGATCGCTTCCGGTTGCATCGGCCAAGAACGCGGCCAAGGCAATGAGCCGCTGCTCGCCCTCGCTCAACACCTCGCGGTTGTGGACGGCCTGTTTGGGAGCTAGCAGTTCCGCGCAGAACGTGAATCGGCCTTTGCCTTGGGACTTGTGATTCATTACCACCGGCAAGCCTTTGCCGCCCAACTTCCGCATCTCGGCATTGAAGCGATCGCAGAACCCTTGGGCCAACTCCGCGCTGGCGATCTCGTTGTTCTTCGTCGTGAGCGTGTGCGTCGCCGTTAAGCGGATGGCTGTCTCAAGCCTTGCGACCATTGTCAGGCGTTTGACCTCGGCTTGTATGGCGGAAACGTTCGCAGCCAGCCACTCCTTGCCCCGCAGCTCGAGCAGCCGCTCCTGACTGGCTGTCCTGCCTTCCACGTCAATCAGCCCAGCAAGTTGATCGCGCTCCAGTTCCAAATCTGCGGTCCGTTTGGCATGCGCGGCGTGCCAAACCGACCAATCCACGCTGGGGACGCCCGCGATGTCGGAGGCTGTCTTCAAAGCACTGGTTCGCGCGTCCACGGCCACTCGCAGTGATTCGCCAACGGCCACGTCCAACCCAATGGCTTGGCTCACGGCGGCCCACACTTGCGCGTCGGGTGTGATCGGCAATGTCTTGGTCAGGTCGCTAACGTGCGTTTCGGCAGCCGCTGCGTCGGCTTGGAGTTTGTTCTGAATAAACTCGGAGAACCCGAGCATGCGCGCTTTAGCGTCGGCGCCGAGGCCCTGTTGGCACAGCACGCACCTCGCCCGTTCGTCGACGTTCGGGTGCTCGTGATCCGGGTAGGCCGAGGCCTTAGAATACGCTTCTGCAGCCGCCCACAAGTTGCGCCAAACCTTTTCTCCAACGCCCGTCAGCGGCATCTTGTCGAAGAACGCGGTCGCGTGCGCGCTAGCCGCCGTTCGCTTGCCGATGGCTCCAGCTCGAGCAGCGATGATTGCGTTGGCTCGGTCGACGGAAGTGGCTGCTTCTCGATCTAGCGCCGATTGCTTATTCTTGGCGAGCTGCTCCAACTGCTTGACCACCTTGGTATGGAGCTCGGCCGGGTTTGCCTGTGCCAAGGCCGCTTCCAAGGTCACCCGCTCCACGCGCTCCTGGTCGGACACGCTGCAAGCAGCATCAATGGCCGCTTCTTGGGCTTTAGGCTTCAGAAGCCCTCGAAGTGCCGCAGCAGCCTGCGATTGGCACAAGTCCGCATCTATTTGCGGCAGCTGTTTCACAAGCAGGTCCGCTCGCTTGCGCAGGTTGGCGCCGACGCGATCAGAGATCTCGATGAGACGTCCCATGAACACCATGGACCCAGGCATGTGCGTAGCCGATGTCGCGTTTTCGCCGAACTCCACGGACGTCACGGTGTCGAATATTGGAATCGCTTTCAGCTTAGTCAACGGCCCATTCGCCAGATCCCACACCAACCTGGACGTTTCAGCCGCCGGCCCGTTTTCATCAACTGCCCTGACTTCCACAGTTGCAGCGGGTTTCTCGGTGGCGCCCAGAAAGACGTGGCCATGCATGGGACCCGCCAAGCGCGCCCCGCATAAATGTTTGGTCAAGCGCGCGTACCCGGATTTGCCGGATCCGTTGGGGCCATACACGATCGTCAAATCCGAGTCCCCCAGTTTGAGCTGGGCTTGATCGCTCAACGCATTGACACCACGGATATCGAACAGCCGTTCCAGTCGCAGCCCTGCGCGCCCCGGGGTGCCGGCAATCGCGCCTGGCGCCAGCAGAGCGGATTCCTGGTTCAACGTCTTTGCGGCTTCTTTCAGGCAGTGATCTGCCAGCGCGTCGATGCCTGCCTCATCCGGCGTGCGCCGGTGGATGATCAGATCATGCGCGGCTGCCCGCAACCAACTAGTCTTGCTGTTCAACCACGCCTCGATCTCAATCGGCGCGGAGCCTTCCTCTTGGCTCGTCATGGATATCTCCCCCCCAGAGATGTCTTGAGGCCCGTGGGCTCAAGGCCTGCCAGGCGATGTTATCACCAGACTGCCCCGGACTTTGCGGGGTTTCATTGCTGATCAATTCCGATCTTGAGGTGCGTTTTACGCCGAGGTCAGGCTGGCTCGCCATGGCCATCCTGCGATGGCGGCGAGTCGGATCTGACCGTGGAGGACTCTCTAGACCGAGTGAAGCTGCGGTACCCTTTGAATGTCTGCTTCGGGGCGATCGTGGACTTGCCCGGTCGGTCAACGACTGAACTTAGCGGTGTCGTAGATTCTGCGGTGAGCGCTCGGGAACCTATCGTACTAACAGCAAAGTGCTGGCGCGGACCGCTGGCGGCGCTCGACCTTCGTTCGCGACACAGACGCCCGACAAAGGCGCGCCGGATCGCCTCCAAGTTCACCGTCATCGACACGAACGCACTCCGCCCGGTCGAGGGGGAAAACATGGGTCGGGCGTCCTCCCAGAAGAAGCTGTCGTACCAGGCGTAGACATACTCGCGCCCCGTCATGTTCCACAGTTGCACGTCTACGTGCATGCGGGGGGGTGATGCGGAACTTCGCGCGCAGGTCGAGGACCGCGAAGCCGCTGAACTTGTCGGTGATGCTCTGCTCCTCGAGGTAGTAGTTGACCTGCACCTGGACCTGTAGACTTAACTGCAGCCGCATCGCTTGCCTCGTAGCCGAGCCCGAGGTTGCTAATGGTGCGCGGCGCTCGCGGCGACCTTGTTGCCTTGGATCGAGATGCCGGGGAGCGGCCGTCGCGCTCGATCTTCGCCTCCCGATACGCGTGGGATGCCCACAGCGTCTGTTTGTCGCCGTTCCGGGCATCCATCTGCAGCCCCACGCCTGGCGGCGGGTCTTAACCAGCACCATAGTGGTGTCGGTAGCGGGCATGCTCGAGGCTCCGTTCTCCGCGTCCCGCTGCCACACCGCCGGGGTGCCTGGCTGCCGGGGAAAGGGATTGAATCTGGGCCGGCCTCCATGTCGTGCTGGTTAAGCGCGAATCGCCGCCTGGCCGGGCGTGAAACGGGCCGGTTTGGGCCGCCGGTGAGTATTTGCAACCTGCGCCCAAGTCGGCGTAGAGGCTGTCGTTGGCTACGGGCCCGTACCCAAGCTGAGCTGGATTTGTTCGATCGCGCCGTAGTCCTGCGGCGGCCCGCGCACGCTGCCGGGCAACTGATGGCACCGTCGAAGGTCAACGCGCCCCGGCTGCCCTATCCTCGAGCGCACATTGCGCCCTCCGCCGCGCCACGTATCGAGGACCGCCATGAAAACACTCGGCCTGCTCGGCGGCATGAGCTGGGAATCCACGATTCCCTACTACCGCACGATCAACGAGACCATCAAGCAGCGGTTGGGCGGTCTGCATTCGGCCCGAATCGTGTTGTTCAGTGTCGACTTCCACGAGGTCCAGCGGTTGCAGCACGCGGGGCAGTGGGAGGCTGCGGGCGCGCTGCTGGCGGACGCGGTGCGGCGTCTGCAGGCGGCGGGTGCGGAGGGCCTGGTCTTGTGCACCAACACCATGCACAAGGTGGCCAGGCACATCGAATCGGCGGTCGAGATTCCATTGCTGCACATCGCCGATCCGACGGCCGAGGCGATCCAGGCGCAGGGTCTGCGTCGCGTTGGGTTGCTGGGCACGCGTTTCACGATGGAGCAGGATTTCTATCGCGCGCGGCTGGAGGCGCGGCATGGCTTGCAGGTGCTGACGCCGGCGCCTGACGACCGCGAGGTGGTGCATCGCGTGATCTACGACGAGTTGTGCCTGGGCCGCGTACTGGACGCATCGCGCGCGGCGTATCTCGCGATCATCGATCGCCTGGTGGCCGAGGGCGCGCAGGCCATCATTCTCGGCTGCACCGAGATTTCGTTGCTGGTCGAGCCGCAGCATGTGCCGCAGGTGCCATTGTTCGATACGACGCATCTGCATGCGGTGCATGCCGCGACGTGGGCGCTGTCGCCGTCTTGGTGATGCCTGAGCCAGTTCGATCAAGTTGCGGGTCACAGTACGCGTGCTGTCGTTCTCTCGATCGGCCGATGGGGAAGGTCTGGGCTGTTGACGCTTCCAGAAGGCGCTTGCAGAATCCACGCACCACTCCGCCCTTGTCGCGCCATTGGGTTGGCTCAACGGCTTGGGATAGAAAAGCCGCCACTCCGTGGTGGCTTTTTTTAGGTTCATCGCTGAATTCCGGGGAAGGCTGCGCGGATCTTCAGGAAGAAGTACTCCTGATCGCGGTACCCGTAGGCACGGCGCTTGATGACCTTGATGGTGTTGTTGATGC